>DAITMW010000125.1:0-13747 GCA_036834945.1 Steroidobacteraceae bacterium
GTGAACAGCTGCATCATACTTTCGGGCTTGAAGGGAAACAGGTCGCGCGGCAAGGGCAGGAACAGCACCTTCACCAGTGAAGCTCCATACTGGTAGTTGATCAAGCCGCGCAACGCATGGTCTATGGCGGTGATCGTCACTCCGTAGTTGTAGTTCAGCTCCAGGTTGTCGGTGATGCCATCGACGAACATGTCCGAACCCATGTATTGAGGGACGTACCACAGCGCATCGAAAAGGGACGACACGGGGAAGTCGCCATAACCGCGCAATACCGAGGCCGTCAGCACGAGCCCGAAAAAAGCACACCCTGCAAACAGGTAACCCGCGATACGCAGCGGCGAGAACGTCAACAAGGAACGCGAATAGTAGACCTCGAGAAAGATGATGAGGAACAACACCATCGCAATCTCGCGCTTGTTGTCGAAATCCAGCGCAACGCAGGTCAGCAGATAGGCTGCGTAGATGGGATAACGATACCATTTGCCGCGCAACGACGGATCCGTCAGGTGCACGATCAGAATGGTGAACAGGAAACTGAACGAGCTGTAGACGTCGTAATACGCGATCGCCCCGAACGCTAGCAGAAAGAACGGAAACTGCAGCAGGGCCCGCTGACTGACGCGATCCGCCCCCTGGAGTGCTATCGCGCGGGTGATCTCGGCGGACCTGTTGAGTTGCCGCAGCGCGCGCATCGTCAGCTGAAAGAGAATGATGTTCGACAGCAACAGGAACGGGACGATCAGGTTGTAGTTGTGGATGCCCATCGAGACATCCGCGAATTGCTTGTCCCAACCGTAGTCTCGCGGCACCAGATAGCTGCCGAGCGTGAGATTCACCAGGAAGTAGACGAGCACGAAAAACGTGGGCAGGAAGAGGTTCTCGATGAAGCGCGCCTTGCGCAGCAGGTACGGGATCATCGTCGCGAACTGCAGCCCGTACAGCACGTACGAATTGAACATCAGGAAATCGTTCGGCAGCACTGCCGCGAAACCCACAGCGATCACGTTGATCAGCAGCACGAAGGTCATGGTGTGTAGCCGATACGCAAGGCCACGAGGGCGACGAACAGTAACAGCGTTCCGATGAAGTACTTGTCGAAAATGAGCGCGGGCGACACGATCTTTTTCGTGAGCAGCACCGGTGTCGTCACAAGCACACGCACAACATATGAGCTGATGTAGGCGAGGCCGAGGCCGACCGCCGCGTATTTGCCGAGGTAGTGGAAGGCAACGATGAGCGTGGCCCCCTCACACAGATTCGTGAACAGCCCGAACCACATGGTGCCGTGCTGTGTCACGAACCGCATGATGCCCTGGTAATACACCAGGAGACCGCAATACAGGATGAGCAGCAGACTGGCTGCCTGGAGCTCCGGACTCTGATACCGCGCCCCGAAGAGAAGGCCGGGTAACTCCGGAAAGATCACCAGGGGCGTCGCGAGCAGCAGGAAAACGTACCAGGACCCGTACAGATTCACGTACAACACGCGGCTCGATGCCTTCGCGTCCGGCAAGTTCGCTACCAGGGATATCAGCGGAGCATTCAACGTCGAAACCAATGCCAGGATGATGTTCGCGATCGTCATCGAGGCGTGAAACACGCCGAGATTCTGGAAACCGGAGTGCTTCGCCAGCGTGACCTCCGCCAGCCACTTGAACGGTGCGACGGCAATGCCCATCAACGCCGCGGGTACACTGAAGGACCAGAAGATGGGCCAGATCTTGTCGAGGCTATGGTAGGAGATCCGTATGCCCTGCTGGCGCGTCTCCCTGTAAATCAAGCCCTGGAAGATGACCGCACCACCGAGGGTGTAGATGAGCAATCCGGCGAGGGCTCCATCGAGTCCGAAGTACCAGGAACCGAGTACTATGAAGACGAGAGCCGCCGTTCCCTGAACCGCGGCGCCCACCGCCAGTCGACGATAAGCCTCGAGTCCCTGGAGTATCCCGAGCTGCGCGCCGTTGATCGAGCCGAGAAACAGCAGGAAAGCCGCGATGCGCAATGCTCCTTCCAATTGCGGCGCATCCAGCATGACCCGCACCAGGTAGCCTGCGGACGCGAACACGGCCAGACCGATCAATCCCCCGAAGCTCGCCGCCAGAACGTACGACGAGCCGATGATCTGGCCGCTATAGGGCTTGTCCGCGTCCCGAAAACGCGCCACGAACTTGTTCGCGGTCAATCCGAGACCCACTCCGCCGAATGTAGCGAAAGTGCTGATGGTCGAGCGCACCAGACCAAACTCACCATAGGCGCCCTTTCCCAGGATTCGTGCCGCCAGGACCAGCGACAACAACATCGCCCCCTTGGACATAAGATCCCCGACGGCCGACCATAGCGTGGTGGTCAGAAGCCGCTTGGCGATCGGCGACCCGCTGAGCGCGCGAATGGATCCGGCAACTCCCATCAACGGGCTCTCAGCAGCTCAAAGAACGGGAGTTCAGGAAAAGAAACTCCTCATTCGTCGCCGCCGCCCGCCAGGCGCATCTGAATCCCAGGCTGTTGAGAGTCGCCACCGCCGCCAGCGTGGCTCCCGGTCCATAGTTCTTCCAGCGATGATGGAATTCGATGCAGATCACGTCGATCCGAGACGCGCAACTGGCGAAATCGGGCGAAGCGAGCAGGTCGTATTCCGCACCTTCGATGTCGAGCTTCAGGAGGCTGATCCGCTCCGCTCCGACCATTTCGAAAATGTCGCTCACGCAGATGAGCTGTACCTGGATCTGCTCGTTGCCGACGTGGCTCTCCTTGATCAGCGAGCCGCTGACGTGCGCTTCGTTGATGGGCAAGTAGAACGTGGCCGTGCCGCGCTGCGCTGCCACACCATACTCGTGCAGGTGGAAGTTATCGCAACGCAAGGATTTGACGTACGCAATTGCACGAGGTGTCGGATCGAAGCCGTGCACCGTGCACTGGTACCGGTCCAGTAGAGATTTCGAGAACGAAATATCCTCCCCCAGACCAACGTCCACCACGACCGAGTCGCGGCGTAGGACACCGTGTGGAATGCTCCAGCCACAATAATCGTTGCCGTGGAATTCCAGCGGCATCCGCAACTCGCGCCGCACACGCGGCTCGACCATGAGGAGTTGTTTTGCGGCCACCCTGGCGCGCCGGTATGCCTGGAGTAACATCATTGCGCGCGAGTCACGTCCGCCTGCTTCGCGCAGAGCAACGCCCCATGGTAGACGAAAACTGCCGTGGCCAAGCGCGGAGCGGTTCTGCGGAGAGCTTCTTTGACATAGTAGTCGAAGACACCTTTCCTTCCCTTTTGGAACCGGTAGGTGGCCAGCGATGGATTGTTGGTGAGTTGACCGAGAACCATCAGACCAGATGTTTGCAGCAAGCGGCGGATCGTCCTGGGAGAATAGAAGTTGATATGGCCGACGCGATCCGGCTGGTAGTCATCCGGTAATCTCAAGGTATCCTCCAATGGCACTTCGACGAAGACGTACCGCGCCACGCGCGTGGCCTCATAAAGAAGCAGCCGCGGATGCTCGACGTGCTCGAGAACGTGACTGAGTACCGCGATATCGAACGAGCCGGTACCGTACGGAGCGTGATAGCCATCGAACAGCCTGCATTCGACGAGCCGTGGGATCTTTTTCTCAAGGGTGACCTGGACGCCGGAAGGAGATATCTCCAGACCATACAACTCGCGCCCGAAACTCACCTCCGAGAACCGCCGGAGTATCGAGCCTTCCCCTGACCCTATCTCGAGGACCTTCTCGTGCGGTACACGTCCGCACAGAGAGATGACGTTGGCTACCTTGTCGAGCGCTCCGAGGCGCCGCCACTCGGAATCGCCGTCCTCGTAATAGTCTTCATAATTGCGCCTGAGGTGCTCGCTCGTACTGAGTTCTGTCACGATCACCCTCCATCAAAGGCTGGCCTCAGGCACGATTGCCTCTTTCGCCGCCCGGTTCGGATAGTTGATCAACACGGCCCTATACGGACCCTTGAATACGAAGAGACTTCCTGCCGCCCCCCCCATTGGCCCGTAGAGCTCGAAGAGCTTGGCCATGTCCTTGAGGGAGCCCGCGCCCCCGAGACACGTCACGGGCAAACCAATCTCTCTCCTGACGCGGCCGACCAACTCGAGATCATAGCCAGTCATCATCCCGTCATTGTCGATGGAGTTCAGTACGATTTCTCCGGCCCCCAGGCGCTCAGCCTCTTTCGCCAGGTGCACCGGCGCATGTCCGGTGGGAGTCCGGCCGTTGTGGGTGAAGACTTCGTACTCACCGCCCTTCGACTTCTTGCGCACGTCCAGCACGGCCACGATGCTTTGACTGCCGACGCTGCGGCCCGACTCAACGATGATTTCGGGATGCTGCAGCAGACCGGCGCCGAGTGCCACTTTCTCGACTCCGAGCCCGATGATCCTCTCTACCTGGCGGCTGTTGCTTATACCGCCGCCGTAGCACAGTGGCATGCGGCACTCGGCTGCCAGATGCTCGATCATTGCGTAGTCGGGCTCGCGTCCTTCGGCAGTTGCATCGATGTCGAGCACCATCAACTCATCCACTTCTTTCTCATTGAAAATGCGCACGGCATTGATCGGATCGCCGACATATTTCGGATCCTTGAAATTGATGGTTTTGACGAGCCCTTTGTTCTTCACCAGCAGGCATGGAATGATTCTCGGCCGCAGCATTCAAAGCTCCGCGAAATTCTGCAGCAGGCGGATTCCCCATCCGTGACTTTTCTCGGGATGAAACTGCACGCCGTAAATGTTCTCGCGATTCACCGCACACGCGAATTCGTTGCCGTAATCGGTGACCGCGAGTACGTCCTGCGCCTGGTTGCAGCGGACCACGTAGGAATGGAGGAAATAGAACCGGGCATCCTGGTCGAGCCCATTGAACAACCCTGCCCCGTTGGCGGGACGCACGGTGTTCCATCCCATATGCGGCACGCGCTGGGGAACGGCATTGGGGGAGTGATCTATTCTCACGACTGCTCCATCGATCCACCCCAATCCGGCGCCCACCCCTTCTTCGCTCGAGGCCATGAGGATCTGCAAGCCGACGCAAACGCCTACTACCGGTAACTTTCGCTGGAGCACCAGCTCTTCCAGACGGTCACGCATCCCGGACTGGTTCAAACGCTGCATCGCCTGATCGAACGCGCCAACCCCCGGAAGAATGATCCTCGAGACGGATTGCAGGTCGGCCGGCGTGCTGACTATGGTGAAAGGGACATCCAGTTGCTTGTAGATGTTGGCAAACGCTTTGACGTTGCCCAGCCCGTAGTTGATGATTCCAATCATCTGATGAGCGCCCGGTGGGCGCCGAGCAGCCGGGAGACCTTCGTGGCGGAGTCGATCAGCGCCATGCTCGACTTGTAGTCACGAAACGTTTTGTTTTCGCCCGCCATCATTTGACGGAACTCATCTGCCGTCAGGTCCAGCTTCTTGGCGACGTATTCCAGGTCCTTCTCGGCCTGCTGCACGTCATACGCCGGCTGTGAAACCCGCGCCAGAGCCTCATCCCGCGTTAGCTGGCCCGTAAGGATCAGGCTGGAATAATGTGCCCGGCGCTTGTCGTAGCCGAACTTCCTAGGCAGCCAATATCCTTCGTAGAATCGCGTAAAGCGGGACTCGTAGTGTTTGTGTGAGTACTTCTGCCAGCCGAAGCGATCGGCGAGCTCCTGCATCGCCTGCTCCTTGACGTACGGCACGAAATCCAAGGGCCGCACCACACGCATCCCCTTCACGTACCGATAGTAGATCCGGTACGTGAAAATGTTCGTCAAGGGAAAGGTCTTCAAAGGCGTGCGACCGAAGCGGCGATGGATGTCCTTGAGCTGGCGCAAATCGGATGCGTGGTAATGCCATTCCAGCGGCTCGCGCACGCATTCAGTCGAATAGTTGCCCCCGGTGAGGATATATTTGAAGCCGTGCTTCGCGGCGAAGTTGTAGAGCGCCGCGAAGAAAGCGTGATCCTGCGGGGTATCGACGTGCGGTACCTGCGCCTTGAAGAAGGCCAACTGCAGATCCTTCATTTCGCTCCAGTCGATCACTTCCGTGTGCAGGTCCAGCCCGAGGGCGTCGATCAGCTTTTCGATGTTGTTGACGGCTTCCTGGGAGTTCCAGCCTGCGTCGACGTGGAAAATCAGCGGGTTCAGGCCCAGCTTTTCTTTGGCGAGATACGTCACGTACGAGCTGTCGACACCACCACTCATGCCGATGATGCAGTCGTGCTTGCGCCCCTGCGTGTCACGCTTGATGGTGTCGGCAATCCGCTTCTGTGATTGCGTGTCGTCCACGTTCGGACGCCACGTCGGCAGAATGTTCTGGTGATAGTTGTTGCAGTAGTCGCACCATCCCCGGCTGTCGAAGGTGATCTTCGAATCGCTGGTGTCCATGATGCAGTTCGTGCAGATCTGATATCGCGCTGTAGTCTTCACACTGAGGATCTCTGTGGACCAGGACTGTACCTGGACGCCATCGGCGTACTATTCCTGGGTTGCCTTGTTGGGAGCGGGGCGGCCGTTCAACAGATCGCCCAGCAGCAAAACGACGAAACTGCCGAACATCAGACCCAACGTGGGACCCAACGCGATCAGCAGGAGCTTTTTGGGCCTGACGATATCCTTCGGGTCTGGAGGCAGGGCCCGGTCGACGACGCGTAGTGCGAATTCTGCCGTAACATTCGCGAACATGCGTTTGTTGATCTGTGTTTCCATCAATCCATTGATCACCTGCCGGGTATCGACAGCCGAGGTGGAGGCGAGCTCCTTCTCGAGATACGAAAGAGATGCGGTTGTGCTGGCTATCTCGCGCGTGCGCATCTCGGCGTTCAAGCGCGCAATGAGTCCGTTGGCCCACTGAGCGGCCTTGACGGGATCATGCCACTCGATCTGCAGGCTGATCAGGCCGGTCTTCTTGTCGTGATTGATGTTACGGACATCGTTATCGAAGAATTTGAAGGCCTGGGCGAGTGTAGGCCAGTTCTTCTCGGGTCCGCGCCAACGTTTGGCGACCGGATCCCAACGATCCGCGAAGAGCTCGGGCATCAGGTTGTTGTCGTTAATGAAGCCTTCGGTGAATTCGCGTGAGCGCAACACCGCCAGCGCTTCCTCCGTATGAGAGCCGCCGGAGCCCAGGTTGATCCCAGCCAGGGACGCCAGCCCCCCTATCGCCCCCAGACTCGATCCGAGCCCGCCGGCACCCCCACGATCGACATCCGCCGACACCACCACGGTGGTACCGCGGTACACCGGCACCATGAGGAAGGCCGCCGCGACGAACCCACCCGTAAACAGGACTACGCTGACCGTGAGCCACCAGCGCTTCGCCCAGAGCCGCGCGAGCATGAGCCGCAGGTCCATCTCGCCGCTGCTGCCGCCGAACTGCTCGGGCAGCGCGATGCCCGTCATGTAAGTGCCCGTCTGCGCACGCCTGGCCAGACTTGATAACTCGTTCTTCACTCGTGGTGCTCACCGAAACACGTTGCGCGGCGTTTCGCTACCAGCCGCTGCTATGGGGCGGGTATGCCTGGGCATTATCGTTATGACTCTCGGACGCCCACCGCCCCCGCGCGGGGGAATTGTACTTAAGCGGCTCGAAGTGGACAGAATTCCGTTCGCAAAATTTACGCAAGGCTCAGGGAAGGGTCGCCGGGTCAAGAATTGCCCCGCCAGGCGGCCAGTTCACCGAGCAGCTTCAGTACTCGCGGGGGCACCTGGTGCGCGCTCGCCGGGTTCTTCACAGCCGGAATGAGCTGTTCGGCCAGCTTCTTACCCAGCTCCACTCCCCACTGATCGAAGGAGTTGACCCCCCAAATCGCGCCCTGCGTGAACACTGTGTGCTCGTAGAGGGCGATCAGCTTTCCCAAGGTGGACGGGTCGGTCTTCTCGAAAAGAAGGATCGTGCTCGGCCGGCTGCCCTGGTGGACTTTGTGCGGGATGAGCGGCTCGAGGTGTTCAGGGGACACGTTTTGTCGTTCCAGATCGGCGCGTACCGCCTCGGCGGACTGTCCGTTCATAAACGCTTCCGCCTGGGCGAAGCAGTTGGCGATTGCGAGATTCTGGTGATCCTGGTCGCCGCAAGAAGACCTGGCCGGAACCAGGAAATCGAGCGCAGCGCGTGCTGTACCCTGGTGCAGGAGCTGGAAGAATGAGTGCTGCGCATTGTCGCCCGGCTCGCCCCATATGACGGCGGCGGTCTCACTCTCGACCGGCTTGCCATCCATCATGACGGACTTGCCGTTGCTCTCCATTTCGAGCTGCTGCAGGTAGGCCGAAAAGCGTTTGAGACGATCGTCGTATGGCAGTACGGCCAGCGTGGGCAAGCGCATGAAATTGATGTTCCAGACGCCGCATAGGGCCATTAAGACGGGCAGATTCTCGGTCCAGGGCGTCGTTCGGAAGTGCTCGTCCATCTCGTGGCCACCTGCGAGCAGTTCCAGGAAGTTCTCGCGACCAATCGCAATTGCGAGCGACACTCCGATCGAAGACCACATCGAGTACCGGCCGCCGACCCAGTCCCACATGTCGAACCGGTAGTCTTTATGGACACCGAATTCGTCCATCGCCCTGTTGTTCACCGACACGGCGGCGAAGTGGGCCGGGACCGCCTGCTCGCCCAGTTTGTCCTTGAGCCAGGCACGCGCGGTCCGAGCGTTCGTCTGCGTCTCCAGGGTAGTGAACGTCTTGGAGGCTACGATGAACAGAGTGGTCTCAGGGTTGGCCGCCTTCAACACATCGATCAGGTGACAGCCATCGACGTTCGATACGAATTCGCAAGTTGGGCTGCCGTGTGTGAACTCCTCGAGCGCCAGCACGCCCATAGCTGGACCGAGGTCGGATCCGCCGATCCCGATGTTGACTACGAGCTTGAAGGGCTTCTTCGAACTGCCCGTGATGCGGCCACTGCGGATACTCTCGGCGAACGCAAGCATGCGCTCGCGCTCGTGCAGCACGGTTCTTTCGATGTCTGGGCCCCCAACGCCGGCGCCGGGCGGCTGACGCAAAGCCACGTGGAGAACCGCCCGGTTCTCGGTAATGTTGATTTTATCACCGCGCCACATTGCATCGATGCGGCTCCGAAGGCCAACGGCATCGACCAGCTCAAGGAGCTTGCCGAGAACGATCTCATCGAAGCGCTGCCGCGAAAAATCCATGAGGAGCCCGATTTTCTGTCGGCAGAAGCGCTCGTAGCGGCCCGGATCGCGAGCAAACAGCTCTCTCGTCGCGACACCGCTCAAGCGCGCGGCTTGGGAGACCAGTTCACTCCAAGCTGAGGTGCGCGGGCCGGACAAGGTGGGCTGGGTCATGTGACTTTCCCTCGAGGCAAGCTCAATCGCGGTAGAAGGCTGCGATCGTATCCACGACGTATTGTAGTTGCATTTCGGTCAGCTCCGGAAAAATTGGCAGCGCCAGCGTTTCCTCGGCCGCGCGTTCAGAGTGCGGAAAGTCGCCCGATTTGTACCCCAGGTATTCGAAGCATTTCTGCAGATGCAATGGGATCGGATAGTAGATTTCCGAGCCGACGCCCGAACTCGCCAGATGGGATCGCAAACGATCGCGGTCGCGCACCCGAATGACGTACTGATTGTAGATGTGCCGCACACCGGGCGCCGCCTGGGGCGTCCTCAAGGCATCGCCCAGGTTTGCCCGCGCGAATGCCGAGTCGTAAAAGGCGGCATTGCGCTGTCGGCCCTCGGTCCAGGCGTCCAGGTGCTTCAGCTTGACGTTGAGGACGGCTGCCTGCAGCTCATCGATACGGAAATTGCCGCCGATGAAGGAGTGGTAGTACTTCGGCTTGCCGCCATGAACGCGCAGGATGTCGAGCCTCTCGGCGAGCTCCGGGTCATTTGTGGTGCACATCCCCGCATCACCGAAGGCACCTAGATTTTTCGTGGGAAAGAAAGAGAGACAGCCTATATCCCCGAAGCTGCAGGCGCGTCGTTTCGCCGTGTCCTCCGCGCCGATGGCCTGGGCCGCGTCCTCAATGACTTTGAGCTCGTACTTACGCGCCAGATCCACGAGCGATCCCATATCGGCAATCTGACCGTAAAGATGCACGGGCATCAGGGCCTTTACCTGACCGCCCGTGCTCTTATTGATTAATTGTCCACCGCGATGCTCGCAGTTCTGGGCAATAAAAGACTCTACAGCGGCCGGATCCAGGTTGAAGCTCACCGGGTCGATATCGCAGAACACCGGGCGTGCGGCAGCGCGCGCAATCGTCCCAGCCGTAGCGAAGAACGTGAATGGGCTCGTAATGACCTCATCGCCCTGCCCTATCTCGAGGGCCATTAACGCGAGCAACAGCGCGTCCGTACCAGACGAGACGCCTATCCCGTAGCGGGACTGACTATAAGACGCAACACTCGCTTCCAGTGCTTTAACCGCTGGACCGAGGATAAACGCCTGGCTTGCGCAGACGTTCTCGATAACAGCCTGGATCTCCACCGCCAAAGGCTTGTATTGCAGTTTGAGATCGAGCAGCGGAACCTGCATAGCAGGCTTGACTATGGGCTTTGAGGGGCTCGCGGACATTCGGGTCTCCTACCAGATGTCCGCGATTCTACCAAGCTATCGCACGCCTCAGTTTCCGAACGATTGGGCCAGGATGTGAGTGCCTGACACGAAAATGGCGCGTGAGCCCGCGATCGCCGCCAGGGAGGCGGGTTCGTAAAGAGTCGAGGCAAAGGGGTCGGCACTCATCCAGCCGACCGCCTCTGTGCTCACCGAGAGCGTTTCGTTGGCGGCGGGCACATAAATTACGTCACTGCCCCCCGACTGCAATTGGGCCACCTCCCAGCCAAGGGCACATAGACCGCCGGTCGGGTTTCCGTCGGCGCCATAGATGCTGCAACCAGTGTATCCGAGATCTGAGTTGGTCGAGGCACCCTTGGCATAGGGGTTCACCAGCAGCCGGCTGCCGTCCAGCCACCCAACGGGTAAGCCAGAGAAAGCCGTAACCAGCCCGCCGTTGTGCAAGAGATTCGTGCCGGGAATTGTGGTCACCGTGGGATACAGGGGTAGTCCGGTTTGCGAGGTCGCGATGAGCGTGCCATCGGGAGATATGCGCAGCGTAGGTGGCGGTGTCAGCCCGGACGGCACGTTGAATGAAGTGGAGAAGATTTGCGAGCCGCCCTTGTGGGCGCTAGCTTCCTGGGTATTGAACGCGATGCGTCCCTCCAACGCCAACGTCGCGGAATTGAAGTAGAGGATCGTTCCCGAAGCCGTTGCTACCGCAAAATGCCCGGTGCTTCCGGCCACGCTCCGCGCTCGGCCAAATCCAAAGTAGCGCAAGTGTCTGAAGAAATGTTCAACCGAGACGCGGCTCAGCGCTTATAGCCGTAATATTCACAGAACCAATCAACGAAACGGCGCACGCCCACCTCCACCGGCGTCGCTGGACGATAGCCAACGTCCCGCACCAGGTCGTCGATATCGGCGAACGTTTCCGGCACATCCCCCAGTTGCAAGGGCAGGAAATTCTTGTGGGCCTTGCGACCGAGGCAGTCCTCCAGAACCTCGATGTAGTGCATGAGCGGTACCGGCTGGTGATTGCCGATGTTATAGAGGCGAAACGGCGCGTTGCTGGATGACGGATCGGGCGAGTTGCTGTCCCATTTCGGGTCGGGCTGCGGGATGCGCTCCGACACGCGCACGACGCCCTCGGCGATGTCCTCGACGAACGTAAAATCGCGCTTGTGGTGCCCGTTGTTGAACACGTCTATCGGCTTGCCCTCTAGTATGTTCCGCGCGAACAGGAACAACGCCATATCCGGCCGACCCCAGGGCCCGTACACCGTGAAAAAACGCAGACCGGTCGTCGGCAGCTTGAAAAGCGACGAATAATTGTGCGCCATCAATTCGTTGGCGCGTTTCGTCGTCGCGTACAGCGACAGCGGATGGTCCGCGATGTTGTGAGGCGAAAACGGCATGTTGGTGTTGGCGCCGTAAACGGAGCTCGTAGAGGCGTACACCAGGTGCTCGACGCCGTTGTGGCGGCAGCCTTCCAGGATATTCAGCGTACCGGTGACGTTACTCTGGACGTAGGCATGCGGTGCCTCGAGTGAATAGCGGACTCCAGCTTGGGCCGCGAGGTGCACGACTCGCTGCAACTTCTCACGCTTAAAGAGCTGCGCGATCCCATCGTTGTCGGCGAGATCGAGTTTCACGAAACGAAACGCCGGCAGCTTCTCGAGCCTGGCGAGCCGCGCCTGTTTCAACGTGACGTCGTAGTACTCGTTCAGGTTGTCGAGTCCGACAACCTCGTGTCCCCGCTCCAGCAGCAGGTGCGAAACATGCGAGCCGATGAAACCCGCGGCACCCGTGACCAGAATCTTCACAGGCGTCCATCCACCTGGGAGGCGGGGAAGACGTGCTTGATGTCGTACAGCACGTGGCTCTTCTTACACAGCTTACGCACTCCATCGGCTCCCAATTCGCGGAACTCTTTATGTGCGACGGCAACCACAGCGGCATCGTAGCGCCGCGAATCGAGATTGCGCGTGACCCGCAAGCCGTACTCGTGTTTCACCTCGGTTCCGTCGGCCCAGGGATCGTAGATATCTACCTCAGCGCCATTCTTCTGCAACTCGCGCACGACGTCGACCACCTTTGAGTTGCGAATATCCGGACAGTTCTCCTTGAAGGTGATCCCGAGTACCAGCGCACGGGCTCCATTCACATGAATACGCTTGTTGGCCATCAGCTTGGTGATCTGCTGCGCGACGTACAAGGCCATATTGTCGTTCAGCCGCCGCCCTGCCAGGATCATCTCCGGGTGATAGCCGATCTCCTGTGCCTTGTGGGTCAGGTAGTATGGATCGACGCCAATGCAGTGGCCGCCGACCAGGCCGGGCCTGAAAGGCAGGAAATTCCATTTGCTGCCCGCGGCATTCAACACCTCCTCAGTATCGATTCCGAGGCGGTTGAAGATGAGCGCCAGCTCATTGATGAGCGCGATGTTGACGTCGCGCTGAGTGTTCTCGATTACTTTGGCGGCTTCAGCGACCTTGATGCTCGATGCTTTGTGAGTGCCGGCAGTAATGATCGTCGTGTACAGCTCGTTGACGAAGTCTGCCACTTCGGGAGTCGAACCGGAGGTGACCTTCTTGATTGTCGGCAGCCGATGCTCCTTGTCGCCCGGGTTGATGCGCTCCGGGCTGTAGCCGGCAAAAAAGTCCTTGTTGAACTTCAGCCCCGACTCGCGCTCGAGAATCGGCACGCAAATCTCTTCCGTGCAGCCCGGATAGACGGTCGATTCATACACAACGACGTCGCCGCGCTTGAGCACCTTGCCGACGCTCTCGCTAGCCTTCACCAGCGGCGTCAAGTCAGGTCGCTTGTACTCATCGATCGGTGTCGGCACCGTCACGATGAACACCTGGCACCGCTTCATCGCAGCCAGGTCCGTCGTGAACGTCAGATGGCTGGCGCTCTTGAGCTCCTGCTTCGAAACCTCGAGCGTGCTGTCGCGACCGGCTTTCAGCTCGGCGATGCGAGCAGCCTTGACGTCAAAGCCCGTCGTGTCGAAATGTTTGCCGAACTCCACCGCGAGCGGCAGACCGACATAACCGAGACCAACGACACCGATGCGGCATTTACGCAGATTGAGCACGATATCCTTCCAGTACTGGGCGCCGAACCTGGGCGCGGGATGTTGATCAGGCACTTGTTAAATTCTATGCGGGAGCGGATGCGGACATGGCCGCGGGTGCCGGTGCGGGCACAGCCGCGAGTGCAGGCATGGCCGCTGGTGTGGGCACAGCCGCTGGTG
>DAITMW010000125.1:13847-19031 GCA_036834945.1 Steroidobacteraceae bacterium
GGCACAGCCGCTGGTGCTGGCACGGCCGCCGGTGTCACGGGCACGGCGGCCGGTTGCCACAGGCACTTTCCGCCGCTCGCCTTCGCGATAATTTTCAACATGCTCTCGTGCGCACCGGCCTCTTCTTCCGTCGCCATGATGACCACGAGGGGCAAGGCGGTTCGCACGAGGGCCCGCATCGGCTCCGCGCCGTTCGCGGCGTTGGCCGTCGCCGAGGTCTCCAGCAGCGCCAGGCCCACCTGGCCGCCGGTCATCGCGAGGTACACCTCGGCCAGAATCTGGGCGTCCAGCAAGGCGCCGTGCAGGTCGCGGCGCGAGTTATCGACTTCGTAGCGCTTACACAGGGCGTCGAGGTTGTTTCGCTGTCCAGGGTGCATCGACCGGGCCAGCTCGAGAGAGTCCAACACGCGGCACATCGAGGCCACGCGCTGTGTCTCGCCCTGGAGCTTCGCGAACTCGTGGTCGAGGAAGGCTACGTCGAATGCCGCGTTGTGGATGATGAGCTCGGCGTCCTTGATGAATTCGATGAGCTCGGCGGCGATCTCGGCAAACTTCGGTTTGCCTTCGAGGTCGGCGCGCTTGATGCCGTGGACGGACATCGCGCCCTCGTCGATAGCGCGCTCGGGATTCACGTAATGGTGAAACGTGCGCCCCGTCACACGGCGGTTCACGATCTCAACGCAGCCGATCTCGATGATGCGGTGATTGAGCTCGGGTTCGAGGCCGGTGGTTTCGGTGTCGAGGACGATTTGGCGCATGGGGCGCGATTTTACAGGATACAGGGCTGTTGTGACCGGGCACCTGTAGCACCTTTCAGGCCTGAGGGGCCCTCGGTGGCGAACCGCCTTCGGGCCGAGCCGCCCGTGCCGGGCTCTGTTACACGCGCGATGCCAGTGCCTGCATCGTATCGATCGCCTCATTGGCCAGGCGATCAACGCGCTCATTGCCGGGATTCCCGGAATGGCCCTTCACCCAGCGCCATTCGATCTCGTGTCCGGCAGCGAGCTGGTCGAGCCGCTCCCACAGGTCCTGGTTCTTGACCGGCTTGCGGTCCGCGGTCTTCCAGCCGCGTGCCTTCCAGCCCCGCACCCATTCCGTGATGCCGCGACGCACGTATTCGGAGTCGGTGTAAATGAGCAGCTTCGCGGGACGCTTCAGAGCCTCCAAGGCGCGGATGACCGCGGTGAGCTCCATGCGATTGTTGGTCGTCAGGGGCTCGGCTCCCGACAACTCCTTCACGTGCTCACCGACGCTCAACACCGCTGCCCAGCCGCCAGGACCAGGATTGCCGCGGCAAGCGCCGTCCGTGTAGATCTCGACGAGACTCATGAAGAGCCCGCCGCGCATGCGCTCCGAATCATAGGCCCGAGCGTGTAGTCGGTTTGACGAGGCCGCCGAGCACGGGTGTCTTTTCCCGGAATCGCGGCCTGATGGGCGTGAGTGTGTAAACGCGCTTACGCGCCTTGAGAAGGTAGGCGCTCGCGGGCAGCGGATGAGTCAGTCCCCGGCGCAAAATCCTGCCTGTTCCCTCGCCTTTCGACAGGCCCTTGCTCCAAGGGCTGCAGTACAGGTAGCTGTGCTCCGCCACGATCTCGTAGCCGAGCAGAACGAGCCACTCTCGCACACGTCTCTCGGACAACACGCGACGCATGCCTGGGGGGAATCCGCTACGGCTCCATCGCGCGCGCATACCCCACAGGCTCCAAGGCCGGAAACCCAGCACCAGCAGTTGGCCCTCGGCCACCAGGACTCGGTCTACTTCGCGAATGATGGCGTAAGGGTCGGCCGCGAATTCCAGCGTGTGCGGCAATAACGCGGCGTCGATGGTGTCACTGGTGACGGGTAATTGCGACGGTCGAGCAATTATGTCGGCACCGCTCGGGAACCCTTGTGCGGCCAAGATTGTCTGACGGCGAGTGCGGCAACACGACAGTAGCTCGCGCGCACTGCCCCATGCGCCAATTTGCAGGAATTCCCAGCCAAAAACGTCTTCGAGCGCCTCGCCCAACAACTCCGATTCGGCTGCAAGCAACGCTCGTCCGAGGGGAGTTTGCCACCACGCGGTAAGCGCGGCGTCTCGATCGAGAATGGCGGAATTGCGAACTGGCACGACTAATGCTGGCAATAGTGTGAAGTTACCGGTTAAATTCGCCGACCTGATCCAGTAGGGTCCGAAGCCGATGGTCCCCGCCGAGCAGTGCGGGCTGCGCGGCCGGACAAAAAATTAACACGTCGACAGAGGATTGCGGAACTTGGTGACGGAAACGATTCGACGTACGCGTCATATTCTGCTGGCCTGTGTCATTGTAGCGATTTCCGCGTGCGCGCACGCTCCTGCACAGCGTCCCGTTCCTCCACTCGCGCAGCAACAGCCGCTTGGGGCGATGCTCCCGGAAGGCCCCAGCAGCACATATCCCCTGCCCCCGACCCCGCCCTCGGCCCAGTCGCCGCTCGTGGTCCAGCCGCAGGCCCCCGAGGAACCCACCCAGGTGGCGGGACTCACGCCGGCCCAGTATGCCGACCTGTTCGATCGCATCCGCGCCGGCTTCAAGCTCGAGGACCATCCGGACGAGGCGGATATCGATCAGCAGCTCGACTGGTTCGCCTCGAATCCCGAGTACCTGCAGCGCGCTTTCGGCCGCTCCGAGCTGTACCTGTACCATATCGTCACGCAGCTCGAAGCCCGCGGCATGCCGCTCGAGATCGCCTTCCTGCCGGTGGTAGAGAGCGCCTTCGAGCCCTTCGCTTTTTCGCGCGCGAGCGCCTCAGGCCTGTGGCAGTTCATTCCCGACACGGGGTCGCGCTTCGGGTTGAAACAGGACTGGTGGTATGACGGGCGACGCGACATCGTCGAGTCGACCCGTGCCGCGCTCGAATATCTGCAAGCGCTCCACGATGAGTTCAACGGCGACTGGCTGCTCGCCATCGCCGCTTACAACTGCGGTGAAATGGCTGTCGAGCGCGCGATCGATGCGAATCGCGCCGCCGGCAAGCCGATCGATTTCTGGAGCCTGCGGCTGCCGCGCGAGACGCGCGCCTACGTCCCGAAGCTGTTGGCGATGAAGCGCCTGGTCTCCGATCCCGAGACCTACGGCCTTTCGATCAGCCCCATCCCGAATCAACCGTACTTCGCCCGCGTCGACACGCACGGCCAGATAAACCTGCGGCTCGCTGCAGAAATCGCGGGTGTAACACCCGAAGAGTTATATGAGCTCAACCCGGCGTTCCACCGCTGGGCGACCGATCCCAACGGCCCGCACTTCCTCCTGCTGCCCGTCGACGGCGCGGAAGCCTTCACCGAAAACATCACTCAGCTGACCGACGACCAGCGGATGCCCATGGCGCACTACACGGTTCGTAAGGGCGACTCCGTGGTGTCAGTGGCAAAACACTTCAACACGAGCGTGAACGTCATCCGTGAGCTGAACGGCTTGCCCGCGGGCCGCCTCACGGTAGGCAGCGACCTCAGCGTGCCCAACGCGAATGCTGTCGAGCTGCCCGCCAAAGTAGTGCTCGCCGCTGCCCGAGTCGATGGAAAGGTGAAGATGAACCGCCGTGAGCGGCGCGTGCGCGTCCGCGTTGTGCACGCGGGTGAGTCGCTCTGGTCCATCGCCCGACGCCACCACATGAATGTGAATGCGCTGGCCTCGCTGAACGGTATGCACCCTGGCGACTCCCTGCGCGCCGGACAAAAGATCAGGTTCTCAGCCCCGAGCGCCTCTGCAGCGTCGCATTCGAGCTCCGGCCGCCGTGTGGTTTACGTCGTGCGGGCCGGGGATACGCTCCGGCAGATTGCCAAGCTCTTTCAGGTCTCGGTTGCCGAGATCCTGAGCTGGAATGGCATGAGCTCCGGGAGCCATATCCTCAAGGGCCAGAAACTGACGATCCGGGTCGCCGCCCGAGGCGGCTGACAGTAAACTCCGCGCCTGAGACAAGCCTCCCTCCCGGAGGGCTCGGAGACATTTCATGGGATTTCTCGCCGGCAAGCGCGCCCTGATCGTTGGCGTCGCGACTGAACGCTCCATCGCGTGGGGCATCGCTCAGGCCATGCATCGTGAGGGTGCGGAGCTCGCCTTCTCCTATCCAAACGACCGGATGAAAGAGCGGGTTGTGCCACTTGCCGAGTCACTGGGCTCCAAGCTGACGATGCAGCTCGACGTCACGGCGGACGATCAGATCAACGCCGCATTCGACCTCGTGAAGCGTGAGTGGGGTGGGCTCGATATCCTGGTCCACGCCGTGGCGTTCGCGCCGGGGGAGGCGCTCAAGGGAAGCTTCGTGGACAACACGAGCCGCGAGGCGTTCCGCATTGCACATGATGTTTCCAGTTACAGCTTTACGGCCCTGGCCCGTGCCGCGCAGCCGTTGATGGCTGGTCGCCAGGGCGCGATTTTGACGCTGTCTTACCTTGGCGCGGTACGCTCCATCCCGGGATACAACGTCATGGGTCTCGCCAAGGCGAGCCTGGAGGCGAATGTCCGCTTCACGGCGGCCGACCTCGGGCCGCGCGGGATTCGCGTGAACGGCATTTCCGCGGGGCCGATCAAGACCCTTGCCGCCGCCGGTATTGCGGGCTTCCGCAAGATGCTGAACCGGGTCGCCGAAGTCGCTCCCATGCGCCGCAATGTCACCCTCGAGGATGTCGGCAACGCTTCCGCATTCCTCTGCTCGGACCTCGCCGCCGGCATCACGGGCGAGATCCTCTATGTCGACAGTGGCTTCAGCACTGTCGGGATGAACTTCGAGCAGGAAGCGGAGGGCTGAGCTGCCCTACCGCCCTTCCTTGAACACCGGCGGGACATAACCTGCGGCAGCGACGTGCTGCCGCAGCACTCATTGATCAACGTATCGCCAGGGATGCCCCTCCCTTTACTTATGGCGCTACAATCCCAACATGTCCCGCAGCCGCCGCAAAACCCCCATTATCGGCATGACCCTTGCCGAGACTGATAAGCCCTACAAGGTCAGGGAGCACCGCGCGGAGCGGCGCGCGGGTCGATCCTTGCTGTCCGCGGGTATTGACCAGGACGACCGGCGCCTGCACTCGAAGACGTACGGCGAATCCAACTTTTCGGACAAGGACAGGAAGCAGTATTTGCGGAACAGTCCGCGCGAGATGCGGAAGTAGCCCGATCTGTTCAGCTACCTTGATCCGCGCGACGTTGTGGAAGCGCAGGTCGCCGC
>DAITMW010000126.1:0-19011 GCA_036834945.1 Steroidobacteraceae bacterium
CCGCCGGCGTGGGGCGGGCACCGAAGCCATTCATGCTGCCGCGGGGGACGAAGGCCGAGGCGAATGCGGTTTGGCATTCCAACAAGGGGGATTTCGAGGGCAGTGGGGTCGCTGGGGGCGGGGGTGCGAGCGGGTATATCAGGCGCGGTGGATCTGGCGACGGGGGTGGTGCTGGTGGTGCCGCCAAGCGCGGCACGTCTGGCGGTGGCGCAGGTGCGAGTGGTTATGTCAGGCGCCGCGGGGCTGGCGAGGATGCGGCGCGCGGCGCGGCGAGTCGCGCGAAGGCCGTTCGTTCGGCTATGCCCGGCTTCATCGCGCCCCAACTGGCGCTGCTCGTCGAGCGGCCGCCAGGAACCATGGGTTGGGGGCACGAGCTCAAGCTCGATGGCTACCGTCTTCAGCTGCGTGTCGAGAAGGGTCGCGTCGTGTTGAAGACCCGCAAGGGTCTCGACTGGACGGAAAAATTTGGCGCGATCGCCACCGCCGCGAAGGGGCTCCCCGACTGCATCCTGGATGGCGAGGCGGTTGCGTTGAATGCCAACGGAAACCCGGATTTCTCGGCGCTGCAGAATGCGCTATCCGAGGGCAATGACCAGGCCATTGTCTTCTTCGTGTTCGACCTGCTGTTTGAAGAAGGCGAGGACCTGCGCGGCTTACCGTTGACGGAGCGCAAGGAGCGTCTCGCGGCGCTGCTCGATGAGCAGCCGAAGAAGGTCGAGGAGCATATCCGCTACCTCAGTCATATTGAGGCGGACGGCGCTGCGGTTCTGGAGTCCGCTTGCAAGGCATCTCTCGAGGGGATCATTTCCAAGCAGCTCGATGCGCCCTATCGTTCGGGGCGCGCCGGGAGTTGGACAAAGGCCAAGTGCCGCGGCGGACAGGAAGTGGTCATTGGTGGTTGGATTTCCGAAGGACAACATCTGCGGTCGCTCATTGCGGGTGTTTATCGGGAAGGGCGGTTCGTGCCGGTGGGCAAGGTCGGCACGGGGTTCAGCAGTGACAAGCTTCGGGTGCTTTCGGCGAGCCTCAAGAAGGTGGAGAGTGACAAGAGTCCATTCACTGAGAAGGTGCAGGTGCCGACGGGGCGGCGCATCCATTGGGTGAGGCCGGAGTTGGTTGCGGAAATCGAGTTCGCGGGTTGGACCGACGGCGGGAATATCCGGCAGGCTGCGTTCAAGGGATTGAGAGAGGACAAGCCGGCGAAGGAAGTGCGCGGCGAGACTCCGGTTTCGGCGGATGTGGCGGCAGCCGCGCCCGCGACGGAAGCTGTTGCGGCTAACACGGCGCGTGGGGAGGCTGGGCGCGGAGAGGCGGAGCGCGAGGGGGACGACATGGCTGCAGCGAAGCGATCGGCCGGCGGCGGCAAGGGGCGACGGGCGTCCGGCAGGGCGGCGAGGGGCAAGGACGCACACGACGAGGCAGCGTCCGGCAGGGTGGCGCGCGGCAAGGACGCACACGACGAGGCACCATCCGGCAGGGCGGCGCGCGGCAAGGCCGCACCCAGCGATATGCCATCCGGCAACACGACACCTGGCACGTCGGGGGCCAACAAGGGCGCCTCGAACGTCGTCATGGGCGTGACCATCTCCAAGCCTGACAAGGTTTTCTACCCGGATGGCGGTGACGGCCGTCCGGTGACGAAGTTGGATCTCGCGCGCTACTTCGAGGCCGTGAGCGAATGGCTCCTGCCTCATATCGAGGGGCGGCCTTGCTCCATGATTCGTGCTCCCGACGGGATTCAGGGGGAGACGTGGTTCCAGCGTCATGCCATGGCCGGCATGTCGGATCTGTTCGATCTGATCCGGGTCTCCGGCGACCGCGAGCCGTACGTGGTCATTAATCGCGTCGAGGCGCTGGCGGCCGTCGCGCAGAGCGGTGGGGTCGAGTTGCATCCCTGGAATTGCATGCCGGATGAGCCTGATGTGCCGGGCCGGTTGGTGTTCGATCTCGATCCGGCCCCCGATGTTGAGTTCAACGCCGTGATCGAGGCCGCGCAAGAGATGCGGTCGCGACTCACGGCGATCGGTCTCGAGAGCTTCTGCAAGACCACCGGCGGCAAAGGGCTGCACGTCGTGACGCCGTTGGCACAGCCGCGTAACACGCATCTCGACTGGCCGTTGGTCAAAGCGTTCGCGCGGGAAGTCTGCCGGCAGATGGCGGCGGACAGTCCAGGGCGCTACCTCATCAACATGTCCAAGAACGCGCGCACGGGGCTCATCTTTCTGGACTATTTACGAAACGACCGGATGTCGACGGCGGTGTCTGTGTTATCGCCGCGCATTCGCGCTGGCGCGCCGGTTTCGATGCCCATCACTTGGGACCAGGCTCGTGCGGGGTTGGATCCGAAGCGCTTCACGATCCGCACCGCGCCGGGGCTCATCGCGCGTAGCAAAGCATGGCAGGGCTACGAAGATGCCGCGCGGTCGATCGTGAAGGCTGTCGAGTTGTTGGCTAAGGGGCAGAAGGCGAGCGGCAAGGGGGCGGGGCAAAAAGCCGCTGGAGCGGGCAAGGCAACCGGCCCGGCGGCGGGCAGGGCAGCCACCAGCGAGGCGGCAGGCAAGGCAGCCAGCAACGCAGCAGGCCAGGCAGCCAGCAACGCAGCAGGCCAGGCAGACAGGAAGGCCGTCAGCAAGGCAGCCAGCGACAATGAGGTCTCGAGCACCGGCAAGGCCTCAACCGGCAAGGCACCGGGCGCCCGCAAGACAGCGACGACGCGGCGCACCAAACTCCGGCGCAGCCGCGGTCGCCCCCCTCACTCCGCCAGGTTGTGAATCAACCGCCGCAGCAGCGCGAATGCGGCGTCAGTCTCCTGCGGCGTAAAGCCTTTCAGAAGACGGTTCTGCCGTCGTCTCACCACCGTATCCAGCGAATGGAACAACGCTCGTCCGCGTTCGGTTAGAAATACATCGACGTACCGACCATCGTCCCGGCGGGGAACGCGGCGCACGTAGGCCTCTTCTTCCATGGTCATCAACACCCGGCTGAGGGCGGACTGCTGCATCATGGCGCGATCGATGATTTCGCTGATGGTGATGCCGTCGCCCATCGCGAGCACGGCCAGGATGCGCCAGCGGGCGACATTGATGCCTTCGCGGCGGAGTTTCTCGATGAGGTCGTTGTTGAGCAGGTAGGCCAGTCGCGCGACGTGGTGGGGCAGGAAATCATCGAACAGTGCCTTGGGGGCCTTGCCGGACGTGTTTCCGGCGCCTGCTGCCCCTCGCGGTGCAACGACGGGGGTCGATTTCCGTTTCTTTTTGGCGGGTCGGGTTACGGCCATGATGCGACGGAGTTGATGTTACCGTCCGTATGATACCGACGACGTCGGCTCAACTCATCAACCCCGGCCTCGACCGGCGCGGATCGGGTGCCGCGGGAGGTCAACCCGCTGGCGCCGCTCTAGAAATCGATCACCTGCCCGATTCCGCGCTCCCGGGCCTTCTGTAACACATAATGTGCGGACGCAAGATCCTCGGGGGCAATGCCGAGTGACTTGTACAGAGTCACCTCGCTCGGCGAGGTGCGGCCGGGCTTCGAGCCGTTGGCGACTTCTCCGATCTCCGCCAGGATATGTTCAGGGGTGATCGCGCCCGCCCGCAGTGCACGCAGATACTCGCCGCCCTCGGTAATCGTCGACGAACGGTAGTCGACGAAGAAGCGCGATTTCACAACGGCCGGCGTGTCGATTTCAGCGGTTGTCGCGACACTGGACCCGACCACGTTGAGGTGTGTGCCGGGCTCGATCCACTCTCCGAGCAGGATCGGCTCGCGGGCCTTGGTGACAGTGCAGATGATGTCGGCCTGGGTCACGGCATCCTTTACCGTGTCGGCGATTTCAATGGCTATCCCGTGTTTGGCGCCTTCCGAGCGGGCAAACGCGGCCGCCTTGTCGCGATCGCGAGCCCAGATCCGAATTTGTTTCAGTTTGCGGACAGTCAGCATGGCTGCGAGATGGCTGCTGGCTTGCTCGCCCGCTCCCAGGATGGCGAGCGAGGAAGCATCAGGTCGTGCGAGCAGACGTGTCGCCAGACCGCTCACCGCCGCCGTACGTATGGCGGTGATCTCGGCTGCATCCAACAGTGCCACCGGCTGCCCATGTTCCACCTCGAACAACAGGACCAGCCCGAGGTGTGATGAGTATTGCGGTGGCTTGTTCCGGGGAATGAGGCTTACCAGCTTCACTCCGAAACACTCGGGCTCCGCGAGGTATCCGGGCATATTGCCCAACATCCCCAGGTCACCTGGCATCACCATGACGGAGCGGAGCGGCAGGACCACCCTCCCTTCGGAAACCGCGCGCATCGTCCGGTGCATGAGGTCGATGCATTCCGCCATCGGCAGCAGGGCATGTACGTCGGCGGAACGCAGGATTCGGATTTCCACGATGGCCTCTTCGTTGGGGGTCTTGTTCCGCCACGGCTCCTTTAGCGCGGGCTGAACTTGTCCCGCAGGTCTTTCAGGGCCGTGATCAGGGATTCTATGTCGTCTTCGTTATTGTAGAAATGAAAACTCGCACGCAGGTTATCGTCGCGATGGGATGTGACAATATCGCGACTCATGAGCTCACGAGATAGCGCTCCGCTGTCCCGCGACGGTACACAGACCGTAGCGCCCCGGCGTGCATCAGGGGTCGGCGTGACGCTCGGCCAGCCGATCTCGACCAGACGCTCCATGCAACGTCGCGTCAGCGCCTGGTTGCGCTTCTCGATGGCCTGGGTGCCGACATTCAACATAAATTTCAAACCGGCCTCGGAGGCATAGGCATTCACGACAGCCGGCGTACCCGCCTCGAAGCGGCGCGCGCTCGGGTGAGGGCGGTTCGCTGTGATGTCCATGGCGCCAATGTTTTCCTGCGCGAACCAGCCCGTGTTCGTCGGGACCAGCGACCGCGTGAACGAATCCCGCACGTACATGAAGCCGATTCCCGCGGTTCCCAGCAGGTACTTGAGCATTCCCCCGACTGCGAAATCGACATCGAGTGTTTTGACGTTGATGTCCATCGAGCCGACCGACTGGTAACAATCGAGCAGTACCAGGGCGCCCTTGGAGCGGGCGATGCGGACGATCTCGGGGATCTCCAGCTTCGCGCCATTCCGGAAGCAGACGTGCGTGATCGCGACGAGCTTCGTGTTCTCGTCAATGGCGTCAGCAAACTTCGCCGCGGGGATGTAGCCGGTCGAGTCACGCCCCACGTGGACTACTTTCGCGCCACGGGGTTCCTGGGCATGCCAGATTTGCGCGTTGGTCGGGAACTCGAAGTCACTCACGACGACCTTGTTGCGCTTGCCGGTGAAATCCAGCGCGCTGGCGAGTGCGTTCAGTCCGGCGGACACCGACGCCGTAACGGCGATCTCATCCGGCGCGGCGCCCAGAAGCTGCGCCGTCAGCGTGCGCACGGCTTCGTTCTTGGTGATCCAGACGTCCCAGTTCGCACCGACGGCCAGGCGATCCTCCATGTAAGCCTCGATCGCGGCTTTGACGTCGTTCGCCAGGGCACAGTACGAGCCACTGTTCAAATAGGTCTTGCGCTCGAGAACGGGGAATTCCTTTCTCAGCGCGGCAAAGTTCGGTTCCATGTGTTGCGGCGGGTCGGATTGGCGGGCGGATATTATATGCAATATCATATGATTCCACAACGCGCTGACGGCCAGCGCGCCGGCAGCGGAATTTGACAATGTTTGAAGAAATACAACCGATCCGGCTGGCTGAGATTCGTGCCGCGCATGCGCGGCTTGCGGGCCTGACAGTGGCCACCCCCGCCGTGGCCTGCCCCGCGGCGCCCGAAGGCAAGTTGGTCCGTCTGAAGTTGGAAAACCTCCAGCCTATCGGGTCGTTCAAGCTGCGCCCTGTCGGTAATGCCGTTCTGTCACGCACGCGTGCGGAGTTGGCTGCCGGCATCTATACCTCCAGCTCCGGTAACAGCGCACTGGGGGTTGCCTGGATGGCGCGCCAGGTCGGCATCAAGGCCACCGCGGTGGTTCCGGAGAACGCACCTGGCGCAAAGCTCGAGAAGTTGCGGCGGCTCGGCGCCCACATCGAAATGATTTCAGTGGAGCGGTGGTGGCAGGCGATCCGCACAGGTGCGCTGGGCGGGGAGCGTGGCGTGTACATCGACGCCGTGCGCGATCCGGCATGTCTCGCCGGTGATGCGACGGTGGGGCTCGAGATTCTCGAGCAGTTTCCGGATGTCGAAGCCATCTTCGTACCGTTCGGTGGCGGGGGCCTCGCTTGTGGCATTGCCTGCGCGGTGCGCGCTGTGAACCCTGCCGTGAAAGTCATCGCCTGCGAGTTGGAAACCGCGCATCCCTGCAGAGCAGCGTTCGCCGCGGGGGCTCCGGTGGAAACGGCACACGATGCCGGATTTGTCAGCGGGGTCGGCTTCAGTACCGTCTTGCCGGAAATGTGGCCCCTGATTCGCAGCCACCTCGACGGCGCCATCACGGTCTCGTTGGCGGAGGTCGCCGCGGCCATCAGGGTGATGCTGGAAAACAATCGCATCGTTGCCGAGGGCGCCGGCGCCATTCCGGTCGCGGCCGCTCTATCGGGGCGTCATGAGTATTCGCGTGTCTGCGCGGTTGTGTCCGGAGGCAACCTGGATAACAGCGCGCTCACGACGATTCTCCAGGGCGGTATTCCCTGACGGCGGGCCGCGCACTCCGGGATTTGCGTATGAAATAGCCGACCGACAGCAGCAACAGCCAGGGTATTCCTACTTTCCAGGAGAATTGCCAGTCCCCCTGGTCGAGTCCCATCGTGATGAGTACCGCTACCAGCACACCCAGGCCGACCAGTTGCACCACTGGGAAGAGGGGCATGCGCACAGGCAACTCTTCCTTGGAATAGCGCCGCCGGAAGCTCAGGTGGCTGAGCAGAATCGCAACCCACACGATCATGGCATCGAAGAGTGCGGCGCCGAAGAGATAGTTGTAAGCGCTCTTGGTCAGCTTCGAGACGCCGGCGGCGAGCAGGATGCAGGCGCCGGAGGTCAGAATGGCGGCGACGGGCGTACCGTTCTTGCTCAGGCGGCCGAGAAAGCGCGGTGCGAAGTCTCCCCTGGAAAGCGAGAACAACATGCGCGAGCACAGGTAAACGTTGGTGTTCATGCTCGACAGCGCCGCCGTCAACACCACGAAATTCATGATCCCGGCGGCATGGCGGATGCCCGAATCCGCGAAAACCCGTACGAAGGGACTTTGCGTGACGATCTGCGCACCCGTCGAGGTCCACGGCGCGATGGTTACCACGATCCCGAGAGCCAGGATGTAGAAGAGGAACAACCGCAACCCCATGTTGCGCAGGGCGGCCGGAATATCCTTCACGGGGTTACGCGTCTCACCGGAAGTGACCGCGATGACTTCGATGCCGTTGAACGATAGAACGCCGACCAGCACCCCCATCCAGACGCCGGCGAACCCATGCGGGGTGAAGCCGCCGGGCAGGCCTGTCAGGTTGTGAAACCCGGTCGCCGGCCGGCCGAGCCCGAAGATCATGGTGGCGCCCAGGATGATGAACAGGACGATGGCCACGACCTTGATCATGGCGAACCAGTATTCGATCGAGCCGAAGTTGTGAACCGAGCGCGAGTTGAAATACAACAGCACCAGGGCGAAGCCGACCGACCACATCCACACCGGGGTGTCGGGAAACCAGAAGGTCATGTAGACCCCGGCCGCCACGGCCTCGGCGCCGATGGCGATCACCTGCGCCATCCAATAGGAATAACGCACGATGAACCCCGCCCACGGGTTCAGATAGATTTCGGCGTAGGTCCCGAACGAGCCGGCCGTTGGATGAACCACCGCCATTTCCGACAGGCTGAAGACGATAGCCACTGCCGCGAGGGCGGCGATCGCGAAACTCAGCACCACCGCCGGGCCTGCGTAGCCGATGGCCACGCCGCTCCCCATGAAGAGACCGGTGCCGATGGCGCCCCCCAGGCCGATCATGATTACCTGGGGACGTGTGAGCGCTTTGTTGAGGCCGCCTTCACGGGCGGCGATCGCGGATTGATCCATGGATGAGTTCAAAGCCTATGAGGACTTGCGGCGGCGGCAGTAGTGAGTGCGGGCCATCCCCTGAAGCTTAGCGCCAGCGGGCGGGCAAGGATCATGAAGCCGGAAGGGAGGCGCGCATGCAGTCGCAGAAAGGGCTCGTTGCGGTGCCCTTGCAGCCACACAACACAGCCTCGCTGTCCTCGCCCGGAGCGAATTTCAGAGGCGTGAACTGCGTGCCGGCGTGCGAGCCATCGCAGAAGGGCTGCCGCTGGCTGCGGCCGCAGGCACACCAGAAGTAGGTCCGGCCGACCTTCAGCACGACGGAGTGCGGGCCTTGTTTGGCGGCGACCGGGCTGGACATCGGCCTCTCGGGAAAACCTTCAGGTCTAAAGCTTCTGCCCGGATACTATGATTTATCGCGGGGCCACCGCAAGGGCAACGGCCGTCCCGCCTGATAGCCCGATCCTTCACCGTTCCCGCCGTTCCCGGCTTTGAACCTTTTTCGACACCGGCGCGACTCATCCCCGGGTGGTTACGATTGCGAGTCGAGTTCGGGTGCAAACCGTCTTGGGCCCTTCCGGAGGTCGGCAGCAGGAGTCGCGCGTGGCAGCGTTTGACGAACTGGCGCCTGGGTACGACGCAGCCTTCACTGAGTCGGCCATCGGGAAAACGCTGCGCGCGCTCGTCCGGTCGCGGCTCGAGCAGGTCTTTGAAGCCCCGAAACGTGTCCTCGAGCTGGGGTGCGGCACCGGGGAAGACGCCTTGTGCCTTGCGCGACGCGGTGTCGAGGTGGTGGCGGTGGATGCCTCGCCACAAATGATTCAAGTAGCGCGGCAAAAGGCTCGAGCAAATAACCCGAGTCTTCGCGGTCACGGCGAGGCTGCGCGTGTCGAGTTTCACTGTTTGCCGATGGAGCACCTGGCGCCCACCTTGGACGGACAGGCATTCGATGGCGTGCTCTCCAATTTCGGGGCTGTCAATTGCGTGTCTAACCTGCCGGCGCTGGTGGCCGACGTGGCCGGTCGCTTGAGGCCGGGTGCGCCCCTCGTGTGGGTGGTGATGGGACGCTATGTGCCGTGGGAATGGCTGTGGTACCTGCTGCAGGGAAACTGGACCAAGGCCTGGCGACGCCTGAATCGTGGCGGAGTGAGCTGGCGCGGTTTGAACATTTCCTATCCGTCGCCTGCCGAGCTGACCGCACTGTTGCGGCCGCATTTTGCGATCCAACGCGTCGCGCCACTCGGGGTTGCGTTACCTCCAACCTACGCGGGGACTTGGCTCGAGCGACGGCCGCGTCTTCTGAAAGCGCTGACACGCCTCGAATACATGGCGCAGCGCTGGAGCGCCCTTGCATGCGTTTCCGACCATTACATCGTGGAGGCGAGGCGGCTGGGTGCGGGCCGGCCCTGATCCTATGGTGGCTGCGAATCATTCGACTTTGACGGCTTATGAGCGTTGGGCGCCGCTCTATCCTCCCGTGGCCCACAATCCCCTGATGCGCATCGAGCAGCTCTCGATGCTGGACGTCTGGCCCGACATGGAGGGCCGGCGTGTGTTGGACCTGGCCTGTGGCAGCGGGCGTTACTCCAAGCTACTGCTCGAAGCCAATGCCGCGCAGGTGGTCGCGCTGGATTTCTGCGTGCCCATGCTCGACCAGGTCGCGACTGCCGGCCGAGTTAGAGCGAGCATGATGCAGCTCCCGTTTCAGCCCGAAGTATTTGACGCAGTTGTTTGTGGCCTGGCCGTGGGTCATGCGACGGACATCCGGCAGTGGATGCGCGAAGTGGCAAGAGTGCTGCGTCCGTCTGGAACCCTGGTGTACTCCGACTTCCATTCGGAAGCGATCCGGGTGGGTATGACACGGTCCTTCAAGGACGCCGCCAATGTGACGGTGACCGTACCCCACCAGGTTTACGACCTTGCCTGCCAGCAGGAGGCCATGTCGGCCGCGGGCTTGACCATCGAGACATTCAAAGAGCTGCGGGTGGGAGTGGAGCTGACCGAGACTTTTCCGGGTTCGGAGAAGCTCTATCGTGACTGGCACGGTGTGCCTTTGGTCCTGGTCGTACGGGCACGCAAATGATGGCACCCTCGTCAGGCGACCTGACATTCGTCAACGCCGACATCGGCAGCGGTGATGTCAGCTCATTACGCATTGCAGGGTCGCGGATCGTTGCGATGGGTGCCGACGTCTGTCCGCGCGGTTGTGTGGTCGATCTCCACGGCGACCGCTTGCTTCCGGGTCTCATCAACGCTCACGATCACCTTCACTTGAATACGGTGGCGCCGATCGAGTCAACAGAGCGTTGGCAACACGTCCGCGAGTGGGTCGCGCATGTGAACTTGCGCCGGCGAACCGACCCTGCCTTCGAGTCGCAGCTCGCGGTGCCGCGGGACGAGCGCCTATTGATTGGCGGTGTGAAGAATCTGCTCAGCGGAGTGACCACCGTTGCCCATCACGACGTGCTTTATCCGTTTCTGACGGGGGAGCATTTCCCAACTTACGCTCTGGCGGCCTACGGCTGGTCGCATTCCCTATACATCGATGGTGAGGAGCAGGTACGCAATGCCTATCTGCGTACACCGCCGAGCTCGCCGTGGATCATTCATGCCGCCGAAGGCGTGGACGAGGAAGCGGCGGACGAGTTCGATCGACTCGATGCACTCGGGTGCGTGGGAGCCAACACACTCATCGTCCATGGCATCGCCCTGGATCGGGGCCGGCGTATGCGTCTCGAGCAGGCAAAGGCAGGTCTCATCTGGTGTCCATCCTCCAACCTGCGTCTGTTCGGCAGTACCGCCGAGGTGAGAGAGCTTGCCCGCGGTGGCCGCGTCGCTTTGGGAACGGATTCGCGGTTGACCGGGTCACGGGATCTGTTGTGCGAGCTCGAGGTAGCTCGCGAAAGCAGCGGGCTCGAGACGACGACGCTGGAATCCCTGGTCACGCGCGATGCAGCCGCGTTGTTGCGGCTGTCTGACCGCGGAGTCCTGAGAGTCGGAGCGCGGGCGGATCTTCTAGTTCTGCCCGGAGGTATGACGTTGTCGGGCGCTACCCGATCGGATGTTCGATTGGTCATGCTCGGTGGCAACGCGTTGTATGCGGATTCGGACTACGCCCGCGTAGTGGCACCAACGAATCATTGGGCAGCGGCTCGTGTGGACGGCAAGGCAAAGTTGCTCGAGAGCGGGCTGGCCGCCGCATTGCGCGCACTGAGCGTTGTCGAGCCAGGCCTGGAAATCTCCGATCTGGCATGGAAGGCGGCATGACAACCCCCCGGCATGTTCTTCTGATCAATCCGACGATCACGCGACCTCGCAACGCGCGATTCCCGTACGCCGTACTCAATCTCTCCGCGGCTCTCGACGAGAGCGGGAGGTACACATCCACCATCCTCGATGGCAACGTCGATCGCGACTTCGTTACGACCGCCGTGCGCAAGTTGGAGAGTGGACAGATCGATGCTGTCGGTATCAGCGTCATGGGCGGGCCGCAGTTGCGAAGCGCGATACCCCTGTCGCAGGCCATACGCGCGCGGTTCCCTTCCATCCCGATCATCTGGGGTGGTCATTTTCCGACCATCTGCGCTGCGCCCAGCCTGAACTCGCCGTATGTCGACTACGCCATCAGGGCTCAAGGGGAGCAGACCCTGATCGAGCTTCTGGACGTGTTGTTTGGCGTCACCAGTGGCTCGGTCGAGACGATTGCCGGACTGTCATGGCGCCGGGATGGACAGATCATCCACAACCCCAACCGGGCATTTTCCACCGCGGGGCTGGGGCGCAGTCTGCCCTATGAGCGCTTGAGCGACCCACGTCACTACTTTGGAAGAACGTTTCTGGGGCGGCGCACGGCCGGTTACCAGGCCGCACTGGGTTGCCGCTTCCGTTGCACGTTTTGTGGAGTCGCGGCGATGTTCCGTGGCAAGACCGCGCTGCCGCCGGCACAACGGCTGGAGCATGAGCTGCGGCTGCTCCATACCCAGTTCGGCATGGACTCCATCCAGTTCTATGATCACAACTTCTTCGACCGCGAGGAGGATACGGCGCCGCTGCTCGAGGTGCTCGCCGGTCTGCAGCTGCCCTGGTGGTGTTTTGCTCGCGCCGATGCCCTGTTGAACCTGTCGGAGCGCTCGTGGGCGCTGGTCAGGAAGAGCCGGCTGCGGATGGCGTACATCGGCGCCGAGTCACCCAGTGACTGGCTGCTGCACGATGTGCGCAAAGGCACCCGCACTGATCAGACATTGGAGGCCGTCGAGATCTGCCGTCGCAATGGCGTCATCCCCGAGCTGTCGTTCATGTTGGCTCCGCCGCAGGATCCGGAAGGGGAAACCGAGCGCACGTTCGAGTTCATCCGGCATATCAAGCGCCTGCATCCGCAGACGGAGATCATGCTTTACATCTATGCGCCATTGCCGCCCGCGCCTGGAAGTAAGAATCCACAGGTCGAGCGTGCCGTTGCCTCACTGCGCGACAGCGATGGGCAGCCGCTCGTCTTTCCGAGCACGGCGGATGAGTGGGCAGAGCAGAAGTGGCTGACGTACTGGTGCCACACGGATACTCCATGGCTCACGCCGCAATTGCGTGCGCGAATTCGGGATTTCACCACCGTACTCGGCTGTCGGTTTCCAACGATCACGGATGTGCGCTCGCCACCCTGGGGCAAGGCGGCGCTCCAGGCATTGGCTTCCTGGCGTTATCGCTATCAGCGCTACGAACGCCCCTGGGAGCTCGATCTATCGCGGAAATTCATCAAACTGTGGGATCCGCGTGTTTCCGGCCTCTGACTACAGCATCCTGCGCGGTATTACCCGCGCGGACATTCGTCACGAGCCCTACTCGCATGTCGTAGTCGAAAACTGCTTGTCCGCGCCACTGTACGCGGAGTTGGCACGCACCTTCCCCTCCGATGAGACGATTCTGCGGCTCGGAAAATCGGCCAAGGACGGGCTCGCTCCACCCAATTCCCGGCACGATGTCCACGCGCAGGAAATCCTCGGCAATCCAGGCCGCTTCTCGCAGAGCTGGCTCGAATTCGTCCGCTACCACGTATCGACTGTCTTCTTCCAGGAACTCGTGGCATTGATGGGGCCCGAAATCATTGCGACCTATCCCGAGTTGGAGCGACGTCTGGGGCGCTCGCTGCATGAGTTGCGGACGTCTCTTCTGCACGGTCCGAAAACGGATGACAGTGAGATCGCACTCGATTGCCACATTGGCATCAACACACCGTCCCGACGCCGTGGCAGCGTGAGGCGGGTACATACGGATGCACCCGATGAGTTGTTCGCAGCGCTGTTCTACTTTCGCGCCGTGAATGACCAGGCCGCGGGAGGCGAATTGGAGATCCTGCGCTGGAAGCGTGGCAAGGCTCATCTGTTCGTCGGGTCGGAAGTCGACGAGTGTGATGCCGAGACGGTCGACACGGTGGCGTACAAGCCCAACACGGCGGTGATTTTCATCAACTCTCCGATGGCTCTGCATGCCGTATCCGCCCGTGACCCATCGCCTGTGAGCAGGCGGCTCGTCAACATCATGGGACGTGTTCCCCACTCGATTCCCGAGGGCCTGTTCGAAAAGAGGCAGAAGACGGGCTGGTGGACCCGCGGTCGCCGCATGCTACAGCGTCACAGGATCGCGGCCGGCCGCTTTTAGGAGCGTCGATGTCGGCAGGCACGTCAACGACAGGACCCTTCATCAACGCCTGCAAAGGCGTGCTGTTGGCTGGGCTCGTCGCCCATATGCTGGTGATGGACGTGCTACCGGCGTTCAGGGCCGTGACACAGGATTTCCCGGCATACATTACGTCCGCAAAGATCGCCCGCGACGGGTTGGCGGCAAAGCTATACGACGGGCCATGGTATCGCGAGCAGATGCAACGCTATGGAGTCGATATCCCGGCCGGTATCCCGCCCCAGAATATAGTCTTTGCTCCTTATCCGCCCCCCACGGCGCTGCTCCTCCTGCCGCTCGCGAGCTTCACGCCGTTGACGGCCTTGCGCTTCCTGACCGTGTTGAGTGTGCTGTGCCTGATCGGCTCGATGCTGCTGTTGAGCGGGATTTTCGCGTGGCGCCTGGTTGATTCGGCTCTGTTCATCGTGTTGTCGGGTCACGCCCTGCACTCTGGCCTGGTCTTCGGCCATCCCTACATCCTCATTTCAACAGTATGCCTGCTCGGATACTACCTCTACCTCCACCGCAGACCCTGGCTGGCTGGCCTATGCCTGGGTGTCTTCGTGCCCATCAAGTATTGGCCAGTGAGCCTCCTTGCTGGTTTTGCCCTGCACAGGCAGTGGCGCGTGGTGCTGGGCGGTGGTATCGGAGCCGCGGCCGTGGTTTTGCTCAGCGTCGCCGTGCTCGGCTGGGAGGTGCATCACATCTTCCTCTCTGATGTGGTCACGGGGCATCTGTCGGGACATTTGAGCGCGTCCGCCCTGGCGGCGCACTCCGCGCAAGCGCAGTCCTTCGACATGTTGTTTGCCCAGCTCTTCATTCTCGACCCCCTGCAAAATCCGCATCCGCTGCTGGCGATGGGACCACTGGCTCGAGCGCTCGTTCTCGCAAGTGCCAAGGGCTTGCTGTTGCTCGCCGCCGTGTTTGCCCTGGTCAAACTCGCGCGCACCAAGGATGCTGGCACGATGGCGCCGACCGTTGGAATCCTCGGGATTGTGCCGATCTTGCTTGGGCCCGCGGCGGGGTCTTACGCCTTTGTGTTGCTGTGGCTTCCGGTTGCACTCCTCGTCGATCATTTCCGGTCCACGGGTGCCCGAGTGCACGCGGACGTCATTCTCGGCATCTACGTGCTCATCGGGTTCATCCCCTACGGCCATACCAATCCATTTGTAGGCCGAGGGGGTTTGACAGTGTTGGCGTACCCGCGGCTGCTCTTGCTGCTTGCGATGTTTCTCGTGTGTCTCCACGCTGTCATCCGACCTTCGAGGCAGGTTGTCGCACCGGCGCAATCCGGTCTGCCCGCGGTGCGCCTGCCGTGAGGATCCTGGTGCGAATATGGCGCTTGCTCGACCGCTCACAGCGGCGACGTCTGGTCGCATTGCAGATGCTGTCTGTGCTCATGGCTTTGTCCACGGTTGGTGGCATCGCGGCCGTGGTGCCGTTCTTTGCCGTGCTCGCTGATCCCAATTCGATCGAGAGCAACGCAGTCCTGCGCGCGCTGTATCAACACCTGCACTTCGCGAGCCAGGGCTCGTTCGTGATCGCACTCGGCGGCGCGTTCATCGCCATCGTTCTGCTCGCCAATGCGGTAAACCTCTTCGGCACGCTGGCGATCAATCGGTTCGCGCTACAGCTTGGCGATACCTTCTATGTACGCCTGTTCGAGCAATACCTGCGGCGCGACTTCGAGTTCCATTTGCGCAGCAACAGCGCGGCCCTGGCGAGCAAGCTCCTGCACGAGAGCGGCCGCGTATCGACCGGCATTCTGCGGCAGGGGCTCCTGCTCGTGGCCAACATCGTCACCGTCATATTCGTCCTGGCATCGATTCTGCTTCTGAATCCGTTGATCGCGGTCGGCGCCACGATCGTTCTCGGTGCGGGATACGCTGCTGTCTACGCGATCACTCAAAGCCTCCTGCTGCGCGGAGGCCGCGCTCAGAGCCGCTACCAGACGCAGCGGACCCAACTCGTCAGCGAAAGCCTGGGAGCGATCCGGGAGGTCATCATCCTGGACGTGCGCGATGTGTTCGTGCGGCGGTTCGCGGCCTACTGCCGTTCGTTCTCCCGGGTCGAGTCGGGCACTCTCGCGATCGCCACGGCGCCTAAGAACGTTCTCGAGTGCGCGATCGTCTTGTGCCTCGTGGGCGGCGCCCTCTACCTGCGAAGCGTCAGTAACGGTGTAGGTCCCTGGCTCGGGCAGCTCAGCTTCATCGGGCTGGCCGCCTATCGGATGCTGCCGGCATTGCAACAGGCATTTACCGCGATCGTGAGCATTCGCTCCAATCAAGTCGTGTTCGAGACCCTGGCGGACGAGTTGGAACGGACCCCCGACGACGGGGCGACTCCGGCGCTGGACTGTCCCTGGCGCGGCGGACCGCAACAGGAAATCCGGATGCGTGATGTATCGTTTCGTTACGCGGCCAATCGCGCACCGGCCCTCTCGGGCTTCTCCCTGCGCATTCCGGCCGGCTCAGCCGTTGGCTTTGTTGGTGCCAACGGATCGGGAAAGACGACGCTCGTCGACGTGCTTGCGGGGCTTCTGGTTCCGACGTCGGGCCAGGTGGAGATTGACGGGGTTGCGCTCGATCGGACGAATCGCAGCGCCTGGCGGTCCGCTATTGCCTATGTTCCGCAAAACGTGTTCCTGCTGGATGCCACCGTTGCCGAGAATATCGCGCTTGGAATGGCGCCCGATCGGATAGACCGCGAACGATTGCATTCGGCGGTCAGGCTGGCACGCCTGGCAGATTGTATCGCGTCCCTCCCCAACGGGTACGACGAGGTGTTGGGAGAGCGCGGGTGCAAGCTCAGCGGCGGCCAGCGTCAGTTGTTGGGAATCGCGCGAGCGCTCTACCGTGACGCGTCTGTGTTGATTCTGGATGAGGCGACGAGTGCGCTCGATACCAGCGCCGAGGATGAGATCGTCGCGACGCTCAACGCGCTCCGATCGGGTCGGACACTGCTGATGATCTCTCACAGGCTGAGCGCGCTGCGCCATTGCGACATCATCCATGAGGTCAGGAACGGAAGAATCAGTCGTAGCGGGGCGTACGCGGACTTTCAACCGGCGCTCGAGACACGGACGATTGCGTAAAATGAAGAGCATACGAACCCGCTGCGAGATCCTCGGTATGGCGAGCCTGCTCGCGGTGCTCCTGCTCGTCTTTTCCGGTTGCAGTCGGACCGACCGACCCTCGTCGCCGCGAGATCCGGACCTGGTGATCCAGCTCAGATGGATCAAGAGCTATCCCGGTCAGTCGCGCTCGAAAGCCAACACCGGATTGCTCTGGGCGCTGTCCTTTCTGGGCGCGAAGTTACCCGCCGATGCCGCCAGTATTTCCTGGAACGGCAACGTGGTGACTCTGGATCTCGATGCCGCGGCAGTCCCGCAAGGCTCGAGAGCAGCCTGGAAAAAGCTGCTGCGCGTGCTCAAGGACAGTGATGAGTATCACCGCATGGGCGGCATGGACATGGGCAGATTCGTCTTTCTGAGCTTGTGCAGCTCACGACAGTACTATGCTCTCACCGGAGTCACTCCCACGTACGCGGAGTTCCGCGCCAGGCATTCGTTCGCGCCCCGGCAGGTGGCCATTGTCGAGTCCGCGGTGGCCCACGGGAATCGCCTGATAGAAGTGGCGCGGGGCGGGGACATCGACGCCGTGGCCTTCGTGGCGTTCGAGGGGGCTGGCTCCTTGAAGGACCACACCTTTGAGAAGGCGGATATCGAGACGCTCGATCTGATGGACAACGGGCAATTGCGCTTCGGTCTGTACGATCTCGAAGGACATTTAAAAGACACGACGACGCGCGCGCTCACTGCCGCAGGCAAGCCCAGCAAATGCCTTTGGTGTCACGAAATCAACGTGCAGCCGCCCTTCAGGAATGTCACTGACCTGGAGGGCTACTACAGCACAAAGGAGTTCAGGGATCTCGTGGCAAAGGATATGCGGGTCATTGCCCGCTACCGCAAGACCCTGGCATCGGAGGTGGATTTCACCCGGACGCAAGATCATGCGAACGCGGAGGCCCTCTATATGTCTTTTGCGGAGCCCACCGCGGCGCGCCTTGCGGAAGAATGGAATAAGCCGCTCGACCAGGTGAGGCAACTCCTGGCCAGCCACCATCTCAAGACGCATCCGCATAGCGATGAGATCGACGATGGCATTCTGGGTGATGAGCTATACGATCGAAATGATGTGGACTCGTTAGCTCCCTACGCGACGATCCGCGGACCTTCAGATATGCGAGAGGCTTCGAGTTACGAGCCGAACCTTCTGCAGTGACGTGCGATCAGCGCTTCTGGAACGCCACGGCCCGATACCGCTGGCGCTCACCCGGCATCAGCCGGTTTTCGCGATCGAACAGGACGTCGGGCGCGAGATGCGCCAGATCGGCTTCGAGGACCACATCGAAATCATGAGCCACCGCGGTGTCGCAAAAACGGAAATTCGTCGTGTGCAGTACCAACAATCCGCCCGGCTTCAGACAGCGGGCGAAATCGGCAATCTGGCGGTCGAAGCGCTCGAAATGAAATACAGGGTCACAGCGCTGCGCTCCGCCGGTGGTGAGGTCGCCACTCACCAACACCGCCAGGCAGAAGATCGCGTCATAGGCGCCCGTGGGCTCGCCTTCGGTGCCCGCCGCGATCGCGAAAGTCATGTTGGCGGGCTTTTCCACACGCACACGCGCCAGGCAACGGGCGATATTGCGCGGGTTGACGTCGATTCCCTTGAGGACGGCCTGCGGGAAATACCTGCGCAAGCTGAAAACCTCATCGCCACGGGAACAGCCGAACGACAGGATACTCAGCGGCCGCTGCGCCCCGAGTTGGCCGGCCGCGAATTCGAACAGCCAGGGGTAGCGGTCGGGGCGGGTGTAGCTATAGGTCTGGTATTCGCCGGCCAAAGGCCGCCGCAGCCTGCGATACATCACGTAGTAAGCGTTCCGCAGCGCCTCGCGGCCCTTGCGCGCACTCGATTTCGCCAGCTTCCAGAGTTTCATTGCTGTTTGCCCACGGGTGCGTGGAATGTTACCTTGAGCGCATTCGCGCTGCACGTCGTGTTGGGATTTTGAGTATGGCCGGCGAAATATCTGTTCCGCGGCCGCTGCGCGTACTCGTCATCGGTGCGGGACCTGCTGCCGATTGGCTACACCTGCCGGTTCTTGCAGGGTTGCGGGACCGGGGCGAAGTCGTACTCGTGCACGTTTGTGACCTCCAGGATGCACGCGCCGCCGCCGCTCGGCAGAAATACAAGTTTCTGGAACATGGCGGGGACGCCGTCGCGGCGCTGGAGCGCACGGACATTGACGCCGTATATATCTTCGGCAGCGCGCAGTTGCATTACGAATA
>DAITMW010000127.1:0-7703 GCA_036834945.1 Steroidobacteraceae bacterium
CCTGCGCGCCAGCGGTTGGACCAGCTGTCATCCGGGGTCACGAATCCCTGCGGGAAGTTCTGCGAGTTGATGTGGTACTTCGGCTGCACCTGCCCAGGCGTGTACATCAACTGGTTGGCGGTAACGTCGAAGTTGTAATAGGCGAATGCCTGGGCCATCGGGTCCATGCCGCTGTGGCAGGCAACGCAGTTGTTCAGGAAGATACGGCTGTCACCGCCGGGGCTGCGCGACACGTCCTGCCGGATACGATCGCTCGGTCGCGTCGTGTCCATCAGGGTCTGCATGTCGTTGCACATGTGGTTGATCATGGTGAACCGGAACATCGCGCGGTTCGTGCCATTGATGAAGAACGCGGACGCGCCACCGTAGGTGGTGATCACTCCCGCGGTGGCGGCGGTCGGCAGCCCGTACACACCCGACTGCGTGGCCGCCTTGAGCGCGATGGACAGGTCCACTCCATTCGTTTCTGCCGCGGCGTAGTGATCGTTGTTGTTGATCGCAGGCGGCGGCAGGCTACCGGCACCATTGCCAGTGACCGTGTAGAGAATGTCTCCCGAAAGAACCTGGTCGAACGGTACGCCGTCGCGCACCATGCCGATCACGGTTGCGGTGTAGTCATTCAGTGGAGCGAACACGCTCTGGTCACGGTTCGTCCACGGCGTCACCATGTTCTTCAACACTACGTTGTAGAACGTCGGCGCAGTGGCCGGGTCGGTCGCATATTGCGCGGCGGCGAGTTCGGCCTGCTGGTTCACGCTACCGGGACCTCCGGCAGCGTCCATGGCTGCCTGGATGGCGGTGAGCTGGGTCGGTGTGGGTTTCACGCCCGCGAGGCGCTCGTAGATTCGCTGCGCGACCTCTGCCTGCCCGGCGTACGCGGGAGCTGCCGCCTGCGCGGCGAGCAACGTCAACGCGCATGTTGCCGCGACGGCAGATGACCGCCGCACCCGGCGCAACCCGTTCCCGACTCTCTGCGTAATCATAGCGCCCACCACTCCCAATATCCGATGCGCGAGCCGCACTATACGGCCCGAAAGTCCACCCCCCGTTTGTCTGTTACGGCTGACGTCGCCGCGAGGCGACATGTTTCTTGTTAGACCCGCCGCTGGGTGCATGCTTCGGTAAAATGCGAGTCGGGTCACAGCGGCTGCGAGACCAAACGACTAACTAATAGCCCGCTCGACGCCGGAGCACCAACGCTGCGCAAGAGAACAGGGAAGCGCATCGGCGTGCCGTGACGGACTCAGCACAACGGCAAAAACCTGAGCTTTCGGGGCGTGAATTAAGTTACATTCGCCGTCGCGCTCGTCGGAGGTGGCGGCGGATCGATGTGGAGTCTCGTGTAATGAAAGTGCAGCGCGGATGTGCAGCGAAGCGATTGCTGGCGGCCCTGGCTACTGTGTCCCTGATCACAGTTCTGGATGCCTGCAGTGGCGGCGGCAGTTTCAACATCGCCAACGGTCAGAAGGCCGACCCCGCCACCAACGATTACCCGATCTTCTACGTCAAGCGCACGATCCCGACCATGGCGAACATCAACGCCGGGGCGGACGACGTACGCATGCTGCGCGTCGCCTTCCCGTCCGCCGACCTTTACATGCGCGCCAGCGCCTCGCCGAGCGCGAAGGAAACCAACATCACGGCGCGTATCACCGCCGCTGCATCGGGTAGCGCCACGGGAGGCACGACCGGTACGACGACGGGAACCTGGGACGTAAAGGATGTGGACGCGTCCGCGGACGGCTCGCGTGTGGTCTTCGCGATGCGCGGCCCGATGAAGGCGAACCAGCAACAGAAGAACCCTCCGTCCTGGCGCATCTACCAGTATGTGATCTCCACGGACACCCTGGCGCCGGTGATCGATCCGGCGCTCGACCTTGATCCGACGGTGAACGACGTTTCTCCGCACTACCTGCCCGACGGCCGCATCGTGTTCTCCAGCACCCGCCAGTCGCAGTCGAAGGCCGTGCTGCTGGATGAGGGCAAGCCGCAATTCGCGGCCCAGAACGAGGCCAACCAGGAACCGAACTTCGTGCTGGAGGTCATGAACGCCGACGGCACCGGAATACACCAGATCTCGTTCAACCAGAGCGACGATCAGGACGCCACCGTGCTGCAGAGCGGCCGCATCCTCTGGACCCGCTGGGACAACGCCCCGGGCGGCAGCGGTGGGATGCACCTGTACTCATCCAATCCCGACGGCACCGACAGCGAGCTCTATTACGGCGCCAACAGCCACATGACCGGCACGAACAACACGGTCGTGGAATTCATGAAGCCGCACGAGATGCAGAACGGCAGCATCCTGACCCTCATCCGCCAGTTCTCGAAAACCGACTTCGGCGGCGACCTGGTCATCATCAACGGCAACCAGTACGTCGAGAACACCCAGCCATTGGCGGCCAGTGCCGGCGCGACCGGCCCGGCGCAGACACGCGCCACCCCCAATAACATCTCGACGATTCCCGGCCCCTCGGCGGGCGGACGCTTCAATTCGGGCTTCCCGCTGTGGGACGGCACGAACCGCATCCTGGTGAGCTGGGAGCAGTGCCGCATATTGAACAAGGACGGCAGCATCGGCCCGTGCACCGACGCGGCGCTCGAGGATCCGGACGTGCAGCTGGCCCCTCCTCTCTATAGCGTGTGGATGTTCGATCCGAACCAGAACACCCTGTTGCCGGTCATGCAGCCCGTCGAGGGCGTCATGGTGACGGATGTCGTGGCCACGCAGCCGCGTCCGCTGCAGAACATCATTCTGGACAAGCTCGGGGGCGTCGATCTCAGCCAGGACCTGATCAACGCGGGTGTCGGCGTGATCGACATCAAGAGCGTTTACGACTTCGACGGTGTCGACACGGCGAAACCGAGCATCCAGGCCGTCGCCGATCCGGCGCAAACCGCCGCCAATGCACGTCCCGCGCGCTTCGTGCGCATCACCAAGGCGGTATCGATACCTGACCAGACGGTCGTGAACCTGTCGGGCGACGCCTTCGGCGCGAGCAACTTCATGCGCGAGATCGTCGGCTATGCGCCCGTCGAGCCCGATGGCTCGGTGAAGATCCGGGTCCCCGCGCAGGTCGCCTTCTCCCTGCAGATACTCGATTCCAACGGGCGCAACATCTCGCCCAACCTCGCCGTATGGCTGCAGGCAATACCGGGCGAGGTCATCCAATGTAACGGCTGCCACAACACCCCGACGCAGCAGTCGCCCGCGTCCCACGGCCGCTCGGGGGCATTTTTGCCGGTTTATGCCGGCTCGACCTCGGGGACGGCATTCCCACACACGTATGCCGCGGCCACACCGCTGACGCAGGCAGACGGCACCATCCTCCAGGCTTTCATTCCCAACGCAGGTGAAACGATGGCGGAAGCGCGTGGGCGTGTGACATGCGCGACGGGTTCGGGAGTTCCGTGTAGCGAGATACCGAGCGTTGATGTGCTCTACACCGACGTGTGGACGGACCCCGCGCAGGCGACCGCGGGCAAGCCGATCAGTCTCGCCTACGTCGGTGCAAACGGCCTGGACCCCAAGGAAACCATTCCGACCAGCACCAACTGCGCGAGCGCCTGGGCCTCAAACTGCCGGATCATCATCAACTATCCCCAGCACATCCAGCCGATCTGGGACCTGCCGCGGCAGACCCTCGATCCCACCACCATGGCTGTTGTGACGGATCACACCTGCACGACGGCCGGCTGTCACAGTACAGTGGCCGCGGATGGAACGGTGCAAGCCCCCGCCGGGCAGCTCAATCTTACGAACGCCGCCTCGAACGATGTGCCGGCGCAGTCCGTCTCTTATCGCCAACTACTGTTCCAGCATGACGAGCAAGTAGTTAACATGGGAGCCCTGGTGAATGCGCAGGGTCCGCCGGATGCGAACGGCAACCCGACCGTCATTCCCGTGGGACCGTACCTGAATGCGGGAAGCGCGAACGGTGGGCTGTCGGCCCAGTTCATGAGCCGCTTCGCAGCGGGTTCGGCAAGCACACATGCGGGCTACCTGAGCCCGGCCGAGCTTCGCTTGTTGTCCGAGTGGCTGGATATTGGCGCGCAATACTTCAACAATCCGTTCGACCCGAAAGTGCCTGTCAATTAGGTCGAACTTGCGGAGCACGATCGCCGCTATCCTGGCGCTCCTGGCGCTGTGCCTCACCCCCGTGGTGGGGTGCGCGCGGGAGCATTTGCAGGTTTTCGTGACGCAACCGTACCTCGAGCTGCATACGGGGGCCGGCCGCGGCTACCCCGTATTCAATGTGGTTCCCCGCGACGAGAGCGTCGAGGTCCTGTTCCGCCGCACCGACTGGTTCAAGGTCCGTACGCGGCGGGGCGTGGAGGGCTGGGCCGCGCAACGAGACATGCTCAAGACCGTGCTCGCCGACGGCAGCCCGTTCACATTCGACCTGGGCGACCGCAGCGGCTTTGCCTCGCATCGCTTCGAGCTCGGCATGTTCGCCGGGGAATGGGGCAATGCAACGTACATCTCGACGTACGGCTCGTTCTCCTTCAACTCACAGCTCGCCCTCGAAGCGCAGCTCGGGCAGTTCCTGGGCAAGTTCACGAACGGCAATACCGTCGATATCGGCCTCACCCACGTGTTGATGCCGGAATGGCGGCTGTCGCCGTTCTTCACGATCGGAACGGGAATCGTGCACCTGGAGCCGAAAGCGACTCTCGTGCAACCGTCCGACCGCACGCAGGAAACAGCCTATGTCGGTGGCGGGCTGCGTTTTTATCTCACCCGCCGGTTCTTCCTGCGCGCAGAATTCAGAAGTCATTACATTTTCACCAACCTCAATCAGAATCAGAGAGCAGACGAATGGAAAGGTGGATTCGCGTTCTTCTTCTGACGGTGGCGGTGGCTACGCTGTCGGGTTGCGCGACGGTGAGCAACTGGTTTCACCACCGTCGGGAAGCGCGCGAGGAGCGCGCACAGGCCCGCGAGGACGCCAAGCGCGCCGAACAGTCGCCAGATGACGACAGTGCGCCTCCGCGCGTCGTTGACCCGACAGTCGAGCGCCGCAAGATCACGGTGCCCAAAATTCGCAGCGCGAACATTGAGATCGGGCTCGACTACGGCGCTCTCTCGATCGAGGACTTCGGTACGAATCCCGTCTATGGCATAACTGCCGCGTACCACGTCACCGAAGACCTGTTTTTCCAGGGTGAATGGGGTCGTTCCACGGCCGGACGCACGAGCTTCGAGACTCTCGGCGGGAACATCCAGCTTTTGACGCCCCCTGAGAGGCACTTCACGTATTACGATCTGTCACTCGGCTACAACTTCCTCCCGGGCGAGGCTTTTCTCGGTCGTGGCATCGCCTTGTCGAGCGCTTTCTATGTCATCGGCGGCATCGGTAGCACCGATTTCGCCGGCGACAAGAAGTTCACGGTGAACTTCGGTGCCGGCTACCGGGTGCTGCCGTCCGACTGGCTCGCGGTCCATATCTCGGTACAGGATCGTGTCTTCCAGTCAGACCTGCTGGGCACTACGAAGCTCACCAACAACATCGAGATGCGCGTCGGCACGACCGTCTTCTTTTAGAAGGTTTGTGGAGGATCCATGCAGAGCCCCATCAGGAAATTGAGCGCAGGAATCGTTGCCGCTCTCGTCATCGCGCTGCCGGCGATAGCCGCGGCCCCGAATAGCCCGGCGCCGGAATTCACGCTGCCGGAGAAAGGCGGTGGCCAGGTGGACCTGGCGAAGTACAAGGGCCAGGTCGTGATGATCAACTTCTGGGCGAGCTGGTGCGGACCGTGCCGCCAGGAGATGCCGCTCCTCGAGGACATCTACAAGAAATACAACAAGCTGGGCTTCACCCTCATCGGGGTGAATGTCGAGCCGGACTCGAAGGCCGCGGACGACTGGCTCAAGGCGACCCCGGTCACCTTCCCCGTCGGCTACGACAAGGACAGCAAGGTCAGCCAGCTGTTCAGCGTCGCGGGCATGCCTACGACGGTGATCATCGATCGTAAGGGCAACGTTCGTTACCGGCACGTTTCCTACAAGCCCGGTGACGAAGGCGAGTACCTGAACACGATCCGGGCCATGGTCCGGGAGTAACAGGGCGCGGACGCGGTTGGAGGTATCTATGGGCAAGATCTGCGCGACGGCGCTCGTATTGACGGGACTGCTTCTGGGCGGGTGCTCACCCATCCAGCCCTGGGTAAAACCCTACGAGCGCGAGCACTTCGCCGATCCCATCATGTCCTTCAGCCGCGATCCCGTGTCCAGCAGTTATCTCGACCACGTATTCGAGGCACGTGAAGGCTCGCGCGGCGCCACGGGCGGCGTCGGCGGTGGTTGCGGATGCAATTGATGCTGAGGTTGACGCGCAGGCACGCCACGATGGGCATGCAGCTTGCCTGGCCCACGGGTCTCGCGGGCCGGTGCGTGAAAGTGCTGGCCATGCTTTTCGTGGTCGGTGCGCCTGCGGTCGCCGATGTGCTGCCGGATGACCGCGCTGACTTCATGTACCACAACTACAACGGCGGCGGCATCACGATCCAAGGGCCCTCCGTACTGGTGCGTAAAAAGGTCGGTGACAGCCTTTCCTTCACGGGAAGCTATTACGAGGACCTGATCTCGAGCGCCTCGATCGACGTGAAGCTCTCGGCGAGCCCTTATCACGAGACGCGCAAGCAGGAAGGCGGCTCCGTCGACTACCTGCACGACAAGACGATGTACACCGCCGGTTACATTCACAGCCGCGAGCCCGACTACATCGCCGACACGGCCTACTTCTCGATCAGCCAGAACATGTTCGGCGACCTCACCACGGTGTCCATGGGCTACCGGCGTGGCTGGGATAGCGTGTACCGCGACGTGAAGGACGCCGTCAGCCACCAGATCGAGAACGATCCGACGTTCCACGAGCGCGCCGACCATCGCGCCTACACTCTGTCGCTCAGCCAGATCCTCACCCGTAACGCCATCCTCGATATCAACTTCGAGGCGATCACCGACCAGGGTTACCTCGCGAATCCGTATCGAAAGATCCGTTACCTCGACCCCACGGTTGCGGGCAAAGGCTTCACGCTGGCGGATCAGATTTATCCGGATACACGTACGAGCACGGCGACTTCCGCCCAGTTCAAGTACTACCTGCCCTATCGCGCGGCGGTGACGGGCTCGTACCGGTTCTTCAACGACACCTGGGGCATCACAGGCCACACCATCGAGGTGGACTACACGCACCCCTGGCACAAGTTCATTTTCGACGGCAGCTTGCGTTACTACCGTCAGAACGCGGCAAACTTCTACAGCGACCTGTTCCCGCGTGCCAACTATCAGAACTTCATGGCGCGCGATCGCGAGCTCGCCGCGTTCCACAGCATCGCCATCGGCATCGGCGGCTCGTGGGAATATCGCGTTCCGTACTTCACGTGGCTCAACAAGGCCACGATAAACGTGCATTACAACCACCTGCTCATCGACTACAGTGACTTTCGCAATGCGTTGCTGACAGGCGACGGCTACACAGTCGGTAACGAACCGCTGTACAAGCTCAATGCGAACGTCGTGCAGGTGTTCTTCTCCTTCTGGTACTGAGGCCCCGAGAAAGCCCGGCGACCCATGTGCCAGCTAAACCGCTGCTGAACGCAACAACATTCGTGTTGCAACCGCGGTTGAGTTATGCTTAGCCCCTATCGGTAGGCTGCCCTACCAACAAATGACGAGGGGATCGAAGCATGCGCATCCG
>DAITMW010000127.1:7803-18989 GCA_036834945.1 Steroidobacteraceae bacterium
CACCCTGTTCTCGGCGCTCGCCGGCCTCGCCCTGGCCGTCGGTGCCACCGTAAGCCACGCGCAGGCGCGCGAGGAAGGCCGGCTCCTGCTCGCGAGCCAGGTTTTGGAGGAATTGCGGGATTCCCGTGACCAGATGATTCCCAACCGGCTGCTCGAGCGCGCCTACGGAATCGCGATCATTCCTGACATGACGAAGATCGCCTTCTTCGCCGGCGGTCGCCGTGGCGACGGCATTCTCGTGTATCGCGACAAGGACGGACGTTTCACCAACCCAATCTTCATCACCATGACCGGTGGCAGCTTCGGCTGGCAGTGGGGCGTGCAGAAGACCGACATCGTGCTGGTCTTCACGACGAAGAAGGGCATCGAAGGCATCACCGGCGGCAAATTCACCTTGGGCGCTGACGCGTCAGTATCCGCGGGCCCGGTCGGACGCTCGGCCTCGGCCTCGACCGATCCGACCTTCAAAGCGGAGGTGTATTCCTACTCCCGCAGCCGCGGAGTCTTCGCCGGCCTCGCGCTCGACGGCACCGTCATCTCGATCGATGATGACGAGAACGAAGCGTTCTACCGGAAGCACGGAGTCACGGCGAGCGACATCGCCTCCGGCTCTGTCACGACGAACGATGATGCGGCACGGCGATTCATGACCGCGGTGACGACGAGCACTCGCGGCCAGCAGCAGGCTTCCGTGGCACCGGTGCCGGCGTCGGCGTCGGCTGCTCCGAATCCATCGCCGGCACCGAACGCACCGGCGCAGCCCAGCCCGCTTTCCTCCAGCACGGGCGCGCAGTCTTTCCCGTTGGAAGACACGCAGCCGGGCCGTGAGCCACCGCAAGGAACGCAGCCCCAGACGACACAAAGATAGCTCGCGGACATGCACCAGATCCGGATCTCGCCTGAATTGAAGGCGCAGGTTCTCGCGCAGCGCGGTCATCTCCACATCTTCGACAAGCTCGACATGCGCCGCACGGCGCATGTCATTGTCGACTTGCAGAACGGCTTCATGGAGCCGGGTGCGCCGGTGGAAGTCCCCGTGGCGCGCGAAATCGTCGGTGCGGTGAACTCCATCAGTGCCGCGGTGCGCGAGCGCGGCGGACAAAACATCTTTCTACGGATGACCGTCGACGAGGAATCGCGGGCGAGCTGGTCGAACTGGTTCGCCTACATGCATAGCGGCTCGAGCCGCCTGCGCCTCGCCGAAGCCTTCGCGCGTGACGCTCACTACTGGCGCCTCTGGCCGCAGCTCGAGTTCACCGGCAGCGATATCGCCATCGAGAAGACGCGCTTCGGTGCATTTGTTCCCGGCGCGAGCCGGCTTCACGAGGTGTTGCAGGAGCGCGGCATCGACACCCTCATCATCACCGGCACGCTGACGAATTGCTGCTGCGAGTCTACGGCCCGGGATGCCATGCAGATGAACTACAAGATCATCTTCGTGGCGGATGCCAACGCGGCACTCACCGACGCCGCCCATAACGCGACGCTCGAAAACATGCTCATGCTGTTTGCCGACGTCATGACCACGCAGGAAGTCATCGGCGCGGTGAATCGCGCTCAGATGGTGCGCTAGCGCTCCACTTTGGTGCAAGAAAGGCCCTCCAGGGCCACGAAACGTCGGTCGAAAGACTGACCGCCGGGGCCCCGCCTTTGCATATGCTTCCCGAAGCCGCCGAGCGGCCAGGGGAGATCCACCGTGTCGATCCATGTCGCACTCAACCACGTCACGCACTATCGCTATGACCGGCTCATCTCTCTGAGCCCGCAGATCGTGCGCCTGCGGCCTGCTCCGCACACCCGGACGCGGATCCTCGCGTATTCGTTACGAGTTGAGCCCGCCGAGCATTTCATCAACTGGCAACAGGATCCGCAGTCCAACTTCCTCGCCCGTCTCACCTTCCCGGAAAGGACGCGCGAGCTGCACCTGACAGTCGACCTGGTCGCCGAGATGGCGGTCCTCAACCCGTTCGATTTCTTCCTGGAGCCATACGCGCAGCAATTTCCGTTTGCGTATGAGCCCGGCGAGCAGCGGGAGCTCGCGCCGTACCTGGCACGGTTGCCGTCCACGCGGCTCTTTGCCGGGTACCTCGAATCCATTCCGCGCAAGAGCCCCAGCGTCGTCGACTTCCTGGTGGATCTCAACCTAAGGCTGTCACGCGACGTTCGCTATCTCATCCGCATGCAGCCGGGGGTGCAGACGCCGGAAGAGACCCTGGAGAAGGCCTCCGGGTCGTGCCGCGATTCCGCCTGGCTGTTGGTGCAACTGCTGCGACACCTGGGATTGGCCGCCCGCTTCGTGTCGGGTTATCTCATCCAACTCACGCCCGACGTGAAAGCGCTGGACGGCCCTTCGGGTCCTCCGGCCGACTTCACCGACCTGCACGCCTGGTGCGAGGTCTACCTTCCCGGTGCTGGTTGGATCGGGTTGGATCCGACCTCCGGACTGCTGGCGGGCGAAGGGCACATCCCGCTGGCTTGTACCCCCGAGCCCTCCGCCGCCGCGCCCGTTACCGGGCTGGTCGAGGAGTGCGAGGTCGAGTTCGAGCATTCGATGGGAGTGCAGCGCATCTGGGAGGCGCCCCGCGTGACCAAGCCCTACACCGGGGAACAATGGGCTGCGATCGAAAAGTTGGGCCACGCCGTCGATGCGGACCTCGGCGCGCAGGATGTGCGACTCACCATGGGAGGAGAGCCCACCTTTGTTGCCAGCGACGACCCCGATGGCGCGGAGTGGAACACGGCCGCCCTGGGAAAAACCAAACGCGTGCGCGCCGCGGAGCTCTACGGCCGGCTCAAGGCCCACTACGCGCCCACCGGGCTCGCTCACTTCGGCCAGGGGAAGTGGTACCCGGGCGAGCCTCTTCCCCGCTGGTCCCTGAACTGCTTCTGGCGCCGCGACGGCGAGCCGATCTGGGAAGACCCCGCGCTCTACGCGAACGAAGGCACTCACTACGGAGTTGACGCGGCGCTGGCGCAGCGCTTCCTGTCAGGAGTTGCCCGCCGCCTCGGCCTCGCGCCGGAGTTTGCATTCCCAGCCTACGAGGACGCCTTTTATTACCTGTGGAAGGAGCGGCGGCTACCCTCGAACGTCGATCCTTTCGACTCGAGGTTGGAGGATGCGGGTGAGCGCGTCCGGCTGGCAAGGATCTTCGAACAGGGGTTGGACGCGGCGGTGGGTTACGTTTTGCCGGTCGCGCGCAAGACGGATGACAGCGGCTGGCAGACGGGTCCGTGGTTTCTGCGGCAGGAGCGCTGCTACCTGCTACCCGGAGACTCGCCGTTGGGTTTGCGGCTACCGCTGGACAGCCTGCCCTGGACACGGCCCGAGGACTATCCCTATGTGCACGAGCCCGACCTGAACCAGTCATTCCCGCCATTGCCGCGCCCGGCAACGATTCGCCAGCAGCTCAAGGACTTCGCGGTCGCCAGAGGGGCGGCGGACCGTGTTGAGGCACTCGCGGCGGACTCGCTCAGCGAACGCGAAACTCACGCACCGGGCCCACACGAGTCGGCCGGAGGGCTCACCCGCACTGCGATGTGCGCCGAGCCCCGCAATGGCGTGCTATATATTTTCATGCCCCCCACGGACCGGCTCGAGGCCTATCTCGAGCTCGTGTCGGCGATCGAGTCCACCGCGGCGGATCTCTCGCAACCCGTTGTATTGGAAGGCTACGAGCCTCCGCGCGATCCGCGCCTCAACAGCTTTCGCCTCACTCCGGACCCCGGCGTCATCGAGGTCAACATCCATCCCAGCGGAAGTTGGGACGAACTCGTCGGCCGGACCACACACCTGTATGAAGCGGCGCGGCTCTCCCGGCTCACGAGCGAGAAATTCATGCTGGACGGCCGGCACACCGGCACCGGTGGCGGTAACCACTTCGTGCTGGGTGGCGCGACGACAAGCGACTCGCCCTTTCTGCGCCGCCCGGACCTGTTACGAAGTCTGCTGGGCTATTGGCACAATCACCCCTCCCTGTCGTACCTGTTTTCAGGGCTGTTCATCGGCCCGACCTCGCAGGCGCCCCGCGTGGACGAGGCCCGCAACGACTCTCTCTACGAGCTGGAGATCGCTTTCAAACAGGCCAGCCCGCGGGCGGACAACGTTCCACCCTGGCTCGTCGACCGGTTATTCCGCAACCTGTTGATCGACGTGACGGGCAACACGCATCGCGCGGAGTTCTGCATCGACAAGTTGTACTCCCCCGACGGGCCCGGCGGCCGGCTCGGGCTGCTGGAGCTGCGCGCGTTCGAGATGCCTCCCCACGAGCGCATGAGCCTCACCCAACAGCTCCTGTTGCGCTCCCTGATCGCCCGCTTCTGGCGCACTCCCTACGAGCCAACGCGGCTCACGAGGTGGGGAACCGAGTTGCATGATCGCTTCATGCTCCCCTACTTCGTCGAGCAGGACTTCGCGGACGTGCTCGCGGAGCAGAGAGCGGCCGGGTTCGCCTTGCGTCCCGACTGGTTCGCCCCGCATTTCGAGTTCCGATTCCCGAAATATGGGGACTTCGCCGCGCAGGGCGTCGAGATCGAGATCCGGCAGGCCCTGGAGCCGTGGCATGTCATGGGCGAGGAAGGTGCTCCCGGCGGCACCGTCCGTTACGTCGACTCGTCGGTCGAGCGGCTGCAGGTGAAGGCCTCGGGACTGGCGCCCGACCGTTATGTCCTCGCCTGCAATGGCCGGCGCATCCCGCTGCGACCCACTGGCAACGTCGGGGAATTCGTGGGCGGAGTGCGTTACCGGGCCTGGCAGCCCCCGGCATCCCTGCACCCCAATATCGGCGTCCATACTCCACTGACTTTCGATATTGTGGATACGTGGATGGAACGTTCGCTCGGCGGCTGTCAGTATCACGTCATGCATCCAGGGGGCCGCAACTACGCCACCTTTCCGGTGAACGCTTTCGAGTCCGAAAGCCGGCGCCGTGCGCGGTTTTTCCGCATGGGCCACACCCCGGGGGTGCTCGCGCCGCCCGCGGAGCCCGTCAACCCCGAGTTCCCCTTTACCCTCGACCTCAGGAGAGGGCCTGGATGAGTGCGGCCCGCCCCGAGAGCACGGCGAATGGCTGCCTGGCGAGTTATAGCGCCGAGCCGGGGCGGTACGATGAGCTCCTCGACATGGAGGGTGAGCTGCGCCCGCACTGGCGCTCCCTGGTTGATCGCATCACGGGCATCGACGCGCGCGCCTCCTCCCGCCGTGCGCTCGATCTGACCCGGCGCCTGATTGTCGAAAACGGCGTGACCTACAACGTGTACGCCGATCCACAGGGGGCCGACCGTCCCTGGGCGTTGGACCCGATCCCGCTCGTCCTGACAGGCGCCGAGTGGCGCACCATCCAGAGTGGACTGGCGCAGCGGGCACGCCTGCTGAATGCGTTACTGGCCGATCTCTATGGTCCGCAGCGGCTGTTGGCCGAGGGCATCGTGCCACCGGAGCTCGTCTTCGGACATCCCAACTTCCTGTGGCCGTGCCTCGGGATCACGCCGAAGCAGGGCAACTGGCTGCCGATCTATGCCGCCGACCTGGCCCGCGCCCCGGATGGCCAGTGGTGGGTGATGGCGGACCGGACACAAACCCCTTCCGGCGCGGGCTATGCCCTCGAGAATCGGGAGATCCTCAAACAGGTCCTGCCGGAGGCGTTCGCGGAGCTGCACACACGCCGTATCAGCGGTTTCTTTGGAGAGCTGCGCGATGGGTTGCTGGAAGGCGTCGAGGGGGACGAGACGCCGCTGGCGGTCATTCTGACTCCAGGGCCCTTCAACGAGACGTACTTCGAGCACGCCTATCTGGCACGGCAGCTGGGGTTACCCCTGGTCGAGGGCACCGACCTGACAGTCCGCCAGGACACCGTGTACTTGAAAACCGTAGGCGGCCTGCGCAGGGTGCACTCGATTTTGCGTCGTCTCGATGACGACTATTGCGATCCGGTGGAGTTGCGGAGTGATTCGGCGCTCGGCGTGGCGGGTTTGCTTGGTGCGGTGCGTGCGGGACGCGTGCACGTCGCCAATGCCTTGGGAAGTGGTGTGTTGGAGTCCGCCGGCTGGCTGGGCTTCCTGCCGAAAATTGCCGCACGCCTGTTGGGCGAGACCCTGGAGCTGCCGACACTGGCGACCTGGTGGTGCGGCGAGGGTCCGGCGCTCGAGTATGTGTTGGCTCATCTGGACCGGCTCGTAATCAAGCCTGCGTGGCCCAACCAACGCTTCGAGCCGGTGTTCGGGCACACGCTGACGGGCGAAGCCCGCAACAACCTGATCGAAAGACTTCGGACGCGTCCGCATGCCTACGTCGCGCAGGAGCATCTGGCTCTCTCGCAAGCTCCGGTCTGGCGGCCCTACGGCGCGTTGGGCTTTGCGGCAAAAGCGATATCCATCCGCATGTATGCGACCGGCAACCGGGTCATGCCCGGCGGCCTGGCCCGAATCGCAACCGGCTCGGCCGTTGACGTGGTATCCACGCAGCGCGGTGGAGGCAGCAAAGACATCTGGGTGTTGGCCGAGCCCGGACAAGAGGAAGCGGCGGAGACGCCCCGCAACGCCTCACGCATGGCGGCCCGCTACGACGAGATCCCATCACGTCTCGTCGAAAATCTGTTCTGGTTCGGGCGTTACTCCGTGCGCTGCGAAGACAAGACCTGCTTGCTGCGTGCCACGATAGGAGCGCGCATCGACGAGGGTGTCTGGAAAACGGCCGTCAAAATCTGCCGTGACGTTGGACTCATCGCAGCGGACATCGAACCCACGGGAGGCCTGCGTGATGATCGCAATCCGGGAGGAATCGTCGCGGATGTCAGGCGACTGGCCTGGTGCGCCTCGCAGGTACGGGGCCGCCTGTCCTCAGGCTATTGGCGTGCGGTTTCTGACATGCAGCGAAGGCTGCAAGAGGGACTCGCTTCACGAGAAGAGCCGCGCGCGCTCCTCGACAGATTGTCGCTGTCGCTCGCCGCACTGGCCGGGTTCTCATTGGACGACATGACGCAGGATGCCGGATGGCGCCTGTTGCGCATCGGGCGCCGGCTCGAGCGGTTGCAGTTCGCCGCCGACCTGCTCGCTCACTACCTCACCTCGGGTGAAGCAACGCGACAGCGACATGTCGAGTGGCTGCTGGAGGCCTACGACAGTCTGCGCATCTACCGATCCCGTTATGCCGTCACGCCGCAATTGGGACCCGCGCTCGATCTGCTCATTCGCGACACCGAGCACCCCACTGCACTGGCTTTTCTATCTCGCTCCCTTGCCCGCGACTTGCGCAAGGCCGGCACCGGGGACATGCTGGAAGAAGCCATTCCTTCGCTGAGCGACGCCGAGTTGCTGGCGCTCGAAGAAGACGCGAGCGCACGTCAGGCCATTGCCACAAGACTCCGCAGCGTCGCCACGGCGGCCGGCGCCCTCTCCGACAGACTGTCGATGCGGCACTTCGCCCACATCAGTCTCAACTCGCAGGCACTCGCCACATGAGCGGTGCCGCCCGTTATCGCGTCCGCCATGAGACCACCTACACCTACGGCAACGATGTCGTGCATTCCCAGCAGCTGTTGCACCTGGTGCCACGACCGGCACCCTACCAACAGTGTCTCGAGCACAGCATCGCGATCTCACCGCCCGCGGTCCGGCGCAAGGAGGAATTGGATGCCTTCGGAAATCCGGTCACCCGGGTGGAGTTCGAGCGCCCGCATCGGAAACTGGATGTGACGACCGACATGGAGGTGGAGGTCCATCCCCGCCCCTCAATTCCCATGGCCGACACGATCGCCTGGGACGAGCTCACCGCGAGATTCCGCTACACCGGCCAGCCGCCGGCGCGCGACGATCTCGAGGCAGCACGCTTCAGACACGAATCACCCTATGTCAGGGTGAAGCAGATGTTCATGGATTATGCGGAGGACTGTTTCCCCGGGGGTCACCCCCTGATGGTGTGCGCTCAGGCGTTGATGACGAAACTCCACACCGAGCTCAAGTACGCTCCCGGCGCGACGACGATCGCGACGCCGGTAACGGAGGTCCTCGAAATCCGACGCGGCGTGTGTCAGGACTTCGCCCATCTCATGATCGCTTGCCTGCGCTCGCGAGGGTTGGCAGCACGGTATGTCAGTGGCTATGTCCGAAGCCTCGTGGGCTCGGCTGCATCCCACGCCTGGGTCGCCGTATACGCTCCGCCCTTCGGTTGGATCGATCTCGACCCCACGAACGACACACTCATCTCAACGGATCATATCGCCGTTGCGTGGGGCCGCGACTTCGGTGATGTCTCGCCATTGCGCGGCATCATCCTCGGAGGCGGCCACCACGGCCTGACGGTCGACGTGAAGGTCGAGCGCCTGAATGCCTCAGGCGGCGCGAGCTAACTGCTCACTTCTCTGCCACGCTTCCAACGTCTGCACGCGAGTGAACCAACGCTGGAGATTCGCGTACCACGCCACCGGAGCCTTGCCCGGAGCCGCGCAGGCATAAGCCGCGGCGATGGACAGATCGGCGAGTGTCAACGAGTCCCCGGAGATCCACTGGCGCTCGCTCAGATGGCCGTCCAGTACAGCGGCAAACTCGTTGAACAGAGCCGTCCCCCGTTTCAACTCCGTCGGGTCCGGCGCGCCACGGCCGATCATGCCTTTGACCACGTTCTCGAAGAAAAAGATGCCGATCGCGGGCGCGAAGTGTTGACCGGACCAGAACAGCCAGCGGTTCACGTCCGCCCGGGCGCGGACTTCCGTGGGATAGAGCGTCTGGCCCGGGGTCTTGTCCGCCAGGTATTGCATGATGGCCCGCGACTCCCACAAGTGGAAATCCCCGTCCTCGAGGACCGGCACGCGGTGGTTGGGATTCATCCTCAGGAAAGCCGGCAGGTTCTGGTGACCCTGGGTCAGATCCACGAACACCAGCTCCACCGGGGCATTCAACTGGTAGACCGTCATGATCGCGGCGCGAGCGTTGGCCGACATCGGGTGTTGATAAAGGCGCATGAGACTCTCCCTTCCTGTGTGCTGTGACGTGGGAGGTATGGTCGCCCACCCTGGTGACAGTTCCTGTCAGTAGCCTAACGCTCCTCCCCCAGGTTGTTCTCCAGGCGCCAGGTCTTCATCAGAACCGCGCGCCGGGTGGGATATCGCAAGCCCGTGGTGTTGAGGGTAGAGATCCGGTCCGACCGGAAGTGCCGCAACCCGTTGCGCAGCTCGCACCAGGCGGCCAGCAGCCGCTTGCCCTCGAAGAACGCCAAGGCGATGGGCCATACCACCCGGTCCGTGGTGACCCCCTTCTCATCCACATACGTGATCGCAAGCTTGTGCTCTCTCCTGAGCGCCTCGCGGATGGTCCGGAGGCCGGCGGGCTGCTCAGCCGGAGCCGGCCACCTGGGAGCCCAAAGTCCCGTGTCGGCGATTTTGTCCCGCAGGTCCTTGGGCGAGGCGGTCGCGATTTTGGCCAGAGCCGAATCGGCGGCCTGCGCCAACGCGGGGTCGCCCTGACCGCGTACCCAGCGCGCCCCGAGCACCAGGGCTTCGAGCTCGTCCTCGCCGAACATGAGCGGCGGCAGGAAAAACCCTGCGCGCAGCAGATAGCCCAGGCCGGCCTCGCCTTCGACCGGCGCCCCGAGGTCGATCAAGGTCTGGATATCCCGATAGACCGTCCGGATCGACACGGAAAGATCGTCCGCGAGCCGGGCGGCGGTCACCGGCCGGCGATGGCCGCGCAGAGCGTCCATCAGTTTGAACAGGCGTGTCGTGCGGCTCATGTGGGTATTATCGCGCCCTGCCATGGGAATTTTTGAACTCACCATCACGCTGCTGCTGATCGGCGGCCTGCTCACCCTTTGGGCCGATCGGGTAGGCATCCCCTATCCCGCGCTGCTGGCGCTCGCGGGCGCCGCCCTGACATTCATTCCCGGCACACCACAGGTGATCCTCGATCCCCGCCTCGCGCTGGCATTGTTCGTCTCGCCAGTGCTGCTCGACGCCGCGTTCGACGCTTCCCCCCGTGACCTGAAGAAATACCTGCGTCCGGTCGGCAACCTTGCCGTACTCGCCGTGGGCTTTACGGTCATCGCCGTCGCCCTCGTCGCACGGCACTTCGTGCCGGGGTTGAATTGGGCCGCGGCCATTGCATTAGGCGCCATCGTCGCGCCACCCGACACATCGGCGGCAACGACGGTTTTGCGCAAGGTGCGTCCGCCGCACACATTGGTCGTGGTGTTGCAGGGCGAAAGTCTGTTCAACGATGCCAGCGCGCTGATCATCTATCGTTTCGCGGTCGCGGCGGCGATGACCGGCGCCCTGTCCGGGTGGAGCATCGTACCCACGTTCATCCTCACCTGCGGCGGAGGAGTGATCGCTGGAATTCTGTTGGCACGGCTGTACCTGTGGGCTACGGCACACATCAACGACATCCCGGTATCCGTGCTGCTGCAATTCATCGGGACCTTCGCGGTCTGGATCATCGCGGACCGGCTGGGGCTCTCGGCCATCCTCACGGTCATCGCTTATGCGATGACGTTGGCCCGCCGCGTCCCGGCACGGATCGACGCCAGGCATCGGATCTCGTCCTACGCCGTGTGGGATGTCGCCGTGTTTGTCCTGAATGTGTTGGCCTTTGTGCTGATCGGATTACAGCTCCGTGGCATTGCGACGCGGATGCGCGACTCCGACTGGCACACCTACCTCATTTGCGCCGGGGCGGTGTGTGTCACCGTGATCCTCGCCCGGTTGATCTGGGTGACGGTCTACACCACGATCGCCCGGTTGAAGGTTCGATATTTCGGCGGAAAGCATTCGCCCATCAGAATGCCGACATATGGCGGCACTCTGATCGTCGCCTGGTGCGGAATGCGGGGCATCGTGACACTGGCTGCCGCGTTGGCGCTTCCCGACGGATCGCCGGCGGAGGCGTTTCCCTATCGGGATCTGATCATTCTCTGCGCATTCTGCGTAGTCCTCGTCACCCTGGTTTTCCAGGGAATGACCTTGCGCCCCCTGCTCTTGTGGGTGGGCTTGAAGGACGACGGCACGGTCGACCGGGAGATCCAGGTAGCCCGTGCCGAGACGGCTCGCGCGGCATTGAGAGTCTTCGAAGGTCATGAGTCACGTCCGGCGGTCAACGAGTTGAAACGTGCTTACGAGGCCCGAATGCGTCTCAGCGAGATATCGGCCGATGACTCACCCCACGACCACGGCGACGCTCATCTCGGCGGCCTGCAGCACCGG
>DAITMW010000128.1:0-5612 GCA_036834945.1 Steroidobacteraceae bacterium
GAAGTGCACAGCATGGTGTACGACATCATGAACGACAAGCAGCGCAAGGCCTACGAGGAATTCTTCGAGACCGATTTCTCCTTTGAAATTCCCAAGCTGGCGCGTTTTCGCGTCAACGCGTTCAACCAGAACCGCGGCGCCGGCGCCGTCTTCCGTAATATTCCCTCGACAATCCTGTCGTTGGATGACCTGAACGCCCCGAAGATCTTCCGCGACCTGTGCATGCTGCCGCGCGGCCTGGTGCTGGTCACCGGACCGACCGGATCCGGCAAGTCCACGACACTGGCCGGCATGGTCAATCACTGCAACGACAACCGGCCGGACCACATCATCACGATCGAGGACCCGATCGAGTTCGTACACGAATCCAAGCGCTGCCTCGTGAACCAGCGCGAAGTGCACCGCGACACGCTCGGGTTTACCGAGGCGCTGCGCTCGGCACTGCGCGAAGACCCCGACGTCGTCCTCGTCGGCGAAATGCGTGACCTCGAGACGATCCGCCTGGCGCTGACCGCCGCCGAGACAGGTCACCTGGTGTTCGGAACACTACATACCAGCTCCGCCGCGAAGACCATCGACCGTATCGTCGACGTGTTCCCGGCGGCCGAGAAAGATATGGTGCGCTCGATGTTGTCCGAATCGCTGCGTGCCGTGATCTCGCAGACACTGTTGAAACGCAACGGCGGCGGCCGCGTCGCGGCCCACGAGATCATGATCGGCACGCCCGCCATCCGTAACCTCATCCGCGAAGGCAAGATCGCGCAGATGTATTCCGCCATTCAGACGGGCCAGGCGGCAGGCATGCAGACACTCGATCAGTGTCTCACCGAGCTCGTCTCCAAGGGCCAGGTGAGCAAGGAAGAGGCGCGCTACAAGGCGCAGAACAAGGACGCGATCTAAATTCTCGCGGAGACCTGACCATGGATCGCGATCAAGCTATCAAGCTCATGCAGGACCTGCTGCGGCGGGTCACCGAGAAAAAAGCCTCGGACCTGTTCGTCACCGCGGGCTTTCCGCCGGCCATCAAGATCGACGGGGAGATCCGTCCCCAGAGCGAGCGCGCACTGACCTCTGAGCAGTCCGCGACGCTCGTCCGCGCGATCATGAATGATCGCCAGACGAAGGAATTCGATGCCTCGAAGGAATGTAACTTCGCGATCGCGCCGCCGGGTATCGGCCGCTTCCGCGTGAGTGCCTTCGTACAACAGGGCGCCGTCGGCTGCGTCATCCGTCTCATCAACGCGAAGATCCCGACATTCGAGGAGCTCGACCTGCCGCCGATCCTGAAGGAGGTCGTGCTCACCAAGCGCGGCCTCGTGATCATCGTCGGCGGTACCGGCTCCGGTAAGTCCACGTCGCTCGCGGCGATGGTCGGCTACCGGAACGAGAAGACCCGGGGTCACATCGTGACCATCGAGGACCCGGTCGAGTACGTCCACCAGCACAAGGGCTGCGTCGTTACGCACCGCGAGGTCGGTGTTGACACCGACTCGTGGCAGGCGGCACTGAAGAACACCCTGCGCCAGGCGCCTGACGTCATCCTCATCGGTGAGATCCGGGACCGTGAGACGATGGAATACGGAATCCAGTTCTCAGAGACCGGTCACCTCGTGCTCGCCACGCTCCATGCCAACAGCGCCAACCAGGCTCTGGACCGCATCATCAACTTCTTTCCCGACGAGCGCCGTGAGCAACTCCTGATGGACCTGTCACTGAACGTGCGTGCGCTCATTTCGCAACGCCTGATCCCGCGCGAATCCGGCTCGGGCCGCATCGCGTCCATGGAGATCATGCTCAACTCGCCGCTCATCCAGGACCTCATCTTCAAGGGCGAGGTGGCCAAGATCAAGGAAGTCATGTCGCGCTCGACGCGGCTCGGCATGAAGACCTTCGACCAGTCCTTGTACGAGCTCTACGAGACCGGCTTCATCTCGTACGAGGATGCCCTGCGCAACGCCGACTCGAAGAACGAATTGCGTCTCCGCATCAAGCTCGAGAGCAAGCGCGAGGCCAAGAACATCGACGACGGCGGCGCGCTGCACATCGTTGACGAAGAAGAGGCAGGACGGAGTCTGTGAGCGCCGTGAAAGAGACCGCGGAAGGCACCCTGTCCGCGACGGGTCCCCAGGCAGCCCTCGCCGGGGCCGATGGAGTGGCGGCTGGCCTGACACTCAACACCAAGCCGCTTTTCAAGCTCATGGTGGAGAAGAAGGCATCGGACCTGTTCTTCACCTCGAACGCCCCGATCAAGATCAAGATCGAGGGGCAGATCCTGGCGGTCAACAAACAAGTGCTGACGCCGGAAACGGTGAAACAGACCGCCTACGCGCTCATGAGCCCGGAGCAGCGCGAGTGGTTCACGCGTGAATGGGAGCTCGATTTCGCGATCTCAGAGCCGGGGCTAGGACGTTTCCGCGTGAACGTCTTCATGCAGCGTGGCTACCCTGCCATGGTGCTGCGATATATCACGGCGGACATGCCGCGCCTGGACAACCTTGGATTGCCCGAGGCACTCACCGACCTGATCATGCTCAAACGCGGCCTGGTGCTGATGGTGGGCTCCACCGGCTCCGGCAAGTCCACAACTCTTGCGGCGATGATCAATTTCCGCAACGAGAACACCTCCGATCACATCGTCACGATCGAGGACCCGATCGAGTTCCTGCACACCAACAAGCGCTCGATCGTCAACCAGCGCGAGGTCGGGCTCGATACGAAAACCTATGCTCGCGCCTTGCGCGGCGTCGTCCGGGCCGCGCCGGACGTGATCCTCATCGGAGAGATCCGGGATCGCGAGAGTATGGAGGCCGCCATTCACCTGGCCGGCACTGGGCACCTGGTGCTAGCGACCATGCACGCGAACAACTCCGCGGAGTCGCTGGACCGCATTATCAATATGTTCCCACGCGAGCAGCACGCGCAGATCTTCCTCGATCTGTCGCAGTATCTGCGTGCGATCCTGGCGCAGCGGCTCGTCATGGGTAAGGACGGGCGGCGGTGCGCAGCGGTGGAGGTCATGTTGAACACGCCGCACATCCAGGAGCTGGTCAAGAAGGGTGATGTCGTTTCCATCAAGGAAGCCATCGCCGCGAGTGGCGAGCGCGGTATTCAAAGCTTCGACAACGCACTGCGCGAGCTCTACAAGCAGAACCGGATCGCGCTCGAGGAGGCGCTCGTCCATGCGGATTCGCGCGCGAATCTCGAGGCGAAGATCAACTTCGGTTAAGCATCACGATCCTTCCACCGGGCTGCCCTGCGCAGGAGCGCAGCGCAGCCCCAGATGAGAAGGAGGCCTGCCAGAACGCTGGGCACGGCGATGACTGCGATCCCCATGTCGGGCCTGGTGGTCAACAGGAAGCCTCCGCCGCACAAGCTCATCAGCAGGCCGATCAGGCCCAGCAGCAACGCGGCCACGATAGTGAGGGCTCGCATCACGCCACCTCGAACGGTGCACGGACTTCCCGACGCAGCTCCTCCAGCCGCGCCTGCTTGCCGTCGCGGTAGAGCAGGTTGAACGCCTCGAACGGCATGAGCTTCCCGTCCGGTTGCGCAATGTGCACACATGATTTCTTCATGGCGCGGACATCAAAACTCCAAGCATCGATGAACTGCATGATGAGCACCCGGAAGACGTTCTCGTAACTCAGCGACTCGCCGCCGCGGATCTGGGGAAGGCAGCACAAGAGATCGTGCAGCTCGCGCGCCTGTGACTCGGGCCCGAGATTCGTGGCGAACAGGCGGAAGACCTGCTCCTTGAGCGCGGGGTCGCGCTCGAACACGATCGTGTTGCGCTCCCCCGCCAACAGTGTCTCCGGCGGCAGGAAGCGGGTCAGGGGGTGGAGGGTCCCGCCGTCCTTGATGGCGTACGCCATCGCCAGGGCGTCCGGATTGCAGGGTACCGGAATGATGTCCGCGGACGCGAACAGTCCGGTCTGATCGAGAATCTTCTGCCTGACCTCCGTCAACGTGAGTCGCTGCTCACGCGCGGTATAGCCATCGGTGCGTCCCGCGTTCTGCACCGGCTGCAGCGTAACGCCCCGAACACACGGCTGTTGGGCCGCGTATTCGATGACCGAGCCGATTTCCTCGTCGTTTACGCCCCTCGCCACTGTCATGACCAGTGTTGTCGATAGCTGCACCCGGTTGAGTGTCTCCAGGGCTCGCAGGCGCACGGAGGTCAGATCGACGCCTCGCAGCCGTTGCAACGCCGCTGGCTGAAGCGAGTCCCACTGCAGGTAGACCTCGAATCCGGGTGCGTAATCCTTCAGACGCTCGGCGAACCCGGGCTCGTTGGCGATCCGGATGCCGTTGGTGTTGATCATGAGGTGCCGGATGGGTCGCCTTCGCGCCGCATCCAGCACAGCGAAGAATTCCGGGTGGAGCGTCGGCTCGCCCCCCGAGATCTGTACCACGTCAGGCTCGCCCTCGTTGGCGACTACCGCGTCCAACATGCGCTCGATCGTGCCGAGGTCGCGATATCCGGGGCGATGCGGTCCGCTGTCCGCGTAACAGATCGGGCAACGAAGGTTGCAGTGGTCCGTGATCTCGACAATGGTCAGACAGGAGTGCTGCATGTGGTCGGGACAGAGGCCGCAGTCGTACGGACAGCCATAGTGCATGTCCGTGTTGAACCGCAGCGGCATCTCCGGAGGTTTGATGTAGATTTCGCGGCCTGCGCGCCAGTAGGCCGCATCCGAGGCAATCAACACCTTGCTCTGGCCGTGCGCCGGGCACCATTTGTACATCCAGGTCTGGTTGTCCTGGATGACGAGCTTGGCTTCCACGCGACGCAGACACTCGACACACAGCGAGACGGCGGTGTCGTAGAACAGGTAGGGCCGGACCTTAGGCACTTCGTGCTTCCTGCGTGCTGAGCCAGCGCCTGCTGGCGGGCAGATAGTAAGCGAGTCCGGCGAGGCACGCCCATTGGATCGCTGCAAGCGGGCCCCAGAAGTCCGCCATGAGCGCTCCGCGCGCGGCCGGTCCGAAGGGAGGTTTGAGAAACTCGAGTACGAGCCGCAGCAGCAGGTAGGTGGTCATGAGCACCCTGAAGCGGTCGCCGGGCTCACGCGCGAATCGGGGGCGATACACGATCCAGCCGATCACAGCGAGGCCGATGATTTCGTACAACGAAGTGGGATGCCTCGGTACGCCGTCTCCGTAGTCCCACCCCCAGGGCAAGGTCGTTGCGGTGCCGTACGTCTGATCGGCGACGCCAGAGAGCTGACAGCCGATGCGCCCGATGATCATCGCCACCAGCAGCGGTACCACGAAGCGATTGCCGGTCGAGTCCCGCCAGCCGAGCGCGGCCTTGGCCAACTCGACACCGACCAGTCCGCCCAGCAATGCGCCGACGATCGTTTTGCCACCCAACCAGATGGGCCAGGGCTGGCTCGATAGGGCGGTCCAATATTGCGCGACGTACAGCAATCGGGAGCCGAGCGCCGCGCCCAGGGCGGCACCGGCGACGATGCCCAGGCGGCCGATCGTGTCCTGACCGGGCGCGGGCGTGCTCGAGCCGCGCCAGTACAACAGCCCGCCGACGGCGAACGCGACCGATTCCAGTACAATGTGCGCGCTGTCTGACATTCGATGGAGTGCGAAATTACATG
>DAITMW010000128.1:5712-18930 GCA_036834945.1 Steroidobacteraceae bacterium
GATTCCAGTACAATGTGCGCGCTGTCTGACATTCGATGGAGTGCGAAATTACATGGAGTGCCTGCATAAGCGCCACCTCGTGGCGGCATGCATTGTCATGTCTTGTGTGGAGGACGTGCGCGCCAAGGGGCCAGGCGACTTGCGAGGCGCGGCGGCGCCTACGCCTCACAACGTCCAACACGAGCCCGGTGGCCGCGGACGTCGATCAATGCATCGGGCAGGCCGAGGTGAGGGGAGTCGCGATTCAACCGCTGTTAGGGCGCTTCGATACCTGCATGCGCAAGCGCGCCTATCTCGTCGACGAGCCTCCTAAGGGCGGCTAGCTGTCGAACACCGTGTACGCGTCGAACACGGGGCCGTCCACGCAGACGCGTTTCATGGCCACGCCTTCCGGCGTACGGACCTTTACGGTGCAACCGGCGCAGCCGCCGACCGCGCAGGCCATGAACTCCTCGAGGGATACCTGGCACGGGACACCGTGGCGCCGGGCCAGTTGCGCGGTGGCCTGTAACATGGGCGTCGGCCCGCAGGCGAAGACTTCGACCTCGGCGAGCTCCGTAGGACCGAGTGAGGTCAACCAGGCATCAGCGAGCCCGGTGACGAAACCGTCAAAACAACCTGGGAAGTCCGACTTCGTGGCGAGGCGGCTGGGCACGCCCCATTCCTCGAGGAGCGGCATGCAGGCGATCGCACCCGTCGGCATGCCGGGCACGATGATGCTCGAAGGCCGCGTGCGAAAGGGAAATGGGATTTCAGACCCCATCAGGACCAGTGGTTTCCACGGTTCCGTGCGCAGAGAATCCGCGAGGAATACCATCGGTGGAATTCCAACGCCTCCGCCGATCAACAGGGTTCGCGGTCGCTCCGCGTGAACCACGAACGGCTTTCCTATAGGTCCCAGTACACTGATCGTGTCGCCGGCCTTCCGGGCTGACAAGGCCTGTAGCCCAGGACCTGCGGTCTTGTAGAGGATCTCGATCCAACCCGCGCTCGCATTCGCGCGCATGATGGAGAGGGGCCGGCGCATCGGGATGGAGGGGTCGCAAGTCAGGTGAGCGAAGCTTCCCGGCTCCGCGCGTGCCGCGCACTTCGGCGCCTGCACGCGCAATACAAACTGGTTGCCGTCGTACGCGGTCTGTTGCAGAACGCGCGCGTCTTCGAGGTGAATGGTGCCTCGATTACCCACGAGAGGCCATGACGTCGGCCAACACCGCCATTCTTACGGCCACACCGTTTCGAACCTGGTCACGGATGGCGGACTGTTTGCCGTCCGCCACGTCAGAGGCGATCTCGATCCCGCGGTTCATCGGCTGCGGATGCATGACGATCGCATCGGGGCGAGCTAGCCGCAACCGCTCGGGCGTGAGTCCGTACATGGTGAAGTAACGGTCCGCATCCGGCAGGTCCACCTGACCCATGCGCTCCTTCTGAATCCGCAACATCATGACGACGTCGACGCCCTTGATGCCGGATTCGAGGGTCGTATGACGGGAGCAGCCAGCGAATTCATCGCTCGCAGGCATCAACGCCTCCGGCGCCACGATGCGCAGATCCGGCACACCGAGCGTCCGAAATACGTGGTAGCCGGAACGTGCCACACGCGAATGTCGGATGTCGCCCACAATCGCTATTGCCAGGCGGTCGAATTGCTTTTTCCGTTGCAACACGGTGAGCGCATCCAGCAATCCTTGCGTCGGGTGAGCCACGTGGGCCTCGCCGGCGGATAGCACGCTTACGTGTGGCGCGACGTTCGCCGCTACGAGATCCGGAACACCCGCCTCTGGGTCGCGGATCACCATGACGTCCACGTGCAGGGACTGCAGTGTGAACACAGTGTCCAACATGCTCTCGCCCTTGACGCGGGAAGAGAGCTGCACCTCGAGATTCACCACGTCGGCGCCGAGGCGCTTGGCCGCCAGCTCGAAAGACACCCGAGTCCGGGTGGAGGGCTCGGTAAACAGGTTGGCGACGGTGATGCCTTGCAGGACGGTGCTCGTCGGTGGCCTGGTGCCCAGGGGACGGACAAAGTCCTGCGCGCGATCCAGCAGCCGCTCGATATCCCCGCGTGGCAGGCCATCGAGAGTCAGCAGGTGGCGCAGCGTCCCGTTCGACCTATGTTGGCTAGTAGCCGTCATTCTTGTTTACCCTCGCCCATAAACCATCTCTCCAGGATCACAGCGGCCGAGGCGCTGTCGATATCTTCTTTGCGCACACGACGCCTGCGCTCACCGCTCGAGCGCTGCGCCTTGAGCGCTGCACTCGCCTCGAGTGATGACCAGCGCTCATCGACCATGTTCACGGGAAGACCGAACCGCCGTTCCAGCTCGGCCGCGAAGCGGCGTGCGGCCGGCGCGAGCGTCCCCGGACTACCGTCGGCATTATACGGCGCACCGACCACGAGGAGCCCGGGACTCAACATGCGCACCTCGCGTGCGATGGCGTCCCAGTCGGGCTTGTTCTGGTGAACCGCTGCCGCAGGGCGCGGCGCGGCGCTCGCTGTGAGAGTGTCTCCAGCGGCAATGCCGATGCGTTTGAGTCCGAAATCGAAGGCTAGGACGGTTTCTACGCGCAATGGTTAGGCCTTCGGCCACCTTTCCTGCGGGTCGAAGCGACCCGGCAAATTTAGCGGCGCTGCGCGCCGGTGGCGAGCCCGTGCTCTACATTTCACGCATGACCCGCTACAGGGCTCATGCGCTCGGGCTCGATACCCAACAGCCGCCATGCCCCGGCCCAGCGCTCCTCGAAGGGCAGGTCGAACACGAGGCGAGCATCGACCGGTACCGTCAGCCATGCGTTCTCGCGCATTTCGCGCTCGAGTTGTCCCGAGTCCCAGTTCGCGTAGCCCAGGGCGATGAAGGCATCAGAGGGACCTTCCCCGCGAGCCATCGCGGCGAGCACGTCGCGCGAGGTAGTGACCTGGATGGTGTCAGAGACCTTGTGCGTGTGGTCCCACTTCCCACCCGGACGGTGGAGCACGAAGCCGCGATCCGTGTGTACCGGACCGCCACGCAAAACCGGCTGTGCAGCGATGTACTCCGTCGTCGGCTCGAGCTTCATCTGCGAGAGCACATCCGACAGACGCATGGGCAGCGGCTTGTTGAGGACGATGCCCAACGCACCCTTCTCGGTGTGCTCGCAAATGAGGGACACCGTCTGCGCGAAGTTGGGATCCTGCAGCGAGGGCATCGCAATGAGCAGATGATTCGTCAAGCTATTCTGCGCACTTTCCGCGAACGGCGAGACGCCGATTCCCGGAACCCCTGTGACCGTGATGTTCTTGCCGCCCATGGCGCCAGTATGGGGATGTGGGCCGGAAGGCTCAAGGAATGGCTGTCACGCTGCCACCCCGCGTCCACTGCCATTCGTAGACAAAACGCAACACCTGATGCTCCCGCGCCAATTCGGGTGGGAACGGATCGAACGGTGCGGCCAGTTTCAGTGTCTGCAGTGCGGCATTATCCAGCTCGTCCGAGCCACTCTTGCGGCGGATGACAGCCTTGTCGAGCGAGCCGTCGGCATTGATGCCGACCTCGATCACGGGATTGGCTTTCTTCTGGCTCAGCATTCGTGCGGCCGAAGGAAAGTGGATGGTGCCGATGTGCTCGACCTTGTGGCGCCAGGCATCGAGGTAAGGCGCCAGCGTGGCGGCCCTCGTGTCGGGCGTCGTCCAAAGCTCGTCCCGCTTCGGCCCACGCAGTTGTGCCGGTCCCTGATCGTCTGCTGGACCGGGCTGCTCCGACGTCTGTTGCTCGAGCAGCAAGGGTCGGTTTTTTGAATCCCCGGTCGCCCCCTCGTCCGCGAGGTATTCGACGCGGGCTTTCCACGCTGTGGTGGTGAGTACCCGGTCTTCGTCCGCGCCGCTCACATCCCCGCCCTTGGGCGCGAGGGAGTTTCCTTCGGCGGTGCCGTCCTGCTGCGGGATGGGTATCGATGAGGCGCGATTGCGCGGGGCTACGGCCTCGCGCGTGTTACCCGACCCTAGCTGCGTCCGCTGCGCGAGATAGGTAGCAGAGTCGTTACGATCCGCCTCAGGTACCTCGTCCGATACCAGCAGCACTTCGAGGCCCGGAGCCCCGCCTTTATTACCCAGCGCGGTGTTGAAGGTCAGGCCGAGGATGATCAGGCCATGCGCCAGAGCTGCCAGAAACAGCATGACGAACAGCCGGTCCCGAACCGGCGCTTTACCTTCGCGCAGTCGCAGCGCTCTCGATGCCATCGGTGAATCTTACCCGTGCCCGTCCCTGGATGATCGGGGTGACGCCTGCAGGCGACGCTCGACCGCCTGAATGAACAGATCGCCAATATTGATCCCGAACTGCTTGTCGAGCTCACGGATGCCGGTCGGACTCGTGACGTTGATCTCAGTGACATAACCCCCGATGACGTCCAGGCCGACGAAGAGCATGCCCTTGGCCGCCAGCGTGGGGCCGATCTGTCCGACGAGCCAACGATCACGCTCGTTGAGCGGACGTCCAACCCCCTTGGCGCCCGCCGCCAGGTTGCCCCGGTTGTCTTCGGCCGTGGGAATACGGGCGAGCGCGTAGGGAACCGGCTCTCCATCGATCACGAGCACCCGCGAATCGCCGGTCTCCACGATATCGGGGATATAGCGCTGCACGATCGCGAAGCGCTGGCCGTAGGCGGTCAGGGTCTCGAACACGACATTCGTGTTTTTGTCATTGCGCTCCAGCACAAAAATCGAACGTCCGCCCATGCCGTCGAGCGGCTTGCAGACGATCCGGCTGTGCTCGCGCAGAAACGCCTGCATCTCACCCATATCGCGCGTAATCAGAGTAGGCGCACAGCATTGGGGGAACCATGCGGTGTATACCTTCTCATTCATGTCCCGCAGGCCCTGCGGGCGGTTGACGACGAGCGCGCCTTGCTCTGCGGCCCGCTCGAGGATGTAGGTGGAGTAGATGTATTCGGTATCGAAGGGCGGGTCCTTCCGCATCAGGATGACGTCGAGGTCCCCTAGACGTTCGGTCCTGGGCTCGCCCAGTGTGAACCACGCTTGCGGATCGGCGGCGACCGTGAGCGGTCGCACATGACCCAACGCCACCCCGTCCCGGAGCAACAGGTCGTGCATCTCGAGGTAGGCCAACTCGAAACCGCGGGCCTGCGCGGCGAGCAGCATGGCGAGCGTGGAATCTTTCGCGTACTTGATGGCTGCGATGGGATCCATCACGACGCCGAGACGTGGGCGTCCGGTCATTGGGGCTCCTGGAGTCTTTCGAGGGTCTGATTATGCTCGTCCGGTGCGAATATGTCCGACAACACGGCAGACCTGAGGGTTCGCCGTCGCCGATCGCTAAAAACGTGACGCGCGTTGCATAGCGGGGGGTCTACCGATATGTTAAAACCCGCGCTGCATTTGTCCTAGTACCGCCACGATATCCACGTGGCCTTTTGTTACGGCTGTTAAGGAAGGAGTTGCCTGACCGTGACCGGCAGCAACACGAAACTCCAGGGTCTCAAGGTACTGGTCATCGACGACAGCAAGACTATCCGCCGCACGGCGGAAACCCTCCTTGCGAAGGAAGGTTGTGAGGTCTTCACGGCGATCGACGGATTCGATGCACTGGCGAAGATCGCTGATCACCAGCCTGACATCGTGTTCGTCGACATCATGATGCCGCGGCTCGATGGCTACCAGACTTGTTCCCTCATCAAGCACAACAAGGTATTCCGTTCCATCCCCGTCATCATGCTGTCCTCGAAGGACGGCCTGTTCGATCGGGCGCGGGGTCGCATCGTCGGCTCGGAGCATTACCTGACCAAGCCGTTCACCAAGGACGAGCTCCTGAGCGCGATCGAGACGCATATCGGGAGATAAAGGAATGCCGCTGATACTGATCGTCGACGACTCGCCCACCGAAGTGCACGTGATGCAGAAGGCACTGGAAAAGCACGGCTACCGCACGGCGGCCGCCGCCGACGGTGCGGAGGGTGTGCGCCTCGCCAGGGAGATGAGCCCCGATCTGATTTTCATGGACATCGTCATGCCGGGCATGAACGGCTACCAGGCCACCCGCGCCCTGGCGAACGATCCAAAGACCCGCACCATCCCGATCATCATGGTGACGTCCAAGGGACAGGAGACCGATCGCATCTGGGGCCTGCGCCAGGGTGCCGTCGATTACATGGTGAAACCCGTTTCCCCGGACCAGCTCGTCGCCAAGGCCCAGGCGACCCTGTCGTCATGAGCGAGGAAGTCCCCCTCAAGTCGCTGCGCGACCGCCCCTTCGAGCTGCTAGCGGAGCTCGAACGCCGTGGTCGCGCGGTTTCCGCGCAGGTCAGCCAGGAGGGCACGGCCGGCCGCGAGTGGGTCGGTGTTGCCCTGCGCATGGCTGGCGACCTCTACCTCGTCGCGCGCGAGGAGACTCGCGAGGTTCTGGGGCTACCGCCAGCGCTGACGCGCGTCCCTGGCGCGAAGCAATGGATCAAGGGTCTGGCCAACGTCCGGGGCCAGCTCCTTCCCGTCATCGACCTGCGCCACTTTCTGGGCAGCGGTACGACGCCGGTGACCCGCAACACGCGTGTCGTGGTGGTCAATCATCGCGAGATCCCGGCGGGTCTTCTCGTCGATGAGGTTCTGGGTTTCCGGCGTTTTGCGGAAGGTGAATTCTCGGGGGATGCGCCGCCGACCGTGGCGCGCTGCGAGCGTTATCTCGCCGGCGCCTTCCGGCGCGCGAATGAACAGTGGCCCGTCTTGAGTCTCAGGTCCGTGCTGGAAAGCTCGGCATTCTCTGAAGCGGCAGCCTAATGAAAAAGATTGCAACGCAAGTGACACATCGATGAGTGGCCCGGCATCACCGACACGCGTAGGCGCGAGCCTTGCCGCGTTGCTGCTGGCGGCGACCGTCCTGCTCGCGGCGGCGACCGTCCTGTATTTCATGCAGGAGAGCCCTACGGGCTCCACGGGCTCGTCCGCACCGATCGACGCACTCTATGGTGTTGCGGTTGATGCGGAAGGCGCCGTGGCCGGCAAAGAGGCCGCGCTGGCCAGCTTTCAGTCGCAGCTACAGCAATTGAAGGACGCCGCGGCAGCTTCCCCGAACTCCGCATTCGCCAAGGATGCGCGCTTCTCGCGGCTTCTGGCCGATGCGGCCACCGTAAATGAGGCCAAGACCGCCCTCGCGGACGCCGGCAACGCGGCTCGCGAGACTCGCGACCTCGTGCCCCGGCTCATCACCGAGATGGGCGCGATCATCGGCAACCTGTCGGGATCGAACCAGGAGGTCGGCGCCCGTGCCCTGGAGCGCTTCGAGCTGCGCGCCCAGCGCCTGCAGCTGGACGTCGCCGCGTTGGCTTCCGGCGGAGCGACCAACCAGGCCGCGCAGCGGCTGGCTGAAAGCAACGACTACCTGGGCCAGGTGATCCAGGGCCTGCAAGGGACCAACACGGGACTCGTGCTGCCGAAGGTGCCCGCCGGCCCCGAGACGGACAAACGCCTCAAGGCGCTCGACACCATCTACACCGATCTCAACAGTGCCGTGCGTCGCGCTGTGACTGCGGCTCCGGCATTGCCTGCTGCGCAGAATGCTGCGCGCGATATCACGACGGACGCTCGTGCTCTGGCCAACGCAGCAAAAGCGGCGTCTGAGCCGTCGCCGTCCTCGAGCAAGCTGCCGTCCTGGCTGCCGGGGGGATTGTTGGCTGCCGCGCTTGTTCTTCTGGTGGTAGGCATGATTTCCTCGCTCCGCGTGCGCAAGACCATCGAAGCACAACGCCTGACGGTCGACACCCAGCGCAAGGAAACCGACCGCAATCAGCAGGCGATTCTGCGCCTCCTCGACGAGCTGTCGAGCCTCGCTGACGGCGATCTGACCGTGCAGGCGACCGTGACCGAGGACATCACCGGCGCCATCGCCGACTCGATCAACTACGCGGTGGACGCCCTGCGCGGCCTCGTGACCACGATCAATCAGTCGGCCATCCAATTGGATAGCGCGACCCGCCAGACGCAGGCCCTTTCCCAACACCTGGCGAAGGCGAGCGGCGCGCAATCGAAGCAGATCTCTTCGGCCACCGAATCGGCCGGGAGCATGGCCTCGTCGGTCGAGGAAGTATCCGGTAACGCGGAGCGTGCCGCGGACGTCGCGCGTCACTCGGTGGAAGTCGCCCATAAGGGCGGCGACGCTGTGCGCCGCACGATCGACGGCATGAACACGATCCGCGAGACTATCCAGGAGACCTCCAAGCGCATCAAGCGCCTGGGTGAGAGCTCGCAGGAGATCGGCAACATCGTCGAGCTGATCAACGACATCGCCGAGCAGACCAACATCCTGGCCTTGAATGCCTCGATCCAGGCGTCGATGGCCGGCGATGCGGGACGCGGTTTCGCCGTCGTCGCGGATGAGGTCCAGCGACTCGCCGAGCGTGCGGCCAACGCGACGAAACAGATTGAAGTCCTCGTGCGCACCATTCAGACAGACACCAACGAGGCGGTCGTTTCCATGGAGCGCAGCACAACGGACGTGGTAGGTGGGGCGCTGCTGGCGGAAAACGCGGGCGCCGCCCTGGAGGAAATCGAGCAGGTGTCCAACCAGATCGCGAGCCTCGTGCAGAACATCTCGGGCAGCTCGCGCCAGCAGACTGGCGCCGCCCAGAACATCGCGCGCAACATGCAGGTTCTCAAGGAGATCAGCGTCCAGACCGCGGAATCGACGAACGCGACCTCGGCCGCTATCGCCAAGCTGGCGGAACTGTCCGCCGGACTGCGCAAAGCCGCCGCCGGCTTCCGGCTCCCCGGAACCAGCACCGAGCCCATCGGTTCCACGGGTGCATTCAAACGGCTGGATGAAGGCGCGAAGGCCGCCGCGACGGCACCGCCGGTCCGGCCGACCCTGTCCGCGCTCGGCGGCACCTGAGCCTTCGAAGCTTAAGAGCATTTCATGCCGGAAGTTGCTTCCCAGACGCTGGATTTTGTCGGTCGTGAGCTGAACCTCACGCTCGCCGAGGCCCGTACCGCGCTCGAGAATTACGTCGAGCAGCCGGACAACGTCAGTCTTCTCGAGCGCTGCACACAAGAGTTGCACCAGGTGCAGGGTGTGTTGCGTGTGCTCGAAATCTACGGCGCGGCGTTGCTGGCCGAAGAAATGGAACAGGTTGCGAGTTACCTGCTCGCCACTGCCACCGAGCGTAAGAGCCAGGCGGAGAGCCTGGATGCGCTGATGCGCGCCATGGTGCAGCTGCCGAGCTACCTCGAGCGCGTGCTCGCCGGTGGCCGGGACCTGGCCCTCGTCCTGTTGCCCTTGTTGAATGACCTGCGTGCCGTGCGAGGCAGCGCCCTGCTGTCCGAAGGCACGTTGCTGCTGCTGAACCTCAAGTCCGACAAACAGGCGCAGCCGATTGCTGCTGCTCCGGGAGAGCCGCCGCTCACGGTGGAGCAATGGGCGAGGCGCCTGCGCGCCCGCTTTCAGGTGGGCCTCATCGGTTGGATCCGTGGCGAGCGCACCGAGCAGAACCTCGACATCCTGGCGGCGGTAGCCCAGAAACTCGAGCAGATCGCGACCCGTCAGCCGGTATTCCAACTCTGGTGGGTCATCGGTGCCATCATCGAGGCCCTGCAGGAGAACGGCATCGAGGGTGGCGTTTCGGTGAAGCGCCTGTTGGGATTGGGCGATCGCGAGATCCGCCGTCTCTACGAGCAGGGCGAGGCGCGCTACTCGCAGCAACCGCCCGTCGAGCTGCTCAACAACCTGTTGTACTACGTTGGCCGTGCCGAGTCCTCTGGACCGCGTGTCACGGCCGTGCGTGCATCGTTCCGGCTCTCCGAGTTGCTTCCGGTCGACGAGAGTATCGAGCAGGAGCGGGAGAATCTTTCCGCCCCGAGCGTCAAGCTCATGCAGACCGTCGCGGCGGCCATCCGCGAGGACCTCTCCAAGGTCAAGGACGTTCTGGATATCTTCGTCCGTCGCGGCGCCGGGCAGCCAAAGGAGCTCGCACCGCAGGTCGAGCTGCTCCGCAAGATCGGCGACACGCTGGGCGTGTTGGGATTGGGCGAGCTGCGCGGCAAGGTGCAGGGCGAGACCGAGCGGCTCGAGAAAATCGTCGCGGGTGAGCTGCGGGCCGACGAAGCCACACTGGTCGAGATCGCCGCCACCCTCATCGGGGTCGAAGACCGGCTCGATGACGGCCTGGTCGGCATGATCCGTCCGAAGACCGACGAGCTGTCGGAGCCCGACGAGGACGTCGAATTCCAACAGGTGCAGGCGGCCGTGCTGCGCGAGTGCATTCTCAACCTCGCGCGCATCAAGGAAGCCATTACCCAGAATGTCGGCGGCACCCTCGATGCCGCGGGACTCGACAGCTGGCACGAGCTGATGCGCGGGATGAAGGCCGGGCTGCTCATGCTCGGCAAGACGCGCGCTGTCGAAGTCATCGAAGCCGTCACGACCCAGTTGAAGCGGGTCATGCATCCGGGCGGACGGGCGTTACCGCCGGGCTTCATGGACCGGCTCGCGGACGCGATCGTCAGTGTCGAGTACTACATGGAGACGCTGCAGGCTGGCCGCAGCGATCCGTGGTACATGCTCGACAACGCGCAATCCTGCGTCCAGGCGCTCGAACAGACACAAACACCGAACGTCCCCACGGTACCGGCGCTGGATCCGGGCGCTTTTGCGAAAACCGTACAGATCTCGACAGTCGGCGGCACGATCATCGATGTCGGCGACCCGGGTGCGACGACTGCCGGCGGTGCGATTCCACCGGTCGTTTCCCCTTCGCGCACGTCGGTCGTGCGTGCATTGGCGGAAAATGCGGACCCGGAGCTCGTCAAACTCTTCATCGAGGAGGCGCACGAGGAACTCGTCAAGATCCAGCGTCATTTCCCGGCGTGGGATCAGAACCCCATGGATCGGGAGTCGCTCGTCACGGTGCGCCGCTCGTTCCACACGCTGAAGGGCAGTGGTCGCATGGTCGGCGCGCGCGAGCTCGGCGAGTTCGCGTGGTCGATCGAAAATCTGTTGAATCGTGTGCTCGACAACACGCTGACTCGTACGCCGCAGATCCTTACCGTCCTGCGCGAAGCGGTCGCTGCGTTGCCGGAGCTCATCGAGCAGCTGGAGAACGGAACCAAGCCGCGCGTCGATATGGCTGAGATCGCGTCGCGGGCCCATGCGCTTGCGGCGGGTAAGCAGCCCACGACGACTGCGCGCGCGGCTGCCGCGGCGCCAGACGCCGAGGTTGTATCGTCAGGACATACTGCGACCATGGCGGTTCCCAACCTGCCTGGGGCTCCGCAGCCTCACGCCGCCTCAGCGGCGTCGCAGGCCGCAACGCAGGTGTTGGTCAAACCGGCTCCGACGCCGTCGGTGGTCGCTAGCGCGCCGCCTGCTGCTTCGCCGCCGCCGGCCATGGGCGGTAACGTCACGCCGTTTGCGCGGCCGGCTGCGCCCACGCCGCCTTCCGCTCCGCCGGTGCCACCTCCAGCGCCTGCCTCGGCGGCGCCCCCGGCACCAGTCCCGTCGACGCCGTCCAGTGCCAATGGTGCGGCCAAGGCGCCTCCATCTGCTCCCGTGACGACATCCGCACCTCCTGCTGCGATGCCGCCCGCCGCGACCAGCGTGCCGTCTGTTGCAACGCCGACGGCGGACCTGATTGAACTGCCCGATATATTGGTTCCGTCCGGTCCCACGAATGGGGCCGGAGCTTCGCCGGGTCCTCTAGGCGCTCCCATATCCGCAAGCACGGCGACCGCCGCGGGCACAGAGTCCCTGTCGCCGCCGATTGCGCCGACCTCCGCTCCGCCGGCGTCGGCACCGGCCGCAGTATCGCCGTCGGCGCCCTCAGATGCTGGGTCGCCCGCGGCCGCGGCGGCACCCCCCGCTGCTGCGTCGCCGCCTCCCCAGCAGGCCGCGCCCCCCGGACAGCCGGCCGGTCTCGACGACGTACTTCGCGAAATCTACGCGCGCGAGACCAACACGCACATCGCAACCGTCCGTGCCTACCTCGAGCGCGAGTCGGGTCTCCCTGATCCGCACATGTTGCCTGAGGAGGTCTACCGCGCCTGCCACACCCTGTCAGGCAGCTCCAAGATGGCACAGGCCCGGCATGGAACCCGTATTGCCGAGCCGCTCGATCACTGGCTGCGCCGCGCCTTCAGCAGCGGCCTGGGTCTGACGCGAGAAGATCTGACCCTGTTGGCCGATTGCATGCTCGCGATGGAAAGCGTCGCAACTCATCTCGACGAGCCTACGGGGTATTTCGTGACTCATTGGGAGCTCCAGCAGCGTATTGCCGACGCCGACAAGGCTCTCGACCAGCGCATTGCCGCCGCGACGGCTGCCCGTGCCGCGCAGGAAGCGGCGGCCGATGAGGCTGCCGCTGAAGAGGCTGCCGCTGAAGAGCCGATGCCCGAGGAAGAGGCTGAGTCTCCCGATGATGCGGGTGACTTCGATCCCGAAGTTGCCGCGATTTTCACTGAAGAAGCCACAGAGCTCATCGATGCTTCCGAGCATGCGTTGAGCGACTGGCGGAGTGAGCCCGCGAGTGCCGAGTATCGGCTGGGTTTGAAGCGCCCGCTGCACACCCTCAAGGGGGGTGCCCGGATGGCCGGCATCATGGCCATGGGCGACCTCAGCCACGAGTTGGAAACGCTCGTCATGCAGGTCGACAACGGGTCTGTCGCGCCGAACGACGCTCTGTTCGACGTCGTGCAGGCGGCTCTCGACGAGTTGGCCCGCATGCGCGAGTTGGTCGCGAACGGTCGCCGGGTTTCGCCGGCACGCGCCATGATCGCTCGTATTCACGCGCTGACGCGTCCGAAGGCGGCGCAGGCTGCCACGGCCGCTCAGCCTGCTGCTCCGAAACAGCCGGCCGCTGCCGCTCCGGTGCAGCCAGTGGCACCGAGAGCGACCGCTCCAACAGGAGCCACTTCCGCGGGAGCGCCCCCCTTTTTTTCCGAACACGCTGACTCAGCGCAGCACGCTGAGTCAGCGCCCGCCGAATTCGAAGCCGATACCGGTGAATCCGCGGCCGACGCCTCGGAACTAACCTCTCCCGCGGCGGAAGAGCCCGCGGAGGCCTCCCGGGAGGCCTCCGATGAGTTCTCCGCGTCGTACTTCGTCTCGGAGGCGGTGAACGACACCGGCGAGCACAACAAGCCCGCGGATGAGCTAGCCAAGTATGACTGGCAGTCGGGCGGCGCCAATATCGACGCTGGGCAGCCGGCTTCTGAGGCCTCCGAACAAGCGTGGTTGAAAGACACTT
>DAITMW010000129.1:0-17394 GCA_036834945.1 Steroidobacteraceae bacterium
GCCAGGACGATCCAGGCGTAATGCAGCTTCTTCATGTGGGCGGATTCTCCATGGGCCGTGAATCTTAGCCGGGCCGGGGCATGGCCCGAATGACAAGTACCCCACGATTTCCGCCAAATGCGCTAGGCTAGGGTCCCATGCAAGTCGCTCAACCCAAGAAGATCGTCATGCTTTCTGTGCCGCCGGCGCAGGGCATCGATCTCATCGGGCCCCTGGAGGCCTTCGGGATTGCCAGCCGCATGCTGGAGGAGTCCACCGGCCGCCGTGGGTACGAGACCGAGCTGGTGACGAATGCCGACGACCTGGCGCTACCGACCAGCGGTGGTGTCAGGGTTCTCGCGCATCGTCATTACCATGAGGTGCGAGGCAAAGTTGATACCGTCCTGGTCTGCGGTGGTGCCGGCACGCGCGGACCACGCGATCCAGCCTTGTTGGCATGGTTGCGCAAGTTACAGAAGCAAGCCCGGCGACTCTGCTCTGTCTGTACGGGGGCCTTTCTACTCGCGGACGCGGGCCTGCTGAATGGCAAGCGGGCGACGACACACTGGAGGTTCGTCGAGAGTTTTGCCCGTAAGCACCCGGGTGTTTCGTGGGACCCGAATCCCATCTTCATACAGGATGGTAACGTCTATACCTCGGCGGGGATTACCGCCGGTATGGATCTCGCCCTGGCTCTCATAGAAGAGGACTATGGGAATGCGCTTGCACTGGATGTCGCGCGCCACATGGTTATTTTCCTGCGCAGGCCCGGGAGCCAGGCGCAGTTCAGCGTGGCGATGTCCGCGCAAGCCGCAGAGCGCAAGAGTCTCCAGGAGCTCCAGGTCTGGATCGCCGAGAACCTTGCGAAGAATCTATCGGTGGACGTTTTGGCGGAGCGCGCGGCGATGAGTGCGCGGAATTTCACGCGCGTTTTCACTCGTGAGTTGGGTAGTACACCCGCTCACTACGTCGAGCAGGTACGCATCGAAGCCGCTCGAACGCAGCTGGCGGCAACCGACGATAGCGTCGAGCAGGTCGCCAGCCGCTGCGGCTTCTCGAGCGCCGAGCTATTGCGCCGCTGCTTTCTGCGGCATTTCAAGGTTGCGCCCAGCCAATACCGGAAGCACTTCCGCTAGAGCCCCGGACTAGAGATAGAAGTCCAGTTCGCAGGGGAGCACGCGCTCCATCAGCGCACCATACTCGCTGCGCTTGAGCTCGGTGTAGGCCCTGAGGTAACGCTCGGGAATATAACGAGTCAGGATCCCCGAGCGCTCGAGTCGATCCAACGCATGCAACAGGCCGGCCGCGAATTCCGGCAACACGCCCTGAACACGGCTGGTCACCGGCTCGGTGGCGGCGAGTTTGTGGGTGATGCCGTGATGAATTGCGGCGAGTACCGCGGCCATGACCAGGTGTGGGCTCGCGTCGGCACCGGCGACGCGGTGCTCGATCCGCCTGGCGGAGGCATCTGACACCGGAATCCGGAATGCCACGCTGCGGTTGTTGTAGCCCCAGTCGAGTGTGCGCGGCACGAACACGCTCTGATAGCGTCGATGCGCGTTGAAGTGCGAGGCGAAAATCGCCAGACAATCCAGGGTCAGCGCCTGCATGCCGGCGATGGCATGCCGCAGCAGCTCGTCCCCGCCCGGAGCGCCGAAGCGGTTGGTTCCGGCAGCATCGGTGATGCTGACATGGATGTGGAAGCCGTTGCCGGGCTGGTCGAGGAAGGGCTTCGGCATGAAGGTGGCTTCCATGCCTTGCACTTGCGCGATGCCCTTGACCAACCGCCGCAGCAAGGCGGCATGATCCGCCGCTTTCACCGGATCGGGGAGATGGTTGAGGTTGATTTCGAACTGACCGACACCGTATTCCGCGACGGCGCTCGACGCGGGGATATCCTGTGCGAGCGCGGCCTCTTGCAGCGCTGCCAGGAATACCGCGTACTCATCGAGCGCTGTCAGTGAAAGGTTGGCTGCGGCGCGCGGAGTTCGTCCGGTGAGAGGGGAGGCCGCGGGCGCGAGGGGTGCATGTGGGTCACGGTGAGGATCGATGAGATAGAACTCGAGCTCGCAGGCGACGGTTGGATGGATGTTGTCCGCCCTGCAGGCCGCCACGACATTCTCGAGAATGGCCCGGGGATCCCACCAGAGCGTCTCGTTGTTGGTCACGTCACGTAGCTCGAGCTGCACCTGTCCTGTTGGTCGTAGAGCCCAGGGGACCTTGCGCAGCGATCCCGGAATCGGCCACCCGCTCGCATCCGGGTCTCCATCTCGTGTGCCGAGTCCGGCGGCGCCGTGCCCGAGGCCGCGCGTGTCGAGTAGAGCCGCGCAGGCGGAGAATTGCACGCCGGTCGCGTAAACCTGGCGGAGCTCGGCGACGGGCACGCGTTTGCCGCGCGCCAGGCCGTTGACGTCGAACATGAAGGCATCGATCCATTCGATGCCGGGATGGGCACGCAGAAAGGTGTCGATTTCAGAGCTCATCACGTAACGCATACCATGACATTGCAGCGACGAGGACCGGCCAGCGCAGGTATTTTCCGCCTGGAAAGCGGCGCACGGGGAATTGTGCCAACAGATCGAAGATGCGTCGATTGCCCCCGATGGCCTCCGCCAGTGCCTTGCCGGCGAAGGGCGCGACGACGATCCCCTGGCCGGAGAAGCCGCTGGCGTTGAACAAGCCAGGCTCTATTTCCCGCACGAAAGGCAGGCGCGATGTGGTGATGGCGAGCGTTCCACCCCAGGCGTGCTCGATACGTGTGTTTTGCAGCTGCGGAAACACATGGAGCAGGTGCTTGCGCACCATGCCGGCGATGTCTTTCGGGAATTCGTAGGAATACGTCTCGCCGCCCCCGAACAGGAGGCGCTCATCCGGCGTGATGCGGAAGTAGTAAACGACGAAGCGGCTGTCGGAAACGGCCAGGCGGTTGCGGATCAGGCGCTCCGCGCCTTCCCGGCCGAGCGGCTCCGTCGTCACGACGAAGTTGTTGATCGGCATGACACGAGCTTCGACCGCGGCCTCGAGGTTACGGAGGTAGCCGTTGCCGGCAACGACCACCGCCCTGGCTTTTACCGAGGCTCCGGCGGTGTGAACTTCCCATCCGGAATGGGTCCGCGAGATACGTGTTGCCGCGCTGTGCTCATGGAGTCGTGCCCCGTGTTGGGTTGCTGCGCGAGCGATCCCCAGCGCCAGGTTGAGGGCATGCAGGTGGCCGGATTGATTGTCCAAGTAGCCGCCATAGTAGTCATTGCTACTGACGAGGCCGCGGGCTTCCTCGAGATCCACAAATCGGAGTCCCGCCTCGGGATGACGGCTCATGACCTCGTCAACGTGAGCCCGCGCTTCAGCGACATAACTTCGCTTATGACACAGGTGCAGCAGCCCTGGCTGATATTGCGCGTCGATGTGGTAGGTGCCGATCAGCCAGTCGAGATGCTCGCGGGCTTCGTTGCCGAGCAGGCCGATCTGGCGGGCGAAGTCCGCGCCCAGCCGGGATTCAAACCAGTGCGAGTCGTGGCGAAAGCCATTGTGGACCTGGCCGCCATTGCGACCGGAGGCGCCATCGGCAATTCGGGACGCCTCGAGCAGTGTGACGGAGGCGCCTTGACGGGCGAGATGTAACGCAGCCGACAGTCCGGCATAGCCACCGCCGATCACACAGACATCGGCCGTGACCGGCTCCGTCAGGGGTGGCGCGCTTGGGAATGACTCCGTCGCGGTAGCTTGATAATAGGTGGTGGCGTCGCCCATGCGGCCTGAGGTTACAGGCCGGAAAGACGCTACGGAAGCCGATACTCGGTGAACTTGTGGATGCCGTAGGGGCGTGGAGCGACCCACATGATCTGTGCGGTCGTATCCATGATGATGGTCGCGATGGTCGCCGCGGTTTTTCCGGGGATCGGGGAGCGGCACACCGCTCTCGGGGCGCCGAAGCGATCCTGGAACGCAGCCTGGATCGTCGAGAGCGTGACGCGGCCGCGATCCCTGGAAAGGTAGCGTCGTACGCGGCTATCCCGATAGAGCGAATCGGCGTTCGTCAGAAGCCCGACATCGCGCACGGCAACTCGGGCAGTCGTCGAGACGAAGTGATTCGCGTGCACGAGGAGATCGTCTTCCGGCGTCAGCCAATACACCTGCTCCGGAGTCGCCTCCAGGTCGATCGCCTCACCCTCGCGGTGGGAGATGAGAAAGTTGATGGAGGTGCTGCGCTCCGCCTCGAGTACGGTTTCGATGGCGGAGCCGAGGTCACGCTGTGCCAACACCTGGCGTCTGACGACCGGGTTGGGGATGCCCTCGCCCTTGCCGTCGCGATCGGACTCCAGATGGTTGCTGGTGACCGCCAGTCCGGCGTTGTTGAGGCCCACGGATGCCATGACGCCGGCCTCACCGAACACGAGCATGCTCGGACCGACGTCAGGCACGATCTTCAGCACGATCGAGGACTCGACGCATTCGTCGCGCCAGTCCCAGTTCTGAGCATGAATCATGTGCCCTTCGCGCGTTGTGGAAGGCAGTACGACGGCGCCGGTGCAGCCATCGATGTCGTCGCTATCTTCGCGTGGCTTGCCGAAGCTACCGTGCAGTAATTCGCTACGGGCATTGATGGTGACGATGTCCTCGAAGGGCGCTTCGGCGCCCTGGGCGATGGCGCGCATTTCCTCGGCCATTCGGGGGTAGGCTTGCTCGATGCGGGTTGCGAAGCGGACGGCGGCCGTCCGGGCCTCATCCCAGTCGACGCCTTTCGCGGCGAACACGCCGCGATAGATCTCGATGCTGCGATGAATGCGGCCGGCAGCCTTGCGCCCGTACTGCAGGCCGGCGTTGCGGGGGGTGCCGGAGACCTCAATGAACGGAAAAGCCGCCGTCTCTTCGAGCCTGGCAGCACTCATGCGGTGCCCCTTGGCCCGCGGAACTTCATTTCACCGTCCATGTCCGTCCCCGTATTATCCGATCGTCCAGCGGCAAAGCCGGTCCGGCGTCACACTTTCCCATAATTTGCGCCGGCCGCTCCGACCCCGCGCCGCGCCCGTAAAGCTTTCCTAAACCCGCCTTTAGAGGGTGTGTTTGTTCAAAACGCCCTTGGCGTCGCAAAGTGTCGGCGGTCCACACGAGAGTCGGATGAGTCCCGCAGGGGAGCTACGATGCGCTTTCCAACATGGTTTCGCTTTCCTTCCCTTCTTGAACGCTACTTCCACAGTGCGGTTCCCGTAGACGGGATGTACCTGCGCGAGTCGCTCCCGGAGGATCCGCCTTGCGGTCCACGGCGGCGCTCGTATAGCCTCGCGGAAAACGGCCTGAAAGAGGCCGCATCTTCCGGGGGCCACACCAAATGGATCTACGTTCGGTAGGATGGATGGTGGCGGCGCTGTTGGGCGCCGCCAGCGTGCAAGCACAGTCAGACGAATCCCCACGAGCCCTGGTTCGCTCGATCTTCCAGGAACTGATCGAGATCAACACGACCGACTCGGTCGGCAATGTCACCACCGCCGCCGAAGCCATGGCGAAGCGCTTCCGCGCCGCCGGCTTTCCCGAGAGCGACATGGCCTTGCTCGGCCCGAACCCGCGCAAGAAGAATCTCGTCGTGCGCCTGCACGGCAGTGGCCAACACAAGCCGGTGTTGTTGATCGGACACCTGGACGTGGTGGAGGCCCGGCGGGAGGACTGGACTACCGATCCCTTCAAGTTCATCGAGAAGGACGGCTACTTCTACGGACGCGGCACGCAGGACATGAAGGACGGCGATGCCATCATGGTGACGACGCTGATCCGCCTGAGGAAGGCCGGATTCAAACCCGACCGTGACATCATCCTGGCGCTCACCGCGGACGAGGAGGGAGGGACCGCCAATGGCGTCGACTGGCTGTTGAAGAACCATCGCGATCTCATCGATGCGCAATACGTCATCAACCACGATGGCTACTCCGTCGTGACCGAGCATGGCAAGCCGCTGTCGTACGAGCTCGGTGGCACCGAGAAGGTCTACGGAGACTTCCAGCTGATGGTGACCAACCCGGGCGGCCACAGCTCGCTGCCCGTACCCGACAACGCCATCTATGCGCTGGCGGAGGGTCTCGGGCGGATCGCGAAGTTTGAATTTCCGTTCGAGCTCAACACCGTCACGCGCGCCTACTACGAGCAGATGGCGACCATCGAGACGGGTCAACGGGCCGCCGACATGCGCGCGATTCTGCGTACACCGCCGGACCCGCAGGCGATCGCCCGCCTGTCCCGTGCGCCGGCCGACCACTCCATGATGCATACGACATGTGTGGCTACCCGTCTCGAGGGCGGTCACGCAAACAACGCTCTGCCACAGAGAGCGGCCGCCGTTGTGAATTGCCGCATCCTCCCCGGGCACTCGCCCGAGGAAGTCCGGCAGCAACTCGCCAAGGTTGTCGATGATCCGCGCATCAAGGTCCGTTGGATCGACGACAACGGCCAAGCGCAGGATAAAGGCTCCGACCGCAAGGGCTATCCGCCGCCACCGCTGAATCCCGAGATCATGAAACCGCTGGAGTCGCTGGTAGCGAGCGAGTGGCCCGGCCTGAAGGTGGTGCCCAACATGTCGGTAGGCGCCTCGGACGGAGTCTTCACCAGCGCCGCTGGCATGCCGACGTACATCATCACCGGTGTGGCCAACGACAAGGATAACGAGCGGGCGCACGGCCAGGACGAGCGCCTCGGCGTGGACTCTTTCTACAAGGGAAACGAATTCTTCCATCAGTTCATCCGCGCGCTCACCTCGAGCCCCTGAAGTGTTCCATCCGTCGAACACTTGCGACAGGGCGGCGAAACCTTTCTCATGAAAGATCGTTGAGCTGCCGATAACACCCGATAACATGGGTCAGCGCTGTGCAGCGCAAGGGGCAACATGAGCGGGGACGAGATCGACAGTACGCGCCTGGTAGCCGAGCTCGCCGCTCGGATCGGTACCTTGGGGGTCGAGGTCGCCGACATCGCCGGCAATCTAGAGGAAGTGACGACCCGGATCTCCAACCAGGCGGCACAGTTCGAGGAGTTGGAGCAGTCCGCCCAGACGATGGTGTCGGGCAACCGGGAGATCGACCGGGCCGCCCGCGAAGCCCAGAACGCCGCTTCCATGGCCGGCACCGAAATCGCTGAATCCCGCGCCCTGATGGGCAGTGCGATGCAGCACATCAACCACCTCACGATCGCGGTCAAGAAAATCGAGGAGCGCCTCAACTCCTTCACTCCCGTGGTCAAGCAGATCGGTGAGGTCGCCGGCGCCATCGAGACCATCGCCAAACAGACCAAGCTGCTGTCGCTCAATGCAGGGATCGAAGCGGCCCGGGCTGGGGAGGCGGGACGCGGATTCGCGGTCGTAGCCGCCGAGGTGAAAAGTCTCGCTGACCAGACACGAACGGCGACCGATAGGATCACGGGGAGTGTGCGAGCGCTCGGCGAGCAGATCAGCGCTCTCGTGACGGAAAGCGGCGCATCCACCAAACACGCCGCCCAGGCTGCCACCAGTGTTGATCAGGTCAACGGAGTGATCATCCGCTCGCACGAGGCCTTTGGGACAGTGGGGCGTGAGATCGACGCCATCGCCTCATCGGCCGCCGGCAACCTCGAAGCCTGTGACGTGACGCTGGCGGAGTTGGGGCAACTGTCCAGCGGTGTACAGCTATCCTCCGCCAACCTCACGCAGGCAGACAAGCGGGTCGAGGGTCTCCTGACGTTGAGTGAGACGCTGATCGAGTACATCGCCGAGAGCGGAGTGGCTACGGCGGATACGCCGATCATCGAGACCGGTATCGACACCGCGAACCGGATCAGCACCGAGTTCGAGGCCGCCATCGCGCGTGGCGAGATCACCGAGGCGCAGCTGTTCGACGAGCGCTATCGCGAGATCCCCGGCACGAACCCCAAGCAATATCTCACCGAGTACGTTCGCTTCACCGATCACCTGTTGCCTCCGATCCAGGATCCGTTGCAACAGTCCGATCCCCGCATCGTGTTCTGCGTGGCTTGGGCGAAGGGCGGCTACCTGCCGACCCACAATCCCAACTACCGCCAGCCCCAGGGCAGCGATCCGGTGTGGAATGCGGCTCACTGTCGCAATCGCCGGGTCTACAACGATCGCGCGGTGAAGAAAGTCGCCCACAACACGAAGCGTTTCCTGTTGCAGACCTACCGACGCAACATGGGCGGCGGCAATTTCATGTTGATCAAGGACCTGTCGGCGCCGATCTTCGTGCGCGGGCGGCACTGGGGCGCCTTCCGCATCGGGTTCCGGCCCACCTGAGGTACTCCTGAGCCTCGCGCAATTACACGCATAGTCGAGCGCTCCTTGCGTCCCGTGCGGAAGATGTGCCCAGGGGCTAGGGGCCTCGCGAGGAGCACGCACCGTGACGACTCATCCGTTTTTGCCGAAGCTCGAGCACGCCTTCACCATTTCGATCGAGCTCGCCGGTCTGCACTGGGTTAAACCGACCTCCGTGGGCGCTACCCGTGCGGCGGTCTACGCCGCCTCGGGCAAAATTGAAGGCCCCCGTCTCAATGGCCGCGTGATTCCGATGTCCGGCGGCGACTTCCCGCTGGTGCGCCCCAACGGCGTGATCGACTTCGACGCCCGCTACCTTCTGGAGGCCGACGACGGCGCGATCATCTATATGCAGAACCGCGGCTACCGTTGGGGAAGCGAGGAGGCGATGGCGAAGATGTCGCGCAACGAGCCGGTGCGGCCCGACGAATACTACATGCGTGTCAGTCCGAAGTTCGACGCGCCGGAAGGGCCGCACGAGTGGATGAGCCGCCACGTATTCGTGGGTGTGGCGGAGAAGATTCCGGGTGCGAACCGGATCCACTACTTCATAGTGCTCTAGCTATTCGTCCTCTTCCGAGTCTTTCGGCGGCGGGGTCGAGCTGCGTTTCGAGAATGCGAGCACCGCGATCAGCACCACCGCGATATTGAGGACCCACCACAGCATCTGTTTGCGGGTGCTGTCCCAAGGGGCGCCGCCTGTGCTGCTCTTGGGTATTTCGACCTTGCCCGAGAGGATCTCGCGGATACCATCGTGAGCAACGGTGATCTCGAGCTGCCGCTCGCCTTCACCGAGGTCCTTGGCGGGAACCAGGAAGGTCCCGACTTCTTTCCCGACCGTGAGCGGCTGGCTTTTGCCATCGACGGTCGCCGTCACATCCCGCCCGTCAATCGGAATCTGGTTGGCGGCGTGCAGGATGTGCAGCTCCAGTCCGTCGGAGGTAGGGCTCGCGTTGATGATCAGGTCCGCGGACTTGGCGACGGGAATAGTGGGGGCTGGCGCTGGCGCATCCGCGGCACGCGTCCCACCCGTCAATGCTATGGCCACGGCTGCTGTCGCCGCCGCGATCCGCGCAGCCTGCTTCACGGTTGTCTTCATAACCCGCGATTATGACTCGAATTGGCGCAGGTCGCGCCTGATTCAGTCGCCGGAGGCTTTGCGCAATCCCAGGTACGTCTCTAGACGATCCAGGCCGCCGGTAAAGGCGCGCAACTGCTCTTTGGTCATGCAGGCGAGAAGCGCTCTTTCGCGCTCGAGAGCGAGCGGAACCAACTCCGCGTACATCCGCTGTCCCGCCTTCGTGAGCCGCAGCTCCATCTCGCGCCGGTCTTCTGAGCTCGACACGCGCGCCACGAGGCCCTTGTGCTCGAGGTGCGCTATAGCACGGCTCACGCGAGTCTTGTGCATCCGGGTGCTGGCAGCGATGTACTGCGCCGTGCAGCCTCGCTCTGGCCCCAACGTGACCATGACACGCCATTCCGCGACATCCAGCTCGAATCGCTCACGATAGATGGCGGAAAGGTGCTCGCTCACCTCGGCGGCGAGGCGGTTCAGCCGGAAAGGCACGAAATCCCCCAACTGCAGCGCGGGCGTGGGGGTAGTGGTGCGTCGCTGTTCCATCGTGCGGCAATCATCGGACGAAATGGTTGCGTACGCAACTATATATGCCATGATAAGGTTCCTTTCCGAGGGCAGTGCCAGCCAGGAGGCCGCGCCATGAGCGGTGTCGGTGTGCGTTATCAAAGTGGCTTCGCCAATCATTTCGCGACGGAAGCGTTGCCCGGAGCCCTTCCACAGGGGCGCAATTCTCCGCAGCGTTGTCCTTATGGCCTCTACGCAGAGCAGTTTTCCGGTACCGCTTTCACAGCGCCCCGACATTCGAACAGGCGTAGCTGGCTCTACCGCATCCGGCCCGCGGCGGTACACGGCGAGTTCCGGCGGGATGCCGACGGCATGTTCACGAATCGCTTCGATGAGATCTCACCGTCGCCCAATCCGTTGCGATGGAGCCCGATACCCATCCCGTCCGAGCCGACGGATTTCATCGCCGGAATCCGCACCATAGGCGGTAACGGCTCTCCCGAGGCGCACGTGGGCTGCGCGATCCATTGGTACGTGGCGAACCGCGCGATGACGGACCGGTTCTTCTACGACGCCGATGGGGAGTTGCTGATCGTTCCGCAACAGGGGCGGCTGCGAATCGCCACTGAGCTCGGGTTGATCGAGCTCGAGCCGCAGGAGATCGCGGTGATTCCCCGTGGGCTGCGGTTTCGTGTGGATTTGCCGGATCTCACCGCACGCGGTTATATCTGCGAGAACTTCGGCGCGCCGTTGCGCCTGCCGGATCTCGGACCAATCGGCTCCAACGGCCTCGCCAACCCGCGCGATTTTCAAACACCGGTGGCATGGTACGAGGACCGCACCGATGAGCTCGAGCTGGTGGCGAAGTTCTCCGGCCAGCTCTGGTCGGCGCGGATCAATCACTCACCGCTCGACGTGGTGGCCTGGCACGGCAATAACGCGCCGTATAAATACGATCTACGCCTTTTCAACACCATTGGCTCGATCAGTTACGACCACCCGGACCCGTCGATTCTCCTGGTGTTGCAATCGGTGAGCGATACGCCCGGTGTCGACAATCTCGACTTCGTAGTGTTTCCCCCACGCTGGCTCGCGATGGAGAACACCTTCCGCCCGCCGTGGTTTCATCGCAATGTGGCCAGTGAGTTCATGGGGCTCATCACGGGAATGTACGACGCCAAGGCCGAAGGCTTCGTCCCCGGTGGCGCCTCGCTGCACAACTGTATGACCGGACATGGTCCCGACGCCGCGACTTTCGAGAAAGCCGTGAACGCGGACACTTCCACGCCTCATCACATCACCGACACCATGGCGTTCATGTTCGAGACGCGTACGGTCATCCGGCCCACGCGCTTCGCGATGGTCTCCCCGCAACTGCAGCGTGACTACGCGAAGTGTTGGCAAGGTCTGCATAGCCACTTCGATAGCCGCAAACCCTGACGGAACTCGACCATGATCGAAGTCAATTCAACACACGACCCGGCGCTGCGCAGCTGGGTTGGCTCGGCCAACCGGACCGACGCCGATTTTCCCATCCAGAATCTGCCCTTCGGCGTGTTCAGACGCTCGGGCAGTGCTGAGCATTGGCGCGCCGGCGTGGCGATCGGGGACCAGATTCTGGACCTGGGCGCGTCGGCCTTGCGCGAGCTGCCGACCGGCCGTGCCGCAAAAGCCCTGGCAGCCTGTGCCACCGAGCCGACACTCAACTCGTTCATGGCATTGGGACGCGAGGCGTGGACCGCGATGCGGGCGTTCCTGTCAGAAGTCTTGCGCGCCGATTCTCCACACGCCGAGCGGCTGCGCGCGGCGCTGGTGCCACAGCGACAAGCGGAATATGCGGTGCCTGCGAAGATAGGCGACTACACGGACTTCTATACTTCGATCCACCACGCGACCGCGGTGGGCCGGCTGTTTCGACCTGACAATCCGCTGTTGCCCAACTACAAGTGGGTCCCGATCGGTTACCACGGCCGGGCCTCCTCCGTGCGGGTGTCAGGGCAGAAGTTCGAGCGGCCCGTGGGGCAGGTGATGCCGAAGGGTGAGTCACAACCGTCTCTGGCGCCGACGCGCAGCCTCGATTATGAGTTGGAAGTAGGAATCTTCATCGGCAGCGGTAATACGCTCGGGCGTCGTGTGCCGGTGGACGAGTTTGCCGACCACGTCTTTGGCCTCTGCCTGTTGAACGACTGGTCGGCACGGGACATCCAGGCCTGGGAGTACCAGCCGCTGGGACCCTTCCTGGCCAAGAATTTCGCAACCACCATCTCGCCGTGGATCGTCACCCTCGAAGCCCTGGCTCCGTTCCGTGCCGCATGGACGCGCCCCCCGGCGGACCCGCAACCGTTGCCGTATCTCGATAGCGCGCAGATGCGGGAGACCGGAGCCATCGACGTGCAGCTCGAAGTCTGGTTGGAGACCGAGCGGATGCGCGCTTCCGGAGCGGCCCCGGAGCGCTTGTCGCAATCCACTTTCCGGGAATCCTATTGGACCGTCGCGCAACTGATAGCGCATCACACCGTGAATGGTTGCAACCTCGAGCCGGGAGACCTGCTCGGCAGCGGCACCCAGTCCGGAGCGGCGATGGGAGAAGAGGGGTCGATGCTCGAGTTGAGTCAGGGAGGGAAGCGCCCTATCACGCTGGTCTCGGGTGAGACCCGGACATTTCTCGCTGATGGAGATCGCGTGATCTTTCGCGGCTGGTGCGAACGCACCGGATTTGCGCGGATCGGATTTGGGGAAGTCGCCGGCCAGGTGGCGCCGGCGACTTCGATCTGAGGGCTACTGCACCGGGGCCAGGATGCGCCAGGCGCTGAAGGGATGTAGCGCGGCCCAATAGAGCGCGCCGAAACCACTCGGTACATATGGCACGTACGTCGCGCCGTGGACCGCCACCGTCTCGGGCGCAAGCACCTCGAATTCGTCCGGCGGGGTCAGAATGCTCGCCATCTCATCGGGCGTCATGACGTCCTTGACGTCAGGCGCTTTCAGATCCAGCAAACGAGGCGTAGGGGGAGTGTCCGCGGGTTGGACAGGAACACTGAACTGGCTTTTAGCCGGGGAGGCCTCCACGGCCCACACCGCTGGAACCGCTGCCCCTAAGGCGAGCAATATCAAAGAACTACGAAGGATCTTTGCCGCTTTGCTCATCATGTCCGCTCCTGCAGGCTCGCCTGCCGTCGCAACCATCGCGACCTATGTCAAACCACATGGGGTCGACCCGGTCGCATTTCAAACCACGGAACCCATTGTGCACCGCCGGCCGCGGTTAGCTTAAGACCTCGATAGGTGACCTGATGCGTCACTTTGAGACGTCGTGATGTAGGACACATCTTACGGGTGTCTCCATCCGGCGCCCAGGGCTTCGGTAGTAAGATCGAGGGACGTGATCCAGCCTATGCGCGCGCTCATGAAACTGACTGGCTGGTTCCTGGCGACCCTGACATCGCTGCTGGCCGCAGTGTGTTGGGGAGCAGCCGCCCAGGTCCTCCCTACCATCCCGGATTCCCCCGTCGCTACAGCACGTTGGAGCGCGCTGGCCGATGTTGTATTCGAGCATCTGGCACGCGACAACGAGCTCCCGAATTCGACTGCTCCGACCGCGCTGGCCGAGGACGGCGAGGGCTTTCTGTGGGTCGGAACCCAGAATGGCCTGGCGCGGTGGGATGGCTACCACTTCCGCAGCTACAAGGCCGATCCGACGATTCCGGGCACGCTGCCGGATAACGTGATCAAGCGGCTGCACACCGATACCTTCGGACGCCTGTGGATCGCGACCAATTCGGGCGGCCTGGCTCGCTACGATCGGGATCGTGATCGGTTCGTCACCTACCCGGCGGGCTCCTCGGGGCTCAGTAACGCAAGCCTGCGCGACATTGTTGACGACGGAGCCGGAGGCGTCTGGGTCGCGACCGACGCTGGTCTGGATCACCTGCACACCGACACCGGCCGGATAGACCATCTGCGCCACGACGACGCTGATCCCGGCTCTCTGCCCGACAATCGCATCCGTTCCCTGTTTCGTGACAGCGAGGGCACGCTGTGGGTCGGCACGGCGGCTGGCCTCGCCCGGCGTGAGGCCCGGGCGGATCGCTTCACGGCAGTCTCGCTCGGACTGCCCACCGGAAAAGTGGCTGTGCCCTGGAATTTCCTTCAGGACAGCGCGGGGCGCATCTGGGTAGGCACTGTGCGCCAGGGTGCTTACATCATCGATCCGAAGCAGCACACCGTGCGCGCCGTTCTCGAGAGCGAAGGGCAGGAGTCCACTCTGCAGACGGAAGGGATTCACGCGATCGCCGAAGTCCGCCCCGGCACGATTTGGCTCGGTACGGACGGCCACGGCATCGTGTCGGTGGACACGGCGACTTTCCACACCCGCCGCATCCGGCACGATCCGACGCTGTTGTCGAGTCTGGCGGACGATACGGTGCAGGCGCTGCACATCGATCGATCCGGCCTGGTGTGGATCTGCACCAACCGCGGCATCAGCCGTTACAACTCGCGTCAGGCGGCGATCTTCACCGTGTTTGGTGGCTCGAGCCGGCCGGCCAGTCTGTCGGATCCGGACGTGGACTCCGTGTTGTCCATGCCCGGTGGCAGGATCTGGTTGGGTCTCGGCAGCAACGGCATCGACGTCGTCGATCCCAACGGCCTGCGTGTCGCGGCGCTCAGGCCCGATCCCGAGCATCCAACTACAGCCTTGCCCAAGGACTATGTCAACGCGTTGCTACTGGGGCCGTTGGGCGACGTGTATGTTGGTACGGAGCAGGGCCTGTATCGTGCCGACCGGCTCGCGCACGGCGTCGTGCGTTTGTCCGTGCCCCAACATGATGCCAGCGCGGCAGTGTGGACCTTGCACTTGCAGCAGAACGTGTTGTGGGTCGGCGGATTCGATGGCCTGTGGTCGTTGCGCCTGGACTCCAGGGGCAATCCCGTCGCCGCAGGCGGCGCCGTCGACGGCCTCACCGATCAGCGGGTAACGGTCATAGAGTCCGGGCGCGGTGGCTCCTTGTGGGTCGGCACCAAGAACGGACTCAATCGCGTCGATCCCGTTACGCACGCGGTGGAGCGCATTTTCCCCGAGCCGCAGGAGCAGAGCGCGTTGTCGGCGGGCTACGTGGCAACACTGCTCACCGATCGGCGCGGGCGTCTGTGGGTAGGCACGCTCGGCGGCGGCATCGATGTGATGGACGGCCGTGAGCGCAATGGCCAGCCTCATTTCATTCGTCTCGGCACACGCCAGGGCCTGGCCAGCGAGAATGTCGACAAGCTCCTCGAGGACGCGCAGGGACAGATCTGGGCGAGTACGGATGACGGACTCGCGGTCATTGATCCGCTGTCCTTCGCGATACGGAGTCTGCGGCGCGCGGAGGGCGCGCCGATCGCCAATCACTGGGCGGGTGCCGGCGCTTCCACCGCGGAGGGTGAGTTGCTTTTCGGGGCCGTCGGCGGTCTGATCATCGTCGAGCCGCGGAAACTGACACTCTGGAGCTATCACCCGCCGATAGTCGTTACCGATGTCCGCATCGGCGGCAAGCGCGTACCGGCGAGCAATTTCAACAGCGAGCACGTCGTGCCGTTGGTCGTGAATCCGGGTGCGAACAGCATCGCGGTGGAGTTCGCCGCTCTCGACTACTCGGCGCCGCAGCGCAATCGCTATGCCTACCGGCTGGACGGGTTCGATACGGATTGGATCGAGACCGAGCCCAACAGGCGCCTCGCGGCTTATACGAACCTGCTGCCCGGCGACTATGCTCTGCGCCTGCGCGGCTCCAATCGCGACGGGGTCTGGGCCGACACCGATCTCACGGTGCCGATCCAGGTATTGCCCGCGTGGTATCAGACAATCGCATTCCGTATTTTCGCAGGCATCGTATTTTTTGCGTTGATTGCGACGTTCGTGCAGGTACGAACGTTGTATCTGCGGAGGGCGCGCCGCGAGCTGGAGCGGCAGGTGGTGGAGCGCACGGCCGAGTTGCGCGAGAGTCAGCGTCAGCTGCAACAGATCGCCTACAACGATACGCTCACGGCATTACCCAACCGCCGCATGTTCATGGAGGAGTTCCGCGAGCTGCTGGTGCTCTCGGGACTGCAGAACGGCCGCTTCGCGTTGCTGTTGATCGACCTCGATCGCCTCAAGCAGATCAACGATACCCTGGGCCATGATGTGGGCGATGCGCTCTTGATCGAAGCGGCGATCCGCCTGCAGGCCGCGGTGCGCAAGTCAGATTGCGTCGCGCGACTGGGCGGCGACGAGTATGCCGTGTTGTTGACGCAGAATCCGGCCGCGACGGATATCGAGGCCGTTTGTAAGCGCATCGTCGACAACTTCGCGCTCGAGGTGGTCGTCAACGGCGCCAGCGTCAGGACCAGCCCCAGCATCGGGGTGGCTGTCTATCCGGAACATGGAACGGCGCAGGACCGCCTCTACAAATCGGCCGACCTGGCCCTGTACGAGGCCAAGAGAATGGGCGGCAACCGCTGGTGCTGGTACCGGGCGCGCACACGCGAGTCGCAGACCAGCTGAGCCTCCCATAGAATGGCGCGCCGACTTTCCGGCCGCCTGATGCTGCCTTCCGGCTCATGAAGCATTACAAGTACTACGACCTCATCCTCGGGGCCTATGTCTGTGTCCTGCTGTGCGCGAATCTCATCGGTCCGGCCAAAGTCACCACGATCCACGTTCCTGTCTTCGGTCCGGTGACATTTCTCGCCGGGGTGCTGTTCTTCCCGATCTCCTACCTGTTCGGCGACATCCTGACCGAGGTCTACGGGTACGCCCGCGACCGGCGTGTCGTCTGGAGCGGCTTCGCGGCGTTGGTGTTCGCCTCGTTCATGGCTTACGTGATCGTGCACCTGCCGCCGGCCGAGGGTTGGAAGAACAATCAGCCCGCGGTGCAGGAGATCTTCGGCAACACGCCGCGCATCGTGATGGCCTCCATCATCGCCTTCTGGTGCGGCTCCTTCGTCAACAGCTTCGTGCTGGCGAAGATGAAGTTGTGGACCAATGGTCGCTGGTTGTGGACCCGGGTCATCGGCTCCACCTTGTGCGGTGAGCTCGTCGACTCGGCGCTGTTTTATACGATTGCCTTCACCGGCCTGTGGCCTACGCAGGAGCTGGTGACGGTCACCCTGACCCAGTACGTGCTGAAGTCAGGGTGGGAAGTGGTCGCGACGCCCCTGACGTACCAGGTTGTTGCTTTCCTCAAGCGTGTGGAGCACGAGGACTACTACGATCGCGACACGAATTTCACGCCGTTCTCACTGAAGGCCTAGATGTGTATCCCACCGTGGCTGCCGAACAGGCCCAGCAGGCCGACCAGGATCAGGTAGATCGCCACGATGTAGTTCAGCAGGCGCGGCGCGACCAGGATCAGGATGCCGGCGATCAGCGCAATGACCGGGCCGATGGAGACGGTGAGTGTCATGATAGAACCTCGGTAAGACTCATTCGTAGATACGGTTCAACGGCGTCCGGGTTCCCCGGCGCGCCCTGATGAAGGCGCAGTATGGTGGATCGGCTCCACGACTGGCCAGAGATCCAAGGTCGCGG
>DAITMW010000129.1:17494-18921 GCA_036834945.1 Steroidobacteraceae bacterium
GCGAATCAACAGCGCATTAATTCTCTTTAACTTCCCGGTTCATCCGGCATTCAGTCACCGTCTGCGGAACGGACGTAATGGCTGAGAATTGCTTATGACAAACGCTTCCTGTCATCGCCAGGGGTGCGCCAGCGTTACTTAGCGGTAAGGAGCACTGGACAGGCACTGGAAAAGTCCCCAGCGAGCGGCCATATAGAAGGGTGGTCGGATGTTCCAGAGCTTGAACGAGGGCTGTTGCAGAGCGTCTAATCGAGTAAAGAGTTTATGCCGCGCGTGCGTCCGCAAGGCGCGCAGCGACGGAGTGAAGCCACCATGATGAGCAAGATGACAGAGACAGGATTTTGGGGCCGGACCCTCAGGGGACTGGCCGTGGTCGCGGCCGCGTCCTTTGTCCTCGGCACCGGTGCAGCTCAAGCTGGCCCCGGCGGCGGCGGCGGACATATGGGCGGAGGGGGTGGCGGCGGACACTTCGGCGGAGGCGGTGGTGGGCATTTTGGCGGAGGTGGCGGTGGCCACTTCGCTGGCGGCGGCGCGCACTTCAGCGGCGGTGGCGCGCGTTTCGGCGGCGGTGGCGCGCATTTCGGAGGAGCCGGCGCTCGCTTCAACGCGGGTGGCGCCCACTTCAGTGGCGGCCATAGCGTAGTCGGCGGAGCCCACTTTCAGCCGCGCGCGGGATTCCAGTCGAATCACTTCGTTGCCGGTGGCGGTCACCTCTATGGCGGGCACACCGCGTCCCCTGGCTTCCGTGGGGGTAGCTACGGTTGGCACGGCGGACGGCCTGGCTTCCACGGCGGCTACGCCGGCGGTACTGGCCGGTACTGGGGTGGCGGCTACTTTCACGGCCGGTTCTGGCCCGGAGTGCATTACGGCGCCGGTTTTGCCTGGTTCCTCCCGGTACTGCCGATAGGCTATGCGACGTACTACTGGGGCGGCGTGCCGTACTACTACTACGACAACGCCTACTACCTGTGGGACCCGTCCTATAACGGCTACGTGGCTTCGGATCCGCCGCCGGTCGCCGGCACGGACGAAAGCGAATCCTCTTCGTCCACCGATGACAACGGCGTCGTGTCGAACGACGACGCCGTCGCGGAGGGCTCTGGCGGAGCCGCGGATATCTACGTCTATCCGAAGAACGGTCAGAGCGACGAGCAAACATCGAATGACCGCTTCGAGTGTCACAAGTGGGCCGTCGCGCAGACGGGTTTCGACCCGACTCGCTCGACCAACACGCAGGGTACCGCCGACGACTATCGTCGAGCCATCGGCGCCTGCCTGGACGCACGCGGGTACACCGTTAAGTAAGATCGGAAGCGGCGCCGTGTTAATCTGCGTGGCATGCAGAACACGGTTCGGGTTTTCTCCGCAGCACTATTGTTGATTCTGGGTTGGGTGAGCGCGCCTCTTCAGGCGCGCGTCACCCGGGT
>DAITMW010000130.1:0-18910 GCA_036834945.1 Steroidobacteraceae bacterium
TGAATGCTGCCGCACTGAAGACGTACGAGGCTATTCGTCGTGACGGTACGCAGAAGAACGTCGTTGACCTCATGCAGAGTCGCGCTGAGCTCTACAGATATCTTGATTATCATCGGTATGAAGCCAAGCTCGATAAGCTGTTCTGGAAACGGAATTCCTAGGTACGGAAGTGACCTGGCCTTCCCCTGAATGACGCACGCTGAAACGATGGCACACTGAGCGTCGGAAAACGCGTGGGATCTCGCACGCGGAGTTCTCACGTGTTGAGTTACGACTTACAACGCACGCTCGGCCTCCGATAAATTGCGTTAAATACCTTGTTTTGGCCACTTCCTCGCACCTCGCATTGCGCCTAAGCTGTCTTGGCAGGAGCAATTCGACAATGGAGTGGGAGCGATGGGTGCAGCGGTCGCGAGGGCTCAAGAAGTGGTAAGCGAAGATCGGATCGTGGCTCTGGAGTCTGATGTGAAGCGTGCCTTCACCGACATAGGAGAGATCAAGGGAAGCGTCAAGGCGCTGGAGGGCAAGGTCCAGGAGTTGGGCCGTAAGTCCGATGACGTGGACGAAAAGGTAGATGGCCTCATAGTCGACATCCACTCCTTCAAGACGGAGGTGGCGAAGGAGTTCGGAGCGTTGCGGGAGCTGCTGCGGGTCCAAATTGGAGAAGTGAGGGCCGAGATAGGAGAGCTGAGAGTCGAGATGATCGAAAGGTTCGGTCATCTCAAGATCTGGGTGTTGGTGACTATCGCGGGCACCCTCGCAAGCTTGGTTTCGATGGCCATGAGCATCGCTACATTTGTTCACGGGTGGAAGTCTCCCTGATCGAATGACGGCCTGCGCCCGTTCATTGAATTTACTTTTTTGACAAACTGTCATTTTTATGTGAATATGCAATAAGGCAAAATCCAAGGGATCCTATGCGAGTCATGCGCGATGTCGCACCTGAGGACACGTACGGCACTCTCAGGGTGAAACCGCTGACCGGCGCGTTGGGCGCGGAGCTCAGCGGGGTGGATCTGTCGAGGCCTCTCAGTCATGAGGCTCGCGATGAGATCCGGCAGGCGTTGTTCGACCACCTGGTTATCTTCTTTCGCGATCAGCCGGGGTTTTCCAGGCAGCGCCACCTGGAGTTCGCGCAGATATTTGGTCAACTGCAGAACATTCCGCACTTGTTTGGGGTCGAGGGATATCCTGACGTCCAGGTGATCCGTAGGGAGCCTGGCGAGACTCGCCGTTATGTGGGCGAAGGGTTTCACGCGGATTCCACTTTCATGAAGACACCGCCGACCACGGTGACGATGCATTGCATTGAAGCACCCGAGGTCGGTGGAGATACGGCGTTCGCGAATTTACAGCTCGCCTATGAAACGCTCTCCCCCGCAATGCGCGATCTGCTTGGCAAGCTGCGCGCCGTGCATAGCGCGACTCGCCTGTTCGGCACGCAGGGCATCGATCGGGCGAACGTCATGATGAAAGACTTGAGCCTTGCTGAAGGCGACGCCGAGGTCACGCATCCTGTCATCCGGACTCATCCAGGAAGCGGGCGCAAAGGTTTGTTCGTGCACGCGGCCTACACGCAGCGGTTCGAGGGGTTCACGGAAGAAGAGAGCCGACCGCTTCTCCAATTCCTATACCAGCATGCCGCACGCCTCGAATTCACCTGTCGCGTGAGATGGAGCAAACACATGGTGCTCGTCTGGGATAACCGTTGCACGCATCATAGTGCCATCGGCGACTACGACGCGTTACGGTATCTCGAGCGGGTCACGACCGGCGGGGAAGTACCGGTCTGATCGTCAAAATCGGACCTGGATGCGGCCTCCAAACGTGCGCGGCGCATCGACCGTCTCGTAGACAAATCCCGCGGCAAAGGGGGCTTGAATGCCACCGATCGGTACCAATCGGTTGCCAATATTTTTGGCGAATGCCGTGACGCTGATCCGATCGCCAGGGAAAGAGTAGGTCAGGCTGGCATTCTCCCGGATGTAGCCCGGCGCCAGTTCGTTGGCGATGTAGTCGACGGCCAGGTAGCGGCTCGAGGCAAAGTTGATATCGGCGCTGAAAGTGAGCGAGCCACCGGTGCCCAAGTCGACCTGGTGCTGGTAGTTGAGGGTCCCGCTCCACATCGGGCCGCGGGGCAAGGGGCGGCCGGAGCAATCCACCTGGATGAAGCCGTTGGCCAGGGTACCCGTGCCGCAGCCCACCGATCCGGCCAGCGGGGTCTGGTAGGCGAAATCGTCGAATTTTGAGTGCAGATAGGACAGGATCGCGCCGATGGAATCGTGCGACGTAACCTTGGCGGCGAAATCCGCGTCGAAGCCATAAAGGGTCGCCGATGCCGCGTTGAATGTCAGGAATTGCAGCGATCCGGTCGGGTCGAAGGCGAGATGGTTCTGCTGACTGTTGCGGTAGTCCCAATAAAACGCTTCCAGGTTTAAGCGCACGCGGTTCTCGAAGAGACGATTGCGGATGCCGAGCGAATAGGAGTACAGGGTTTCCGGCTGGAAGACATTGGTGAAGCCCGCCGTCGGTTGGAAGATGTTGAAGCCGCCGGATTTGAAGCCCTTGCTGATCGTGAGGTAGGCCATGTTATCCGGGGTAATATCGTATTCGGCGCCCGTCCGGAAGGTGAAGGCGTTGAATCGGGTGCTCGAGTAGAACTCCGCCGCGCCCCCTAGGGTTCGGACGGCTTGAATCGAGCGGTCCTCGCTCGTGAAACGGGCGCCTGCGATCCAGCGGAAGCGGTCTGTGATGTGGAACGTGCCCTGGACAAAGGGCGCGTAGCTGCGGGTACCGAGGGAAGCATGCTGGTCTGTGATGAATCCTGGGACCGGGCTCACGTAGATCTGGGCCGCCGTGTATTGGTCGAGATCGAGGTAATAGATTCCCGCGACTGAATTGAGCCAGCTGTTGTCGTAGGCGGCTCGCAGCTCGTAACTTTGCTGACGCGTGCGCTCCTGGCTCATGAAGGGCTCACCCGCCAGGTAGTCACCTAGCTTGTTGTCGGATGCGCGGTAAGCGGGGACAAAGGTGATGGTGACCGGTCCGGCGTCGTAGTTCAGCTCAGCGCTGACGTTTCGCTGCGTGTTGTCCACGTAAGAGTCATGCAGCAGGCCGGTCGAGCCGACCGGCGGCAACCCGGCCCCGGGGGTGAAAGGAGGCAGGAATGAGACTGCCAGCAGCGCTGCATTGTTGGTTGCGTTGACTGCTCCGGTGAAGCGGGTGTTCCCGGGCTGCGCCGGGTTGAGCACGGCTCCCGCACCTGCTCCGCTCACATTCTCAATATCGCCCTCCACGAGAATGGAGAACGCATCAGTCGGCTTTGCGAGGAACTCGAGGCGGCCGCCTCGCTGATTGTCGTCATCGGTTCCGTCGGTGAGGTATCCGTCCCTTTTGACATAGTTGAAGGCACCTCGCAACGCCGCAGTCGAACCCAGTGGCACGTTGAGCGCTCCACCGGTGTGGACCAGGCTGTAATTTCCGCCTTCGAAATCGCCTTCGGCCGACCATTCGCCGAGCACCGGACGGTTGGTGAGCAGGTTGAGGGCGCCGGCCGATGCGTTGCGTCCGTAGAGAGTCCCCTGCGGGCCCTTCAACACTTCGGTACGGGCGATGTCGTAGAACAGCGGGCTCACGCTCGCGGTGTCCGCGATGTAGACGCCGTCATAGTTGTATGCGACCGCGGACTGTCCGAGAGAGCTGCTCGAGAAATCACCTACGCCGCGGATGTAGGTCTGTAGGGTGTTGCCACCGGCTACGATCTGCAGGCCGGGGACGAGTGCGGACAGGTCCTTGGCATGCGTGACGCCCGCGTCCCGGAGCGCGTCGCCCTGGAGTACGCTGATCGAGAGCGAGGACTTTTGAACGGTTTCCTCGCGACGCTGCGCGGTCACGACGACCTCGCTCAGCGCGTCGGTCGCAGAGGATTCACCAGAGGCGGGCGCCTGCTCGGAGCTGACTTGTGCGACTGCGATGTTGACCCAGTACACGGCGCTCAGAGTAAAGATGAGACAGCGCGTCATCTGGCCACCTCCTCCTGAACCGCCTCCGTCCACGAGCGCGCCTCGATGCTCACGAGGCGGTCCTCCTCCTTGAAGGCGACTCCAATGGGGTCGCCGCCCTTGGCGACGGTTTCGCACTGTTGCTTGAATAGCCGGCGATGCATCCCGAGGCCGCGGTCGGTAAAGGCCAGGTGCTCCTGCGAGTGGAACGTGATCTTGCCCTGCCCCGCCTGGGCCTCGTAGTCGAGCGGATGGCGTTGGTGGTACTCGAAATCCATCTCGCCCCAGATCTTGCGTTCCGGCCCGAAACCCCATCCTTCCACCTCGGTCGGGTAGATGTTGGAGGCAGCGCTCTTGCGGTTGATGTCGATGGTGACGAAGTGAGTGTCGTCAATCGGGATGAAGGCGGTCACGGTCATCGAGGGTCCGTCGCCGAAGAACGGCGGCAGTGCGAGCATGTTCGGCATGATGCCCTGCTCGATCCGCATCCAGGCTTCGCGGGTTCCTTCGATGATCCGCTTGCTGAAGGTCAGGATGGAGCGACCGTCGGTCGCCACCTTCCAGGAGATCTCTTCCGGGATTTTTGTGGAAATGCGGGGGTCCGGAAACTGCGGGCCACTATTCCTGGCGTGCAATATCGCGACGTGATAGTGGTCGGTGGCGTTGTCGAAGGTCTGGAACCAGTTGTGGTCCACGGGGAAGGGTTGGATTTCGCCTTTCGAGCTGAAGTATTCGGCCTCGATCGTCTCCTCGGCGCGCAGGCCCTCGAAGCAGGAGAACACGGGAAACAACGGCTGTTTGTCCGGTGGGCCCATGTAGGTCCAGATGGCGCCGAACTGCTCCACGACCGGATACCAGGGTTGCCTGATGCGGTCGCGGTTGCGGCCGCCGCCGGGCTCACAAGGTTGATCCAGACAGTGACCCTGGTTCCCGAACTTCCAGCCGTGGTAGCAACAGCGGATCCCATCCTCTTCAACACGTCCGTAGACGAGACTCGTGCCGCGGTGGGCGCAACGAGGATAGAGCAGGCCTACCTCGCCGCGCTGATTGCGAAACAGGACGAGATCCTCACCGAAGCGCCGGATCAACTTCGGGAGTGTCGTGGCGTCGGAGGACAGCGCGATCGGTTGCCAGTAGCGGCGCAGCAGCTCGCCTCCTGGAGTCCGTGGGCCCACGTGGACGAGCACCGGATCGAAGTGAGGTTCCTCCATGCCGTAGGCGCGGCCATTTCGGTCCAGCAATGTATTGTCCAAGCGCTTCCCCCTAAATCATGACTGCGATGACTCTACGTCGGCCTGTGGGCCGTGCTTTGTCCTCGAGTGCACCGGTATCAACCTGAAGTGCACTGGGGCCGCTCCTGACTGGACACACGGCGGGGGGCTCACTATCGTCAGGCGTGTTGGAGCAGTGAAGGATGTTTATGGCCCGGTGGGTTCGGGTAGTCAGAAAGTGGCAGGAGGCGGAGCGGATCTTTGGATTCGAGCTCGAGGATCCCGCCGGCGACGGGTTACCTTCGTTCCAACCCGGCGCGCACATTGATGTGCATTTGCCGGGCGGGATCACTCGCCAGTACTCGTTGTGCGGTTTGCCGTCCGAAAGCAGGCGCTACCACATCGCTGTGCAGCGTGAGGTCAACTCCCGCGGTGGATCGGAGAGGTTTTGCGCCACCATTCACGAAGGCGATATGCTCGGCATTTCTGAGCCGCGCAATCATTTTCCACTGGTTTCCGCGGAGGCCACTCTGCTCCTCGCTGGCGGAATAGGCATCACGCCCCTGATCTGCATGGCCGAACAGCTGGCGCACGCCGGTGCCTCGTTCGAGCTTCACTACTGTACTCAAACACAAGGTCGCACCGCGTTCCGCGAACGCATTGCCGCCTCGAAATACTGCAACAGCACGTTTTTCCACTTTGACGATGGCGATCCCTCTCAGAGGTTGGATATCGATTCCGTGTTGAAGGACCCCCAGGCGAGTCGGCATTTATACGTGTGTGGGCCTCCCGGGTTCCTCGAATTCGTTCGCAGCCGTGCGCGCGAGCACGCCTGGGGTGCTGGCAATGTCCACTTCGAGTACTTCGCGGCGCCCTCCAATGAAACCCGCGATGAGACACAAAGCTTTGAGCTCGTGAGTGCCCGTAGCGGGCGGACTGTGATCGTGGGCAAGGACGAGTCGGCTCTCGATGCGCTGGTCCGCATGGGGATTGACGTACCCCGATCGTGCGAGGCCGGAGTCTGTGGCACATGCCTCACCAACGTGGTCGAAGGCACACCCGATCATAGAGACTGTTTCTTGTCTGACGAGGAGCGGGCGGCCAACACCCTGTTTCTACCCTGCTGCTCACGGTCGAGGAGTGCCCGGCTCGTGCTGGATGTTTGAGCGGTAGGCGCTCGGCGAGACTTTGAAGTGCTTGCGGAAAGCACGGCTGAAGGTGCTCGAGCTGTGGAATCCCCAGGACACCGCAATGTCAGTGATGGTCAGATGGGCCAGCTCGGGGCTCATCAGGTCCCTGGCGGTGCCCGTCAACCTCGACTGCAGAATGTACTGTCCGGCCGTCTGCCTCCCACTCGAGAACATCTTGTGAATGTAGCGCCGGCTGCAACCGCAGGACTCCGCGACCGACTCAACCGACAGGTCCCCACTGCGCAAGTGGTCTGCAATGTACGCTTGCACTCGTGCGCGAAGTGCGCGCCTTGCGCTCCCCCTCGAGCGCCTCTCCGCGAGTTCCTCGATGCTCAGTCGCGTCAATTGCAGCGCCGACATCGCAAAACCCTTGCGCAGTACGGGAGTCAGTGTCTGCTGCTCTTCCAGCAGCGTCGAGATGAGGTTCTTGACGACGCGTGCGCCCCCTACGCGACACGAGAATCGTTGTGCGATGATCCTTTCGAGATCAACACCCTCGCTGAGAATCCTTGCGCGTGGCGCGGCCAATACCAGCAGTTCCACGGGACGTCGCGTGAGGCTGCGGAAGCTCCTGGACAGATCGTAGATCCCCCAGTCGCCCGGCTCGAGGACAACCGAGTTGCCACCCTGGTCGATGTGGAAATACCCCGCAAGTGGGAAGACGACGTGAACGTAACCGCGATGCTCGGCTGCCACCAGGCTTTCCCTGTGCTCGATGCGCTGCGCCCCCGCACACATGCGTGTGACCACGACGTCATTCTCATAGATGGACTGTAGCCATGCGTCAAAGCCGGTCATTGCGCTTGCGGCCGCCTGGACGTCACCGAAGAATCGGCGCAGACAATCGAGCCATAGCGGGAAACGCAGGCTCGGCTGATACTGCTGCGTCGAAAATCGGGTCAGGGTCGCGACAGGAGCGCTGGGTTGCACGGGTGTGACCTCGAGATGGGCGGAGGGACTTGCGTACTGGGTCGCGCATCGAGATACCGTACGGTATTCGATTTTGGCGGTCCGGGCAATAAAGGGGTGCAGGGTCGGCGTCGACTGCGGTAGCCTTACGCGATGAAAAGCAGAGTTCTGCGTTCCAAGCCTCGTCGGAGTGTTCAAGGATCGGCCACACAGACCGGCACGGCTGGGGCCGGCCGTTCGCGCGTCACTCGCCTCTCACGGGGGGAGAGTCAGGCCCTGACGCGGTCCCGGCTACTCACCTCGGCGCGGGAGGTGGTTGCCCGGGAAGGCTACGAGAATGCCTCGATCGACCTGATCGCGGAGAACGCGGGATTCAGCAAGGGCGCGTTTTATTCGAACTTCGAGAGCAAGGAGGCGATCTTCCTGGAGTTGCTGGAGAAGCATGCCTCGGAGGACGTGCCCGAGATCGCCAGGCTCCTCGAGGGTGTCGACTCCCCTCCACGGATGATCGAGATCATCAGCAACTGGGCTGCGAGCCGCGCACGGGACGGCAGCTGGGGTGTGTTGGCCCTCGAGCTCATGCGACGCGCGCGCCTCGACCAGACATTCGGTGCCCGCCACGCCCGCCTGTTCAAGGGCCAGTACGAGGGACTCGGCAGCATTTTGCTGCGGATGTTTCCTGAAGGTGCCGCGCCGGCCACACCGGAAGTGCTGGGTGGGCTGGTGTTCGAGCTCACCTACGGCTCGTCTTCGGCTTTTACCCACCGGCCGGGTGTTGGAACCCTCGTCAAGGTCACCCTGACCGCCCTCTACCTCGCCTACGGCGAGCGTTAAAGCCGCACCTACCGCGTCCATCCCGTAGCCGCGAGCCTGCGCGCCGCCTCGTGCGTTGCGTGCCAGTAGCGGCCGCCTCAGGATCTTTATATACTCCTTGGCATCTAGATACCGTCTGGTATTTGGAATATCGCGCAACCAGGGGGAACACGTGATGACAGCCTCGAAGACGATCCCTTCCAGCGGCTTGAGCCTGGAGCAACGCCTCAGCGAAGCGGGCGGCGCGGTCAACCTGCTTCGCCGCGCGCCGCTCGGGCCTTACACATTTCCCGTGATCCCTCCGGAGTTCACCAACTGGCGCGACGAGCAGAGAGCGTGGAAGGAAGGGGTGGCGCTGCTCGAGCTCTCCTACCACATGGCAGAGCTGCATCTGCGCGGACCGCAGGCCCTGCAGCTGCTTGCGCACCTGGGCGTCAACAAGTTCGATCCGTTTCCCGTGAGGCGGGGCAAGCAGCTCGTGCTGGCCAGTCACGACGGCTACCTGATAGGAGATGCCATCCTGTTCCGCGAGGAGGAGGAATTCTTCCGCGTCGTCGGCGCTCCATTTGCGAGTGACTGGCTGCAGTTCCACGCCGGATCCGGCGATTGGCAGGTGGAGGTGGAGAGGGACGATCCGCTCTCGATCCGCTCAGGCGACCGGGACGTGTATCGCGTGCAGGTCCAGGGTCCGCTGGCGTTGCAACTGATGCGGGATGTCACGGAGGGCAAACTCCCGGAAATCGGGTTCTTTCACGTCGGCGAATTCAAGATCGCCGGCCGTACGGTCCGCGCGCTTCGTCATGGCATGGCGGGGGAGCCCGGGTTCGAGATCTACGGACCTTGGAAAGAGCAGCCAATCGTGCGCGCCGCGTTGGATCGCGCCGGAGAGAGATATGGAATGCGCAAAGTGGGGGCACTCGCCTATGCCACCACCGCGCAGGAATCCGGGTGGATGCCCATGCCGCTGCCGGCGATCTATCACAGCAAGGAGATGCGGCCCTATCGCGAGTGGCTCACGCCCTTTCACCTGGAGACGGTCGGGTCACTCGGCGGCAGTTTTATCTCGCAGGACATTGTCGACTACTACGTCGACCCGATCGAGGTCGGTTATGGCGCCCTCATCGACTTCAAGCGCGAATTCGTCGGCCGGGAAGCGCTGCTCCGCAAGGCCAGCAACCCAACGCGCAAGAAGGTCACCCTGTTGTGGAACAGCGAGGATGTCGCGGATATACAGCGCGCGGCCCTGTTTCCGAGCGATGGACCGGCCAAGTACATCAGCACCCCCTACTCCATGTATGCCACCTTCGAGTCCGATGCGGTACTGAAGGGAGACCGCCCGGCGGGCGTTTCCCAATGGTCCGCCTATTCCTCCAATGCCCGCTCGTTCATTTCTCTGGCCCTGGTCAACATGGAGCACAGCGAGCCGGGAACCGAGCTGACCCTGCTGTGGGGCGAGCCCAACTCGACCCGCCCCACGGTGGAAAAACACGAGGTGCGACAGATCAGAGTCACCGTCGCGCCCGCGCCTTTGTTCGAGAAGGTGATCAAGACGGGGCAATACCGGAAATGAAAATGGCACCCAACGGCTCCGCCGCCTCAGAGCTGACCGCTGACAATCTCTTCAACGACCCGTATCCGGTCTATGCCCGGCTGCGACGCGAAGCGCCGGTACAACACTTTGCCGCGACGGGCGAGTTCCTGGTAACGCGCTGGAAGGATTGCTTCACGGTCGGCACGAAGGACTCGGTTTTCGTGCCCTCCGACAGCTCGCGGCGTCCCGAAGCCCGTGTCATGGGGCTGCCCAATATTCTGTCTCTGTCAGGGCCGCCCCATGCAGCCCTGCGCAAGGGAATCGACGCGAACCTCACCGCTCCCGCCGTCGCCAAGTATGCGGAAGAGTTGGTTCGTCCGATCGCACGTCAATACGTCGAATCCCTCAGGGCCCGAGGCTCGGCGGACCTGACGAAAGATCTGTTTGAGCCGATCAGCGTGCGGGTCGTCGCGACGGTCCTCGGGTTGAGTCACGTCGACAATTCCTCACTGGTCAGATGGTTTCATGCACTGAACGGTGGCTTGCAGAACGTCGCGAACGATCCAGACGTCTGGGCGCTCTGCGACGCCGCGCGGGCCGAGATCGACTCCGTGCTCCGGCCCATTATCGAGCGGGTGACTCGCGAGCCGGATGACTCGATCATTTCTCACATGGTGCACGGGGGACTGCCCGAGGGAGAGGCTCGTAGCTTCGTTGAGCTCATGCCCACGGTCCGCGTGACTCTGCTCGGCGGTTTGCAGGAACCCGGTCATGGGGCCGCGAACGCGGTGTACGGCCTTCTCAGCAATCCCGCGCAATCCACGCTCGTGCAACAGGACCCTGCCCGCTACGCCCAGACCGCCTACGATGAGGGGCTCCGCTGGATCGCGCCCATCGGCGTCACGCCTCGACTGGCGTCCGAAGACTTTGAATTGGCCGGCACCCTGATTCCGGCGGGCTCATCTGTTGCCATCGTGATGGCCTCGGCCAACCGGGATGAGTCGCGCTACCCGGAGAGCGAAGCCTTTCGCCTGGATCGCGAGGCACTTCCTCATGCCGCTTTCGGCTACCGTCGCCATGTCTGCTCGGGTCAGCATCTGAGCAGGGTGATCGGCCGGGTTTCGATTCAGGAGACCTACCGTATGTTGGCCAACCTGCGCCTGGATCCCCAGCGGGAGGTCGTCACGAAAGGCTGGCGATTCCGGGGGGTGATGAACCTGCCGGCCCTGTGGGACGCTTGAAGCGCCGGCTCTAGGCGGACACCGCGATCACGCACGCCGCGGCCCAGAAGAGCATGTATTCGGGACCTTGCTTCTGCCAGCGCCAGTTCCAACCGTTGATTTTGAGCACGGCATACGCGGCGCCCAGCAACACCAGGACCGCAAGCGCTGCTGCCAGGCGCGGATAGTAGCCGAGGACCAGGCCCACTCCGGCGAGAGCTTCCAGGCAGATTGTCAGTAAGACGAAGAGCCGGCCCGGTCTGAATCCGGCCTTCTCGAAGGTCTGGCTCGCGCGCTCTATATTGAGGGCTTTGCCCAATGCGTGCGGGACGAACCACACTCCACACAACACCCTCAAGAGCGTAAGAGGATCCCAGTGGCTCATTGTGCGAGTGCCTGTCGGCGGAAGCTGTCGTCCAACACGGAGCGGGCCGTTGCCTCAGACGCTTTCTCCAGCAACTTTGCCTTGCTCATCAACTCGAGCGTTGTCTCCAGTGCGGCTTGCGGAATCTCCAGGGATCGGGCAAAGACGTTCTTTTCGCGCATGTAGGCCAGGGAGAGGCTGGCGTATTTCTCATCCGTTTGGGTCACGTCCATGACCAGCGGAATGAGCTCAGCGTGGTGCGCCGGGTCGTACAGCCATTCGGTGGCCTCGACCAGGCTGCGCAGGAGCGCGCTCACGGCCCCGGGGTGCTGCAGGAGCCATTCTCTGCGCCCAATCAGCGCCGTGAAAATGATTTCGGGAATGTAATCGGTGACCTCGCCAAGGTTGGCATAGCCCGCGTCGATGGCGACAAAGTTCAATGGGATGAGTTGGACGGCGGCCTCGATCGTGCCCTCCTGTAGAGCTTTCCAACGGGCCGGGTGCACGCCGACGACCGCGAACGAGTAATCGTCCGGGTACCGTAGCCCGTGTTGCGACAACACCTCAATCGTGTAAAGGGCAGTGCCCTCCGTCAACGAGGACGTCCCCAACCTTTGTCCTTTCAACTCCTCGATGTGCGAGAAGCGCGGCTGCGCGATCAGGGTGAGGGGCAGGCGATTCACGTTACCCGCGATGATGCGCAAATCGCCCTCACGCAGACGATCGGCAATCGCTCCTTCGGGAGGCGTGATGGCCAGGTCCGCTTCACCGGATTTGACGGCGGCGGTCGCCTTGTCGACGGCGCCCATGCGTTTCCTCTCCACCTCCAACCCATGACGCTCGAAGATGCCCTGTCTCCCGGCGACGAAGACCGGCAGCCAGTTGAAGCCGATGGCGCCGCCGGCGAGCACGATACGGGTGGGGCTCGATGCATTCGTTTTGGACTGTGACATGACACACTCTGCGCGCTGACCAGATACCACTTAGTATCCCATTTTGCATTTCTGAATACCATATGGTATCTAGAGACTGCGCGGTCTTCAGTAACCGCCTGATTCATGATCGAGGGGGGCGACATGTCGAATCTGATGCGCGCGGCGCGCATGCATACGGTCGGGGCTCCAATGCAGATCGACCTGGTCGAACGGCCGCGTGCGGTCGGGACCGACGTCGTAGTGCAAGTGAAGGCCTGCGGCATGGTGCCGAACCTCGGCAACGTGCTCGCCAACTGGCCTACCTGGGCGCCGCACATGCCGCTGCCGAAGCTTCCGGCCATCTTCGGGTTGGATCCGGCGGGGGTGGTCACCGAGGTGGGCTCGAAGGTCATCGGCATCAAGCCCGCCGATCGCGTCTATGTGAATCCGGGCCGCTCGTGCGATACGTGCGAGATGTGCCTGGCGGGGGAACGTACCCGCTGCCGTTACTTCACCTTCAACGGGTACTTCGGGTTCCAGGCTCAATCACAGACGTTGTACGACCTGTATCCCGAGGGCGGCTTCTGTGAGTACATGACCGCCCCGCACTATGCGCTCGTCAAATTGCCGTCCAACGTCACATTCGAGCAGGCCGCGCGGTTTGGCTATTTGGGGACGGCGTATTCCGCGATAAAGAAGGTCGGCGCCGTTGCGGGCAAGTCGATGCTCATCAACGGGATCTCCGGCACTCTCGGCCTCGGCGTCACGTTGTTGGCTCTCGCGATGGGCGTGACCCGTATTTTCGGGACGGGACGCAATATTGAGCTGCTGAGAAGGGTCAAGGCACTCGCGCCCGGGCGCATTGAGATTCATGCGCTCTCCTCCGGGCCCATCAACGCCTGGATCCGCTCACGCACCGACGGTGTGGGTGTGGATTTCATGGTGGACGCGCTCGGAGCCGCGGCCGATCTGGCCACGCTCAACGATGGCATGCATGCCGTGCGTCGTGGCGGGAAGATCATGAACATCGGCGGCACAGTCGGCGAGTTGCCTATCAATGTGAAGTGGCTGATGGATGAGCAGATCCACTTCATCGGCTCCGTCTGGTTCTCGACGCCCGAAGGCTACGAGATGGCCGAGATGGCGCGCGCCGGCGCACTCGACCTGTCGGTGTTCCAACATCACAGCTTCCCGCTCGAGAGCATCAACGAGGCCATCTCGGGCCTCATCAATCGCAATGGCGGCTTCAGTAATTACGTCATAACACCCTGAAGCTCATTAGGGGGAACAATGCGTCTTTCAGGTCCGGTCTCCGTTGCGCCGATCCTGCTGCTGGGCAGCGCAACGTGTGGGGTCTTTGCGCAGACGGTTACTTCAGAGGATTCCGGCGCACTGCAAGAGGTCGTCGTCACCGCGCAGAAGCGCTCCGAAAACCTCCAGCGGGTTCCGATCAGCGTCGCGGCGATTTCGGGCGATCAGCTGGGCGCCTCGGGAATCGTCGACAGCAGCCAGTTGAGCGCGGTGGTCCCGGGCTTGTCGCTCGGCCTGACCACGCAGAACTTCGAACCTCACCTGCGCGGTATCGGTACAACCTCCAATGGTCCGGGAATCGAAAATCCGGTGGCGCTCTATGTTGACGGTGTCTACTACGCCTCGCAGCTGATGGGTCTCACGGATCTGACCGATGTGGCGCAGGTGTCGGTACTGAAAGGACCGCAGGGCACGCTCTTCGGGCGCAACGCCACGGGTGGTGTCATCCAACTCACGACCCGCGATCCGAGTGACCAGTTCGGCGGCATCGCGCGTACGGAACTGGATAACTTTCTCACGACGCGCAACATGCTGTACGTCACCGGCGGCGTTGTGCCAGGTCTCTCTGCCAATCTCTCGGCTCACTACAGCACGCAAGGCGATGGCTGGGGGAAGAATCTCGCCAGCGACGAAGGCATTCACAAGATCTTTCACGACGTCTCGGTTCGCAATAAGTGGATCTACAGGCCCACGGACGACACCACCGTCCGGTTGAACATGGATTTTTCCGATCTCGGCAACAATCTCGGTCCCAACCTGAGGCCTGCCCCGGGAACCGTGCCCTTCATGCCGGGATTTCAGGTCACTTCGAATCCCTACGACATTGACAGCTACATCAATAACCATACGTACGAGCGCCGCGGTGGCGCCAGCGTCTCGATCGATCAGGATCTCGGCTTCGCTCACCTGGTGAGCATCTCCGCCTACCGGGAGTTTCATTTCTCGACGATCTTCGCTCCGTCGGCGACATCCGTGCCCGGCCTGCACATTCCTTTCACTCAGGATGGCAAGCAGGTGACGGAGGAGCTGCAGCTCGTTTCTCCCTCCAGCGAAACGTTCAACTGGGTGGCGGGCGCTTACTACTTCTACGGGCACGAGATTCTCGATCCGTTCCAGATTTTTCTCTATGGGCCGTTCGATCAGGGATTGAGCCGGATCGACATCAATGACAGCGAGACGACGCGCTCGCTCGCCGGCTTCGCCCAGACCACCGTGCAGATACTGCCGAAGACTCATCTCACGCTGGGTCTGCGATACACGCACGAGCGGCGGTTGTTCTCCGGTAGTGAGACGGGATTTGTCGGGCCGGGCATTCCCATCGGTCCGTTGATTCCCTACGTGGATGCGGAAAAGGATGCAGATAAGCTCACCTGGCGGGCGGCGCTCGATTACCAGTTCGGCGACGATCTGCTGGGTTACGTATCGTACAATCGCGGCTTCAAGAGCGGCGGGTTCAATGCCTTCGATCCCACCAACCCGCCCTACAACCCCGAGGTCCTGGATGCCTACGAGGTCGGCCTGAAAAGCGAGTTCCTGGATCACCGGGTCCGTGTGAACTCCGCGGCCTTCTACTACAAGTACACTCAGATCCAGGTCACTCGCTATACCAATACTGCCGTCGTCTACAACGGCGCCAGCGCCAGGTTGTATGGCTTGGATCTCGATGCCGAGGCGCGGGTGACGTCAAATCTGCGGCTGAACGCCGGCGTCGAGTGGATCCATTCTTACTTCGACAGCTTCCCCGACGCACAATTCAGCACTCCCCTCCCGGGCGGTGGCGCCGGTGTTTACTCGGCCAGTGCGCAAGGTCATCGGCTCCCGTTCACACCGGTCGCTACCTTCGACACCGGCGCCGACTATCTCTTTGAGGTCGGCGGGAACAGTTTCGACTTCAATGTGACGAATGCCTATAACAGCGGCTATTTCTCGGAACCCGACAACTATCTGCGTCAACCCGCTTACGACTACATCAACGCGTCGCTCGCCTGGACGGCACCGAGCCGCGCCCTGACGATCACGCTTTGGGGCAGAAACCTGGCCGACAAGGCCGTCGCCGGTCAGCTCGCGACGGGCGCTCCGCAAGGCTATTCGGCGGACTTCACCAATCCGCCCAGGACCTATGGCATTACCGCCGTCTACAACTTCGGTAGCGCGAAGTAGGCGCCGGTATGAAGGTACGCCGCGTGGTGACCGGGCGGGACTCGAATGGGAAGTCGGTCTTTGTCTTCTGTGACGATGCGCCTCGATCGCTCGACTACGTTCACATTCCCGGGATGTCGAATACCCAGGTCTGGGCGACGCCGCCGAACCCTCGGTTGGATCTACCGGTGCGGGATCTGACTTTGTCCGCGGTCACGGTTCTGCCGCAGGTGGGGGAAACCCGACTCATGATTGTGCGCTTTCCGCCGGATTCGGTGATGGCAGGTCCGGGGTTCGATCCGGTCGCGGCGGACAAGGAGAATCGTGACTGGCTGCCGGGGCTTGCCGAGCGTTTTGAGCCAGAGGCTCCCGGCATGCACACCACCGATACGATCGACTATGGGATCGTTCTGTCGGGGGAGATCTGGCTCGAATTGGACGATGGGGCCACCCGACATCTGCGTCAACACGATGTGGTCATTCAGAACGGCACGCGCCATGCCTGGCGCAACAAGGGAACGGGCGAAGCGGTCTTGGCTTTCGTACTCATTGGAGCCCTCCGGCATGCATAAGTCACTCGAGCAACAGCTATCAGAATGGGAAAGCCCGGCGAAGATGTTGCAGAACTCGCCGTACGGCACGGGGTTCGAATTCCCCGTCCAGCGGCAGTGGACCAACATCATCGACGAGATGCAGTCGTGGCGGACCACGGCGACACTCTTCGACCAGTCGCGCCACATGATGGAGCTCTATGTCAAAGGGCCGGATCTGCAACGGCTCCTTAATCGGCTGGCGGTCAACAACTTCGAGAAGTTTGGGCGGGATCAGGCCAGGCAGATCGTCTGCGTGAACGAGCGGGGGTACCTGATCAGCGATGCCATCATTTTCGGGTTGGAGGATGATGAGGCGGTGATTGTCGGCAGGCCCTGCGTGTCCATGTGGGTGAACTTTCATGCCGAGACGGGCGGCTATGAGGTGACTTGCCGACGGGATCTGCCTGGGTGGGAGGATGTTCGTAACCCACGCACTCATTTTCGCTTTGAGGTGCAGGGGCCTAGAGCACTCGATGTCCTGAACGCCGTGAATGAGGGCAACGACGCGCTGACGACTCGATTTTTCGCGATGGGTTACATCACGATTGCGGGTGTGAAGTGCCGTACTCTGTGCCACAGCATGGGGGGGACGAAGGGGCTCGAGCTATGGGGGCCCATGATGCACAAGCAGCGGGTGGAGGATGCCCTGGTCAAGGCGGGCGCCGCGTTTGGAATGCGGCGTGGGGGCGGACGGGCCTATGGCAGCACGGCCGGTGAGTCTGGCTGGTTCGCGGCGCCCCTGCCGGCGATTTACACGGACGAGGATATGAGGTCCTACCGTGAGTGGCTCCCTGCCCTCTCCTTCGAGGGCATGGCCTCGGTGGGTGGGAGCTTTCAGCCGGAGGATGTGCGCGAGTATTACCTTACGCCGTTCGAGCTCGGTTATGACCGGCTGATTCGGTTTGATCATGACTTCATTGGTCGTGCTGCGTTGGAGCGGATGAGGGATCAGCCGCATCGACGGAAGGTGATTTACAAGTGGAGCAAGGCTGGGGTGTTGAGTGTCTTCGCGGGGTTGATGGAGCACGGGACCATGCCGCTGTTCATGGATATTCCATCGTCGGAGTATGCGTGGCATCCGTATGATCGTGTCGAGAGTGGTGGCCGGCTGGTCGGGTTATCCGGGTATCCGTTGTATTCCGCGAATGAGCGTGCTTGGTTGTCGGTTGGGGTGATTGAGCCTGGGCTTGCGGAGCCGGGAAATCGCGCGAGCCTGATCTGGGGTGAGGCTGATGGAGGGACTGCCAAACCTTCGGTTCACCGGCATCGCCAGGTGGAGATCGAGGTTGAGGTTTGTGCTTGGCCGATTCAGGTGGATGTGCGGCGGGATTATCGGAGTCAGGTGTGAATACTTCCGCTCACTCCATACTGCCCCGCCCTATTTCGCGAGCGACAGCTGACAGGCGCTTATCCGCGGACCACAGGGGCACGTCGATCCAGCCCAGCCCTCGACCCATCAATTTCCTGTTCTCGAGGAAATCGAGGACCTCTTCGTGCGAGGTGGAGGGAACCAATGGCAGCTCACCCAACGCGCTGAGAACCTTCGTTCTTTGAGCGAGATTGCCGCATGCGAGATCGCCGATGACGAACGGGTGTGTCAACACCTCTCCGCTTTCCAGCAACGCGACGAGCGTCGAATTGCGTTTGCGCAGGTGATCGACCCAGACCGACGTATCAACGAGCACGGTCGCCTACGACTTGCCTTGTCGGGCGCGGCGGCGCGCAATCGGCTTCAAGGCAGGTTCAGTCCCGCCAATCGCCGCCAGACGCTTGGCGCTCTCACGACTGATGAGAGCCTGCAGACCCGCATGAAGCAAAGCGGTCTTTTCACGCAAACCGGTCAGCTCCTGCGCCTTCTTCAGCAGATCTTCATTGAGGATGACGGTGGTTCTCATATGCATCAATATGCCATATTGATGCATATAAAGCGCAATCGCGGAGCCAGGTGCGGAAGGTGACACCTGATGCAAACAAGAGACGGTGCAAAGTTCGCGGCGATACGCCGGCATACTGAGCGAGAGCGGTAGAGCTCAGGTGTGAGAAACGACATACCGCTGCTCAGGTTTGACGAGGTGTAGCGCCGAGTTTACGAGCCGCTTGCGGGGTCATTCCATAGCGGGCGCTGAAGGCGCGATTGAAGGTGCGTAGATCGTTGAAGCCCCAACGGAACGCTACAGCTGCGATCGTGGCGCGGCAGCGGCTCGGGTCGGTGAGCTCTTGCCAGCAGCGTTCCAACCTTGCATCGCGGAGCCAGCTGCGGAAGGTGATACCTGAGGCAAAGAAGAGTCGGTGCAACGTCCGCGGCGATACGCCGGCGTCCTGGGCGAGGGCGGCGGGGCTCAGGTCGGCGATGTGCAAGGATCGGGTCGCGAGTGTTTTGAGATGATCCAACTTGCCCTGTTGCTGGGGCGAGAGGCTGAGATCCTGCTCGGTTGCGCCCAACTGCAGAATGGCGTCGAGGATCGCCGTTTGCAGGATCGTGCCCTCCGCTAGGTTGAGGTCCTGTTGGCGGGCGGCTGCCGTAGTCAGCAAAGCGGCAAGGCAGGAGACAAAAGCGGACTCTCCGGAGAACTTGCATCCGACGTTCCAGCCGCCGCCCTCCGCCGCGCGGGCGCGCAACACGTTCTCGGGTAGACCTATCGCGATCATCTCTACGCCATCGCTGAAGGACTGGAATTCGACGTCTGAGCGCAACAGAAACATGTCACCGGCAG
>DAITMW010000131.1:0-18898 GCA_036834945.1 Steroidobacteraceae bacterium
ACGCGCGTCTCGCTGAGACGAAGAAGTAGGCGGCGCTGAGCACCTCCAGTGAGCAACGTCAACAAAGGCAAAGCATGTGACTTGGTTACGTTGTGTCGCCCTCCAACGCGTAAGAAACCGGGGCGGCAGGGTTTGAGCCTGCCGGACGGCGAAAGCGCAATTCACCTGTCAGGTGAGGACCCGATCGAGTGCTCGCCGCCCTCGACGATCATGCCGTTCTCGAGAACGAACTGCAGGTGGTAATCGATGCGGGTGACGCCGCTTGTTGGAACACTGAACTCGAAGGGGTGCCGCGGATCGGAGAGGGTGCGCTGCGTCTGGCCCTGCTTCCAGATGAGGCGTGCCTCGCGGACGTCGCTGTCGGAGGCGGAGGTCCACAGATAGAACTCGTGACGCCCCGCGAAGGACAGGAGCATGGCGGTTGCCTGCCCTACCGGAGTCTCATCGGTCCGAAAACTCTGCTCCGAGGGAACTGGAGCGGACGGGCTGTCGAAATAATCACCCTGCAGCCGCGTAAACACCGGCATGTCATCCACTGCGATGGCGGTCAATCCTCTCGCGGAGAGCGGTAACCTCACCATCCCGTCGACGACTGTCGTGTGGCCCGCTGGCTTGCCATCAATCCACAGGCGCGCCTGATAGCTCCGGCCGGGCACGTAGGGAAGGCGCTCGCGATCGAGCGTTACGGTGACCTGGCGTGCGCTCGCCGACTCGTTGCTGAGCGCCAGATAGAACCGGCCCTTGCCAGAACCGCTCAGAGCATAGCCTGTCAGGTAGTTGGCCTGAGGATCGTCAATCCGGACTATGTGTCGTGGCATCCACAACCGGACGTCCTCGTCACCCATGAAGCGGCCGGGACGATCTCCATATACCTTGCTGCGCAGATACGCGTAGCCCTGGGCATAGCGCGAAGGAAACGCAATGGCTCCGTTAGAGCGTGTCTCGAAATCCGACAGCAGATAGTCCGTGAGCAGCGCGATCTGCGGCCAGACGTGGTTGTAGTAAATCTCGTTGTAGTTGAGCTCTGCAAACGGGCGATCCTGATAATCGCCGCGCGCGTAGACGTTTGAGAACGCGACGTTGATGTCGTAGCCGGGGTAGGTCTTGTAGCGTCCGACGATCGCGGCGCGGGCCGCATCGTGCAGGAAAGGATCGTTCGCGGCAGCAGCGATGCGCAGTTCGTAAGCTGCCTGATGAGCGAGGAAGACGCCGGGGTTCAGGCTGTAGGTGGTCTGGGCCTCGGGCGTGAGGCCGATCTGGGAGACCCGCCAGGCGGGAAGGGTGACTTGGGGGGTGCGGATTCCCCGGTCACCCGGCTTAGCGGTGAACAATCCGACCGGCGCTGAGCCGCCGCGATCGACCGTGACCTCCCCGTCGGGAATCTTCGGGAAATACCAGGCGAAACTCGCATAACGCCGTGCGCCGGCGTCGGCCGCGGCGAGATAGCGCGGCTCCTTCGTTTCCTGCCACAACTCGAACAGCTCGACGAAGCGCGGCGCGAAATCCGACCAGAACTGACCGCCCTCGTCGAGATGGACGTCGCTGAAGTCATCTTGTGGGGAATCGATCCGCGCTTTGATGTAGGCGTCTGCGAGGGAGCGCGCCCTTTGCAGCCTCGTCTCGTCGCCCGTCAGGCGATAAAGGGCCAACTCGTCCCAGAAGGTGGCGCCGTTACTGACCATCAGCAGATTGAGCTGGCGTGGCTTGCCAGCAAGTTGCAACGCATAGTGCCGGAACACCGGACTCTGTCCGTGCGACATCTGGTAAAGCTCGGACAACTCCGAGACTTCCGCGGCGGGACCCTTCATGTCACGCGCGGCGTTTTGCCCCGCCTCGCTGGGCATAGCGTTGTACAGGTACTTGGTGCGCGACATCAGGAATTCGGTGATCGGCAACGCGCGCAGCCGGTAGATCTCAGGATCGTCCTGAATGAGGGCGGCGGAGAGCGGATGCAGCGCCGACACCACCTTCACGGTTCCCTTCACGTCGGTGTTGTAGTCGAAGCCTTTCAGATCGGCGTCCCAGCCGGAGTGAGCGTCGTCCATCGCAAACTCGGTCATCGTGTCGATGGTCACATTGAGCGAGTGTCCGGCGTTCTGACGGATGTCCGCAAAACCGAACAGCGCACGGGCCACTTCGGTGAAGGCCTGATACCAGTCGCCGCCCACGAGGACGGGCCTGACGGAGAAGGTTGCGGTCTGCCCTGCCTCGAAGTGCGAGTCGGCTTGCCCAAACAGCGGCGCGAACGCGGCCGGCTGCGCCTGACCTGCGGGATTGCGCAGCATTACCCCAAACCGCGCATTGCTAATAGTCGGCAGCCGGTAGGGACTCTCACGCGGATCGACGCTGAGACCCCACGTCACTGCCTTGCGGGTCACGAATGTCACCGGCAAGCCGCCCACACTCTCCGGGCTCAACAGCGGAGCGCGCGGGAAGCGCTTCTCCTGCCAGATCAGCGGTTGGAGGAATCCATCACTCCTGGCCGGATCGCTCGCGGGCCCGCCGGTATAGCCCACGGTGTACCAACCCGGGGTGCGTGCGGTGAACTTCCAGGACAGACGCGGCGCTTCACCCGCAATGGGATGGATCTCCGCCTCGAGAGTAAACTGCGGGTGGGAGTCGAAGGTCCAGGCGACACCGCCATCGTCCAGGGCGCGAGTGTCCGTGGCGCGAGCTTCGATCACCGCCCCCGCTTCGTACAGGACATCGGTCATCCCATTCCCGTGGGACGCTCGCCAGCGCGGCAGCGGATAGTTCTCCGCGTTCACTCCTTCAGGGTGCTCGCCAGGAGTCGAGGCAAACGCCGACAGTCCCAGCTGCGGATCTGTCTGGGACTGGATAATGGTGAACACCGGTTGATATACAGACCGGTGTGCACCACGCGCGACGATCACGGCGCCGCCCGACCCGGCACTCAGACGATACGGCGCTGTTGGGAATTGTTGGGCTTTGGCGCAGGTCGCGAGTGCCGCGACGGCCAGTCCCGCAGCCCAAGATGCGAACCGAATGACATCCCGTGCGCCCCTCATCATTTCACCGCATGGCGCAGCAGAGCCTCGCTGTTGAGTCCGATGCCCAGGCCTGGGCCAGTGGGTGCGAACAGATATCCTTGCTTCAGAGCGGCGGGCGTGGCCGCAATGGCGGCGCCGACGGGGTTCTCCCCAATCCAGTATTCGCACACGATGCTGTTGGGCATGGCGACTGCGAGGTGCGCGCTGGCCGCGATGTGCACTGCCGAGCCGATACTGACGTGCGGTTGGAAGGCGAGCCCGAAGCAATCGGCGAGCTCGGCGATGCGCCGGCACTCGGTAATGCCACCGGCCCGGCAGACATCCGGCTGCACGATGTCGATGGCGCGGTTGCGGATCAGCTCGACGGTCTCGTGCCGCGTCATGATGGAATCGAGCGCGATGGGGATTGCGAGGTGCCGCGCCAGCTCCGCATAGCCTTCAACATCCTCTGGCGGAATGGGCATTTCGAAGAAACCGACTTTCAACTCCTGCATGGCCTCGCCCAGCCGCACGGCGTCAGCACGTGAATAAACGCCCGCGGCATCGGCGTAGATCGCAAAATCCTCGCCCATTGCATCGCGGATCGCGCGGATCGCTCGGAGGTCACCGCGCACGCCGCGACCGATTGCCATCTTCACGCCGGTGTACCCTGCTGCGCGCAGCGAACGGGCTTCCTCCACCATTTCGGCAATGGCCTCGTCAGGTGCTTCGAGCGGGAGTGACGGGATGCCGGAGGCATACACGCGTACGCTCTCCCGCATCCTGCCGCCGAGCAGTGTTGAAATGGGAGCGCCTGCGGCCTGCCCCGCCAAATCCCAGAGCGCAATGTCCACGCCAGCGATGGCCTCGACATAGAACCCGGCACGGTGTCCGCGCACACGCATTCCGGCGTACATCCGTTCCCACAGGACCAGAACCTCGCGCGGATCGGCGCCGATCAGGATATCCGTGAGCAGGAGGTCGATGATCTTGACAGTGGCCTGCGGCGCGACGGGTGCTTTCGCCTCCCCCCATCCAACATGACCGGTGTCAGTCTCGATGCGCACGATGACCGTGTCGATCGTCCGCGAATAGACGAATCGGCGGCGCAACGGCACTGGATACTCGGTCGACAGCTCGCGTTGCCCGGCGGCGCGCTCGATGCCCCAGGCACGGCTGCCCCAGTACCCGCGTCGGTCGGTGGGCTGAGCCTGGATCGGATATGCTTCGACTTTGACGATCTTCATTAGAGCTCCTGACACAGCGCGAGTAGCAGTGGGCCCTGGCCCCAGGGAAACGTGCCGAACGGACGCGTCGCATAGACTGCGCGGGCCCCGACGGGGGTGGCATCACTGACGAGTTGGAGCGTGCCGTCCGGCGCTGTTTGAGCGTGCATGCCGGCGCGGGCCCTTCGTTCCACTTCTGCGTATCGAGACGGTTCGAGCACTCCGTGTTTGATGCCTTCGTGTAGCGCATAGGCGGCCATGGCCGCCAGCGTCGACTCGAGATAAGTCGAGGAATCGTTGATGACCGTGTGCCACAACCCGCTTGGATCCTGCGCAAGGGCCAGAGCGCCGGCCAACGCAGCCGTACGCTGGTGCAGCTCCGCCCACGCCGGATGCGTGCGCGGCAGCAGGGCGAGCGTATCGACAAGTCCCATTAGCGCCCATCCGTTGCCTCGCGCCCAGAGCTCGCCATTTCTGCCGCAGTCGCGCTCGAAGCCATGGAACAACAGCCCGGTGTCCGACTGCAGCGTGCGTGCATAGCCCAACAGCTCGGCGACCGCGTGATCGAAATAGCGATCCTCCCCGGTGGCATGCGCGAGTGCCGCGAGGAAGGGACCATCGACATCCATACAATCTACCCACATCTGACAGCGCCAGCCCGGTGTGTCGCCGCGATGGTAGCGGGCGCCATTCGGGCCAGTGGGAAAGCTCGCGTTGAGGGCGGCTAGCTGGCGCGCAGCCTCGAGAAACCGCGCATCGTGTGTTCGTCGATGGAGCTCGAGCAGCTCGCGCCCGGCACCGACATGATCTTCGTTCGTGCGCGCGACGCCGCGACCCAGCCAGCTGCGCAGAATTCCGTGCACAAAACCGAACGGCGCGGCGTCCCCGAGCAGATCGCCCGCTCTGAGCAGCCCGCGCAACGCGATCGCCTCGCCGAAGCCCCACACGCGGTAATTCCAGCGCATGGTGATGTCGGCGACGGCTCGCAACCGATCGCGCAGCGCATCCTCGGCGAGATGGCCGGGGTTCATGCGGGCTCCAGCATAACTTCGAACAATCCACCGGAGCCGGGGTGATCGAGCAACGCTTGCGGGCTGAGACGCATGCGTGAGGTCGTGACCAGTAGCCGGTTTGCACCGGCGAAGCACAGGCTGCTGACGTGTTGGGCGGGCAGCGCGATGCTCCGGACCGTAGCTCCATCCGGAGCGAGCTGGACGACGGAACCGCCACCCCACATCGCCACCCAGAAACTGCCATCGGCGCCGAGCGTCATGCCGTCGGGCTTTCCGGGCAGGCCCAGAAAATCAGAGACAATGACGGGCTCGCCCAACCGGTCACTCTCAACAGGAAAAGCAAGCAAGGTCCGCTCGAGGGTGTCGATAACGAACAGGGTGCGGCCATCGTCGGCGAGCTTCATGCCGTTGGGTACTCCGAGCCCCCTCGCGACGCAAACCGGTTCGTCGCGCCAGGAGGCAGCGTGGAAGATCGCGCCGCGCGTGGCGAGGATGCCTCGATGCATCATGCCGACCCAGAGCCCGCCTCGGGGGTCAGCGGTCATGTCGTTGAAGCGGCAACCCGGAGCGAGGCTCGCCGGCGGACCCGTGCGGGTCTCACCGGAGGCGGCAATCGTGCAGAAGCGGTCCTCGAGCGCTCCCACCAGTGCTCCTTCTGGCAATACTGCCAGCGACCACACGGATGATGGCGTTACGCTCGACTCGAGCGGGCCCTTCTCCGTGCTGACCAACAGCCGACGTGAGATCGGGTCGGTCCAGTGCACCCGATTGTCATGCCACACCGGCGATTCGCCAATGGCGGCACGGGCATCGCAGATCAGACGCGCATTGCGCGATGGAGTCTCAGCCACGGTGCATCTCATGTAGTGCACGGAAGCCGCGCAGACAGGCATCGCGCGAGTCCACCAACTCGCTGGACATGCCAGCAGCCCCGAGCGCGCTGGCGTAAAGCCGGCAGAGCGGTCCATTGCCGACCAGCGGGATGAGAGCCTTCGCTAGCGTGGGATATACAGCGATCGCGTCCGAGATTTCTGAGCCGATCAGCAACCCGCGGATATATGAAGCGGCATCCGATTTCGCGAGTGCGCCACGCACGACTTGGGCCCGCGCCCCAAACAACAGTGTCCCAAGGCTCAGGCGCCGCGCACGTCCAGCCGCAATGCCTTTCAGGAACACAGGTCCGTCGGCCGCCTCTCCCCCGACGATCGACGCCAACAGGCCCTTCGCGGTCAGGCGATCGAAGATCTCTCCCGACATGCTGGTGAAGAAATCGACGACGCGGCCCTGCTCGAGACGCGCCCACTTGGTATGCGTGCCGGGGAGCGCCACCCAACAATCACCGGCGCGCACGGCCGCCAGGCCCATCAGCTCGATCTCCTCACCGCGGAGAATGTCCGGCTGATCATCGAAGCTGCGGCGGCAGGCTATCCCGGGAACGATGTAGGTCGTCACGCCGCCGATCTTCGCGGTAACGATTGCGCGCGCGAGATCCTCGCACCCCGCGGGTGCCTCCGCGTATGGGACCTCTGTCCAACCCACGTTGGATCCAATCATTCCGGATGCGTACACCGGTCCGCTGTTGGGCCAACGCGCCGCCAGAGCGTCCATCGCCGCAGCCATGCCCACGCGATCAAGCGCCACGACACCGTCAGGAGCCGCGTACTGGTCGATCGCGGAGCCGTCCGCACCGATTAGATAGGCCCTGAAGTTCGTGCTGCCCCAATTGACGCCGACAAAAGTGTCCATCTCACCGCCGCGTGACACCCGCACCTCCGTCGATCGGGTAGACCGACCCTGTAATCCATCCGGCGCGATCCGACGCGAGAAACACTACCAACTCGGCGACCTCGTCCGCACTGCCCAGACGCCCGAGTGGATGTCTGGCGATGTTGCGTACGCGGGCCTCCTCAGGATCGCCTTGGCGCGCGAAAGAAGCGCGCAGCGCAGGAGTGTCAACACTGGCGGGCGCGATCGCATTGACGCGGATGTTGTATGTTGACAGCTCGAGCGCGGCGGTCTTCACCAAGTTGTTCAGCGCCGCCTTGGTAGCGGCATAGGCTGCCAGGCTCGGGGTGGCGAAATCCGCATTGATCGAGGAAAGCACGACCACCGACCCACCCCGCGAGCGCATGACGGGGACGCACAGTTGCAGCAGCCGTACGGCTCCGGCCACGTTAACGTCGTAAAGGTCGAGAAACGTTGCCGGAGGGGTGTCCAGTATCCCGCCCGGAAAGCTGGCGGTCGCCGCATGCACCACTATGTCAGGAGCGCCGATTGCCGCCCTCATACGCTCGAACGCATTCTGGAGCGCCGTGGTGGAGCGCAGATCCGCAATCAGATTGAGATCGCCCGGGGCGCCGGCATTGACGTCAAGGCCGGCGACCCGCGCGCCTTCCGCCTGAAAGCGCGTGACGATCGCCGCGCCAATTCCGCTGGCCGCACCGGTCACCAGGGCTACGCGCCCGCTCAAGGAGCCCATTTGTTCGATCTCCGACGGCACCATCCCGGTCAGAATTTTACGCTGACCGTGGCCTTGTAGATCCTTCCGAAGAACACGTTCGTGCGCAGCGCCTCCTGGACGCCGTCGTACGTACGCTGTCTTTCATCTAGCAGGTTGTTCGCCTCGAATCCCAACGACACGTTGGAAGACACATCGTAGCGCAACGTGGTCGACAGGTCCGAGTAGGGGCTGTTGTAGATGCCGGTGGCCGCCGCGGACAAAGCGACCAGATAGTCGTCACGCCAGTTGTACGCCACACGAATGCTGACGGGCCCCTTCTCGTAGTATCCAATGAGGTTCACGTTATTCGGGGATAGACCAGGTAGCGGCAGCACGCGGCCGGCCACATCCTTGATCGGGGTATTCGAATCGATGTGCGAGTAGCTGGCGATCATGCCGAAGCCGTCGAGCGCCCCGGGGAGGAAATAGAAGGGCAACTGCAGCAGCGCCTCGACGCCCTTGACCTTGGCTCCTTCGCCATTGATCTTGCGATTGACCAGGTAATTGACGCCACCATAGCTCTCGGCGCTCTGCTGCTGGACGATGAAGGTGGAGACGTCCTTGAAGAACGGACCGACGGAAAACAGCGCCTGCTGGCCGAAGTAGTACTCGGCCGAGAGGTCGACCTGATTGGCCTTGAACGGATTGAGGTTCGGCGCGCCGCCCGTACCGGTACCGAGTACGGTCTGCACGCCATTCACGAAGACTGCGTTGTTGGCGAGGGTGACACCATTGTTGAGGTCGGCGGTGTTGGGGAAGGCGATGACTCGGGCGGCACCGAGCCTGAGGATCAGGTCGTTGGTCAGCTCGAGCTTCGCGACGGCGGAAGGTAGCCAGTCATTGTCGGTGCGGCGGAACGTGGTCGGGGTCGCCGCTCCGCTCGGGGCGATCTGATTGCCAACCGACTCCAGCTCGCGGTTGATGTAGCGCACGCCCACATTGCCGGTCAGGGCTGCGCCGCCGATCTGCGTGCCGAAGTCGAGTTTGCCATAGCCCTCATGGAAGGTCTCTTTGATCGCGAAGGTGCTGGAGAGCGCATTGGTGTTGTTGCGGGGATCCAGGCACTGGGCATTCTGCGAGATCGCGGGGAAGCCGCTGAAGGCCGAACAGCCGCTCACCGACGAGTTGGCCACGAGGAACGTGCTCGGCAGCCCGGTGAAGACACCGCCTGGGAAGCTGGTGGTGTGCAGTCCAAGATACGGTGTCAGCGAGGTGGCCGGAATCCCGCCGGCCGGGCGGATATCCGCGCGCAGGGGATCCTGGTCCGAATCGTTACGGTCATAGCGGTACCCGAAGCTCACGGCCTTCAGGGGTCCCGCGTCCAGGTCGTAGGTCCAATCCGTACGCGCCGCGACGTCCTTGCTCTCCGCCACGTAAGTGTTGTCGAACAGGATCGTGTAGCGCAGCTGCGCCGGGTCGGTAAGGTCTATGCCGTTGATCTGGTAGGAGCCGACATCACCCTTGGTGAAGTCGAAGTTGACCGAGGGCGTAATGCCGGCGACCGGCTGCATGCGGAAATAAACCTGATGCGCGGTCGAGGTCGAGTCGGTGTAGTCCACCTCGGCGCTGGCGTGCAGGCGCTCGGTGACCTTGAACTTGCCTTTCAGTGCCGAAGAGGAGATATCCGCGTCCGTGTCGAGGAACTCCGTGTTGGTCAGCACCGGACCGGTGGAGGTGCCGGCCAGGAGGATGTTGTCGGAAGAATAGCTCGCGTTGCTCAGGCCGGCGGTCGGAGTGAACGACAGCCACCAGCGGTCGCGGTTCGACTGCAGCCTGGAATAGAACGTGTCGGCAGTGAGCTCCGCGGCATCGCTCGGCTTCCATTGGAGGACCGCGTTCAGGCCGAGGTTCTCTCGGCGCTCCGCGATCTCCTCGGGCCGGGCATCGGAGTTGCCGAAGCGCGTCGCGCCGGTGCTGTCGGTAAAGCGGGTGTAGCCCGAGAAGGTATCGAGACCCTGCTGCGACAGGTCGCGCCGGTTGTACGTCCCGGAGATCAGTACGCCGAGTGTATCGTCAGCGAACTTGTGCGTGGCCAGAGCGAAGGCTTCGTAGCCTCCTTTGGATGCCTGCTCATCATAGAGGCCGCCCACCTTGGCGGCGAGTTGGTTGGGCCCCTCGAGCGGCATGCGGGTCTGCACGTCGATGATGCCGCCGAGCGCTCCTTCGAGCTGATCCGCGCTTGCGAGTTTGGTCAGCTCCAGGCGATTGATCAGCTCCGAGGGCACCAAGGAGAGCAATCCATACGTCGAGCTCGCGAGCGTGTCCAAGCCGGCGCCACCGCGCCCCGTCGGGTCGACGATCTGACGTCCGTTGAACAGGTATACATTCTGCCGCAGCCCACGCACTGAGATGCTGGTGCCCTCGGCAATTCCACGATCGACCTGCACACCCGAAACACGCGCCAGGGATTCGGCGACGTTACGGTCGGGCAGCTTGCCGATGTCGTCCGAGACGATGGCGTCGACAAACTGCGTGGCGTTGCGCTTGATGTCCCGGGCCGCGTTGAGGCTCTCCCGGATGCCGGTGACGACGACCTCCTGCAGCTCGGTCGGCGCGGCATCGTCAGCACTCGCGGTACCGGTTGGCGTTGTGGCCTGCGAATGCGCAGGAACGGCGAACAGCGTGACCGGACTGAGCACGGCCAGACTGCGAACGAATCGATTCGTCAGGATCTTTGTCATGCCTTTCCCCCTCTGCTGACGCGGGCTCTCCCGTGAGATGCCGCGTCTGTGATACTAATATAGCAACATTTTAGGAAAAGCAAAAATCGGCGTTTTGGAGTTAATGCCCTATATCCCACCCTATCCAGTCGTTGACATCAGCCGGCCGAAGGCAGAACCTTTGCACATATAGCAACATTATGGGTCAGTCCAAGAAGGAGCTTCAGGGTATGGGGATCTTGAGCGGCGTCTTGCCGATCCTGCCTACCATCTTCACGACGGGGGGTGCGATCGATGAGAGCGGGACGCGGCGCGTCGTGGATTACATCGTTGCCTCAGGTGCGCAGGGCATCGTCTTTCCGGGACTGGCCAGCGAATACGAGACGCTCAGCCGTGACGAGCGGTTGCATATGACCCGGCTCATCGGCGAGTGGATAGGAGCGCGAGTGCCGTTCATTGTCGGCGCGAGCGCCACTGCCACCGAAGATGCAATCGCCTTCGCGGCGGCGGGCGCACGCGCTGGAGCGGCCGCGGCGATGATCCTGACGCCAAAGGTGTTCGCGAACGACCCAGCCGGGATGCGGGATTTCTACCGCGACATACACTCCGGCTCCGGTATCGACATCATGCTGCAGAACGCGCCCGCGCCGATGGGTATCGGTCTGCCGTTGGAAAAAGTGGCGGAGCTGGCCCGCTCGGTGGAGGGTATCCGGTACGTGAAGGAGGAGGCGCCTCCCTCCGGGCAGCGCATCACCCGTCTGACGGAACTGGCCGGGGATTCACTGCTCGCGGTATTCGGCGGCGCGGGCGCGCGGTACGTTATCGACGAGCTGTCGCGCGGCGCCAAAGGTACGATGCCGGCCTGCGAGATCACCGAATTGCATGTGGCCATGTTCGAGCGCTTTCACCGCGGAGATTTCACCGGTGCGCGCGATCTGTTCGAGCGCACACTGCCGCTCCTCAACATGCAGGCGGTTTTCCGCTGGCGGCTCACCAAGGCAGTGCTCCAGCGCCGCGGCCTCATAGAAAGCACGTTCGTACGCGCCCCGGGACCGGAGCTCGATCGTTACGACAGGCTGGAGCTAGACGCTCTACTGGCGCGACTCGCGGACCTGCTTCCACGCGAGGTAGTCACGGCGTGAGTCGGGTTGCCTCCGTCGAGACATTCATTGTCACCATTCCGCGTGACACACCGTACCTCGGCCCACTCGCTTCCGGAGAGCACGTCAATTCGCGCGGCTATGTCGTTAGGCGCGGCAACGGCACAATCTATCCGGTTGTGGATCGCTCGACCGTCGTTCGGGTCACCACGGAGAATGGGACGGTCGGCTGGGGGGAGACTTACGGTATCTGCGCCCCCAGGGCAACGTGCGAGATCATCAACGATCTGCTCGCGCCGGTGGTGATCGGGGCGGATCCAGCCGATGTGGAGAATGTCTGGGACCAACTGTACGGCTTGATGCGAGTCCGGGGCTGCAGCAGCGGCTTTCACGTGGATGCCATCGCGGCGATCGACATCGCGCTGTGGGACCTGTACGGCAAGTTGCGCGGCGTTCCGATTCGTGACCTGTTGGGCGTTACGGTGAATGCGACCATTCCTGGCTATCTATCAGGTCTGCCCGCCGCCACGCTCGAAGAGCGCGTGGCCCTGGCGGTCGCGAAATACGCGGAAGGGCATAGAGCATTCAAGTTCGCCGCCGCCGTGAGTCACGAGGGGATCGTGGCGGAAATGGCCGCGCTGCGCGACGCGCTTGGGGCGGACGCGCAGATCATGGTCGATCTGCACTGGAAATTCACGGCCGAGTGGGCGCTGGAATTGATCCGCGCGCTCGAACCTTATCGGCCATTGTTCGTCGAGGCGCCGGTCAAACCCGAAGATCACGCAGGACTCGCACGCGTCGCCCGGGAGAGCCCGATACCGATCGCCGCGGGTGAGGAATGGTACACAGCGTACGACGCCGGCAATCGCCTTGCCGCGGGGCGGATCGCCTTTCTGCAGCCTGAGATGGGTCATACCGGTATCACGCAATTCCGCCGCATCGCCCGGCTGGCGATGGAGCATGGCGCGGCCGTTGCTCCGCATGCGACCATCGGCACAGGTTTGTTCCTGGCGGCCAGCCTGCAGGTCTCGGCGACGATGCAACATCTCTGGAAGCACGAATGGCAGCACTCGGTGTTCGAGCGCAATCTGCAGCTGCTCGACAGCGACATGGGCTACACGCATGGAGCGTACCAGCTCCCCACGACGCCCGGTCTGGGCGCCACGCCGCATCCGCGACTGTGGGACTTTGCAGAGCGGATGGCATGAGACCCAAGCTCAACGCCCAACCCAACAAAAGCCTGATCGATGGGATCATCACCCTGCAGGCCCTGGCGACGTCGCCATACCCGGTCGGCTGTCGCGAGCTGGCGCGCCGCCTGAACATCGACGCAGTCAAGGTGAATCGGCTGCTCAAGACACTCGCCTATCTCGGCATCGCACGCCAGACCGCCGATCGCAAGTACACGGCAGGACCGGGGATGCACGTGCTGGCGGCGCAGAGTCTGTTCGCTTCCGGCCTGATTCGGCACGCGTTGCCGGTACTGGAGAGCCTGCGCCGGTTTGGCCACACCGTCGCGCTGGGCGTGTTGTGGCAGGACAGCGTCAGCTATCTGTTCCACGCACCCCCGGGCATCGAGGCATCAAGAGGCCTGGGCCGCATCGGCCTGCTGCCGGCCACGACGAGCGGCATCGGGATCGTTCTGTTGTCGGAGCATGATGACGCCGACGTGCGCGACCTCTACAAAGACCGCGAGATCCCGATGTTTCCGGAAGGAATCGAACAACTGCTCGCCAAGCTGGCCGAAGTGCGGAGACTCGGTTACGCCCGCGTCCATGTCGCCGACGCGCGCGACCACCACGTTGTGGCGGTCTCCACGGGCGACCCCGCACACGCCGGCGTGGCGATGTCTGGTTGGATTCCCGAAGCCGCCACCGAGCCCCTCGTCGAGGCGCTTCGCGCTGCGGCCATCGAGATCGGCGGCTAAACGTGCAGACGCCCGCATCATCCGCAGCGGGCGCCACCATCCGTGTCAGCAGGCTGCGGTGGGCAATTCTGGCCATGCTCCTGGCGGCCACCGTGCTCAACTACGTCGACCGGCAGACCCTTTCCATCCTGGCCTCTCAGGTGCAGAAGGAACTCGGGATTGACGACATCGGCTACGCACATGTCGTGCAGTACTTCCTGATCGCCTACGCGTTCTCGTATCTTGGTGCGGGCTGGATCACGGACAAGCTCGGCGCGAAGCTCACTCTCGCTCTATTCCTGGGCTGGTGGTCCTTCGCCAACATGGCGACCGGATGGGTGCGCAACGCGGGGCAGCTCGGCTTTGCGCGCCTGATGTTGGGTCTAGGTGAGCCGGGCGTGTATACGGCCGGCCCGAAGGCCGTCGCCGAGCATTTCCCGCCCGCGGAGAGCGCTTTCGCAATTGGCGCCTACACGGCTGGCGCGATGATCGGCGCGACGATCGCACCGCCGTTGATTGCCTGGCTCTCTCTGCAATACGGCTGGCGTGCAGCGTTCGTGTTCACCGGCGCCGCCGGGTTTGTTTGGCTTGCGATCTGGCTCGCCGTGTATCGCAGTCCCGCCGGCACGAAGCCCTCGCGAACGACCGGGCCAATCCCCTGGGGTCCAATTCTGCGCGATCGCAGCGTCTGGGGCCTGGCGCTCGCCCGGCTCATTGCCGATCCGGTCTGGTATTTCTACCTGTTCTGGTTCCCGAAATACCTGACCGATGAGCGTCACCTGACGCTCATCCAAGTCGCGAGCCTCGCCTGGCTCGTGTATCTCGCGGCCGACCTCGGCAGTGTGGGCGGCGGCCTCTTCTCCGGCCGGCTGATACGATCCGGTGTGGCGCCCGCGCGCAGTCGACGGATCGCGATGGGATGGGCAGCGGCCCTCGCGCCTGTCGGCATGTTGATTGCTCTGCGTATGGACACGGGACCAACGCTTGCGCTCGGCGCACTGGTCGCGTTCGCCCACCTCGTCTTTCAGGTCAACATCGGGGCGCTGGCCGTCGACCTCTACCCGATGCGCTACCTCGCGACGGTGTTTGGCTTGATTGCGGCGGGCAGCGCGCTGGGCGGATTCGCATCGACGGCGCTCGTCGGCAAGCTGGCGAGCATGGGCGCCTACGACGAGATCTTTTTCTTGATGGGACTGCTGCACCCGCTCGCCTGGGTCATCGCCTGGGCCTCATCGAGAAACAGACCTGCGGAGGGTAACCATGACCCACATCGTTGAATTCGACACCGCGTTCCGCCACTGCCCGCTCATAGCGATCCTGCGCGGAGTGCGGCCAGATGAGGTCGTGGAGATCGGCGAAGTGTTGGTTGTGGCCGGGTTCCGTGTTATCGAAGTACCGCTCAACTCACCCGATCCGTTCGAGAGCATTGCGCGGCTGGCAAGAAGGCTTACCGGCCGCGCGGTGATCGGCGCAGGTACCGTGCTGCGCGCCGCGCAGGTGGCAGAGGTGCAGGCGGCTGGCGGCACCCTCGTCATATCGCCCAACACCAACATCAGCGTGATTGCCGCCACGGCCCATGCGGGGCTCGTGTCGCTGCCTGGATTCGCTACGCCGAGCGAAGCTTTCGCCGCACTCGAGGCCGGCGCGACCGCACTGAAGCTGTTTCCCGCAGAGGGAGCCACGCCCTCTGTGTTGAAGGCGGTGCGCGCTGTGCTGCCGGCCGGCGTTCGCGTGCTCCCGGTGGGCGGGATCACGCCACAGAACATGGCGGGCTGGCTCGCGGCCGGCGCGGCCGGCTTCGGCTTGGGCTCCGCGCTCTATGCACCTGGGCTTTCTGCCGCGGAGGTTGCGGGGCAAGCGCGCCAGTTCATCGCCGGGTTGCACGAGGGGTAGCCCTTACAATTTACTCAATACGTTGAGTATTTTTACTCAATACGCGGTCCCCGCATACCGGCCCCCTCCGGTCCCCTCACACCTTTCGCACCGCCGCTCGTTTCCGACGCGCTCGGCGCGAGAGCATGTTCAGGCCTTCGATAACGGCCGAGAACGCCATGGCGGTGTAGAGGTAGCCTTTGGGCACGTGCGCGCCAAAAGCTTCGGCCACCAGTGCCATGCCTATCATCAGCAGAAAGCCCAGCGCGAGCATCACGATCGTGGGATTCGCGCGGATGAAATTCGCCAGTGGGTCGGCCGTCAACATCATGATGCCGACGGTGACGATCACGGCTGTCACCATGATGGGGATCTCGCTCGTCATACCCACCGCGGTGATGATGCTATCGACCGAGAACACGATATCGAGCAGCACGATCTGTGAGATTGCAGCGGTGAAACCGTCTACCCCGGTTCCGCCAAACACATCCGGTCCAGGGTCCGGATCGACGTTGTGGTGGATTTCTTTGGTCGCCTTCCAGATCAGGAACAGCCCGCCAGCGAGCAGTATCAAGTCCCGCCACGAGAAATCGTTCCCCAACACCGTGAAGACCGGCGCGGTGAGCCGCACGATGAACGAGATCAGCCCGAGCAACCCTAGGCGCAGAATCAGTGCGAGGCCGATGCCGATGCGCCGCGCGCTCGAGCGTTGCGCCTCCGGCAGCTTGTTGGTGAGAATCGAGATGAAGATCAGGTTGTCGATGCCGAGCACGACTTCCATGGCGATGAGCGTGAGCAACGCCGCCCATGCGGCTGGCTCGACCACAAGCTGAGCAAGTACCTCGAGCATGCCTGCGGCTCTCATTGCTGACTGTGTAGTGAAAGGACGGCGCGCAAGATTCGGGACGCGCCGCCTGGAGTTGACCCCGTGAAAGCGGTCAGAGCTTCACCTTATTTCGCTGGGGCACTTGAGCATTGCTCCGTCAACCCGTGATCCCCACCTCCTCAGCGGGTCACACCACTTGCCCGGCGTAAACGACCCGCATCATTGTTTGCCACAGTCAGCGTTTGCGATAGAGGAATCCGCCAGGGAGCCCGCCACTCTGCCCGTTGGGGTTCGTCACCACCACGGCTACGGCCCCCTGTTTATGCGCCGGCGTGCTTGCAGTGATTTTCGTAGGACTGACGACTACGACGGAACCAGCGGCCGCACCACCAAAACTGACCGTCGCGCCCGCGACGAAGTTGTTTCCAGCCACACTCACAGCCGTGCCACCGGTGATAGGCCCGCTATTGGGCGACACATTGGTGACTGAAGGACCGACGGATCCACCAGGAAGCAGACCATAAACGGCCACTTGATTGGACCAGGTGGCAACGTACACCCGGCCGTTGGCAACGAGCGGCGGCACGAATTTCGCGAAGTTCCCGAATGAATCGCGCGTTGCATTCATCGTCGAGCTCCACAGTTCCGTGGCGACGTTGCCGGCATCGAACGCGTACAGCGCCCCGGGAACCGGTGGGTTGTCCTCCGCATCACCGCTGGTGGCGACAGTAGCCCACACAATGCCGCTGCCAGGTGTCTCGTTGTTGGCCGAGAGCGTCAGAATGCCGCCGGGAAAGATCTGGTTCGTCACGCCGCCCTGGGCGCTTGGGGTGGTCGCAAACGTACTGCCGTTGAAGGAATAGGCTTTCAGCCGATCGCTCACTCCCCAGTCGTACATCATGGGGCCGCCGTTTGCGCTGGAGCGTTGCCAGTACACGAGTCCGCCGCGAAGCTCGGATGTCGAGATCTGCAGCTTTTGAACGACCTGTTGATCGGTCGAGTTGAATTTCCCCAGATTGGCCGTGTTGAGCACGTACATGATGCCCGTCTTGCCACCGCCGGCAATGAGGCCCGTTCCTGGAATCAGGAGCGGTCCGGAACTCGTCAAGTCGAGGTCGTACGTGTCCAGCGACGACCAGTTGCCGGGTGTGAACCAATCGACGAGCCTGAGGCCGTTGGCGGGATCCAGCTTGAGCACACTCTCGCTGAAGTCCTGGACCCCGTCATAACCGTTACCGTAGGCATTGCCGACGTAGACATAAACGAACCCCGCGCCGTCCACCACCGGCGGACGACCGGATTGCCATACACCCCCGCCTCGATTCCCCGTCGTGACGGTCGCGAAAGCTCCGGTCTGTGCCAAGGTCGCTTTGTCGTAGGCCATCATCCATCCGACGTAGCCGCCCGCATATTCCAGCTCAACTGCACCGAATCCGAACACGACCTCATTACCTGAAAGCGCGAGTGATACCCGCTGCGTTTGATATCGTGCATCGAAGGTCGAGCCGCCGTAGCTACCCGAGATGCGGACACCCGACCCGGAACGCACCGCTCCGCTCGTGATATCGACCGCGTGCAAGCGGTATACCATCGTGGAGTTCTCGAGCGCGCAGGCGACTGCATACAGGGTGTTGGTGGACAAATCGATCACCGGGGTACTCAGAATGCCGAGATTGCCGACGATGTTGCGGTTGCCGGAAAAGGCGAATTGGGCGATCGGAACGGGCGTGGCACCAACAAGACTGGCGAGATTGAGCTGCCACAGCGGTGCGCCTCCCGTATCGGCGTCGAAGGCGTACAAGGTGTCGCTCATCGTCGCTACATACAAGACATCATGAGTCGCCTGATTGATGAGAACATTCGGCACATACAGCGGTTGCGCGAAGATCACGTCATCCACGGCCAGCTTGAAGGCGAGTCCAAAAGTGCTGGGACCAACATTTGAAGTATTGAGAGTGGCCTCGCCCAGTGTCGCACCGGAAACGCCGCTGTCGTATCCACGTTGCAGTACGGGTGATTGCGCTTGTACGGGTGAACTCTGCGCGACGGCGAGCGCAATCATCCAACACAGCGCGGACGAAGCACCGAGCACTTCCCTGCACGATGCCGGCCGCGGGCTTGCAAGTTTGGAGATCAACCGTTGAAAGCGAACACAAATACCGCCCGACAGGGTCGCTGCGGCGAACCCATTTAGCCACGGTTTCATCGTTCTCCCCCGCGAATGTATGTCTTGTAATGACCGCGGTCCGAGGGCCAACATGCCACGCGGCCGCCTGGCTGGCCCGCGTAAGCAACTTCAGGGTCGGTTATGAGCTGCCCTGATTCCTCCCGTTGGTAAAGCCTACTCCCAACCGAAAGGAGCTCAAATGAGGATGAGTGCGCCTGCATGCGGCGCGCTGGTATACATGATGCACCGCAGCAGGCGTACCCGCGGAGGTGCTGGAAGGCCCTATGAATCCGTTGAGTACCTGAACGTTGATGACGCCGGGACTCCGCCAGCATTCAAGGATGGGTAAATGTTTGATGCCGCCGCGCGGAGCAACTCCGCCAAATCAGCGCGAACTTGCGTGGCGTGGCAAGGGCAATATGACGGTTGCAGCAAAGCCGATGATCTGCTCCTCGGCTTGCCGCTTCTTCACGTCCAACAGTTATGACCCAGTGAAAACCTGCCTGGCCTCGCTCTGATATGCGCTGGCGTCAGGCAGGTTTAGTCGCAAATTCCACAGAGCTGGCGGCCTTCTCAATAAGTTTGGCCACGACTTCTGGCTTCGATATATAAATCGCGTGACTACCCTGTTCCTCGAC
>DAITMW010000132.1:0-6481 GCA_036834945.1 Steroidobacteraceae bacterium
CAGATCGAATTCAACGAGGACCTGCACCAATCCAAGGATCTGGTGCAACGCGACCCCGAACACTTCGGCTACCTGGACACGGAGCAGGGCCTGGCCGACATGCGGCAGGCCAAGATCCTGGTAGCCACCATTCCGGATGCGCCGCTGGCGCGCTTGCAACTGTTTACGGATTTTCAGGAGAAGGGTCTGGTACAGGACCCGAGCAAGACTATCGTGCTCATCCGCGGAGGGCAGGCCGGCCAGGTCGTGCTGTCACAGATGATCCGCGACAATCCGAACTGGAAAGCGACCGTGGTGTTGGTCGAGGATTCTCCATACGGCGGACGCTACAACGACGACGATCCTCAGAAGCTTGTTATCAACACCAAGCGCAAGGACGATGTCGAGATCTCTGTGTTGGCGCCGAATGGGGATATCACTCAGGGCCTGGCTGCCATGAGATCGATGTTCCCGCTGGGAGAGAAAATCGGCAAGCCGTCGTGGCCGAACTTCACGGTCATTGACGGCAGCGCCATGCCATTCAAGTTCGGCTACGCCATCCACCCGCGGGTTGCATTCGATCTGACGAACCTGCGGATGACCATCAACGGTGTGAAATACAAACACTATAACGAAGGGGTTCATCCAGCCCTTGGTGATGTGCTCGGACAACTCGACCAGGAGCGCGTGCAACTGGCTGCCGCCTATGGTGTCGAGGCCGAGACCTTCCCTGTGAAGCTGAACCGGCAATACGATCTGCCGTTGATTCCGGGCGAGCCGTTCTATAGAACGATGCAGCGCACGTGGATGGAAAAAGACGATCCGAACCGGGACCCGGATGCACGCCAGGTCTACAAGTCCATGTCGCATGGGTCGCTGGACGAGCTGATGACGTCGCGTTATCCGCAGGAGGACGTGCCGGGCCTGTTCACCATGAACTGGTTGGCCAACCGTGCGGGACTGGTGCTGCCGGGCCATGTCGAATACGAAAGTTATATACGGGATATCCTCCGCCTGTTGGGAATGCCTGAGGAGGATCTGCACACCAGGCTGGGCGCTTATCTCCCGGCCATGGACCAGATTCCCGGCGGTGTCCCGGAAATCAAGAATCTACTCGATAAGCCCTACGACCGGGAGCCGCCGCCCGAGGGAGGGCGGGAAACCATTACCCTGAGCGGCCCGCCGGGCGGTGGATCCGATTCCGACTCAGGCGGAAATGCGATACAGACACCGCCGGTGCCCTCGGGCAGCGCGACCCCGGCCGGCGGCAGCTCGCCCCCCAATGTAACCCTGGCGGGCTACTACTCGACAACAAACTCACAACCCACCGTGGCCCTCGTCGGTGGAGGCAACGTAGGCCACACACTTCTGACCGATCTGACCGACGCCGGCCAGCAAGCCCGACTGCTGTTCCGCGGTGATGGCAGCGGCAGAGACCGCATCACTCCAGCCACCGGAACGGTCACCTTCAACGAGCAACTGCGCGGTGGCACCCACACGGTGCAGCTCGGCACCGAGCATTTCGGTTACATGGACACGCCCGAGGGGCAGCAGACCCTGCAACAGGCGAAGATCATTGTGATCACCATGCCCGATGCGCCGCAAAGCCGGTTGCAACTGTTCCGTCAATTGCAGGACAACGGCCTGGTGCAGGATCCGAACAAGACCATCGTGCTCATCCGCGCCGGGCAGGCCGGACAGCCGGTGCTCTCACAGATGATCCGCAACAATCCGAATTGGCATGCCAGCGTGGTATTGGTCGAGGATTCGCCATACGGCACACGCTACAAGCAAACTCCCGACGGCAATGTCATCACCGGCAAGCGCAAGGACGACGTCGAGATCTCGGTGTTGGGGCCGGATGGCAATATCTCCCCGGGCCTGACCGATATGAGGTCAATGTTTCCACTGGGGGATCAGATCGGCCAGCCCTCGTGGCCGAACTTCACGGTCATTGACGGCAGCGCCATGCCCTTCAAGTTCGGCTACGTCATCCATCCGCGAGTCGCCTTCGATATGCGCAACCTGCGGATGACCGTCAACGGCCAGACTTATCTGCACTATAACGAAGGCGTTTATCCAGAACTCGGCGAAGTCCTCGGACAACTCGACCAGGAGCGCGTGCAACTGGCTGCAGCCTACGGCGTGCAGGCCGAGACCTTCCCGCAGAAGCTGAACCGGCAGTTCGACCTGCCGTTGATCCCCGGGGAGTCGTTCCACGGAACCATGGTGCGCACGCTCAAGACGGACGACCCGAATTCACGTCAGATCTACGTCTCCACCTCCCACGGATCCATTCCCGACCTGCTTGCGTCGCGTTATCCGCAGGAAGACGTACCGGGCCTGTTCACCATGAACTGGTTCGCCAACCGCGCCGGACTGGTTCTGCCGGCGCACGCGGAGTATGAAAGTTATATACGCGATACCCTCGGATTGTTGGGAATGCCCGACGAGGAAATGCACACCAACCTGGAGGGCTACCTGCCGCTCATGAACCAGATTCCGGGCGGCATCCCGGAGATCAAGGGTCTGCTCGACACCCCGCACGACCGTTCGCCGCCGGGGGGCCGGGAAATCATCACCGTGCGCGGCCCGTCAGGCCCGACGAGCCCCGCGGGCGGCACAACGCCCAACGGCGGCACAACCCCCGGCGGCAGCACTTCGGCCCCGAGCAGCGCCCCCCCGTTCCCCGCGAGCACAGGTTCGTCCTCCACCCAAACCCTGGCGAACTACTATTCGACGACCAACTCCCAACCCACCGTAGTGCTCCTTGGTGGAGGCAACGTCGGGCACACGCTCCTGACCGACCTCACCGTGACCGGCCAGGAGGGTCGACTACTGTTCCGCGGTGACGGTACCGGCCGAGACCGCATCACCCCGTCCACCGGCACGGTTACCTTCAATGAGCAACTGCGCGGGGCAACTCACACAGTACAGCTCGGCCCCCAGCACTTCGGCTACATGGACACCCCGGAGGGCCTGGCTGCCATGCAAGGAGCCAAGATCCTGGTGGCCACCATACCGGATATGCCGCAAAGCCGTCTGGAACTGTTCAGGCAGTGGCAGGAAAACGGCCTGGTGCAGGACCCGAACAAGACCATCGTGCTCATCCGTGCCGGCCAGGCCGGCCAACCGGCGCTGTCACAGATCATCCGCGATAATCCGGACTGGCAGGCCAGCGTGGTGTTGGTCGAGGACTCTCCGTACGGCACTCGCTACGCGCAAACTCCCGACGGCAATGTCATCACCGGTAAGCGCAAGGACGATGTCGAGATCTCGGTCTTGGGACCGAATGGAGATATGAACCCGGGCCTGACCGACATGAGATCGATGTTCCCCATGGGCGATGAGATCGGCAAGCCCTCGTGGCCCGACTTCAAAGTCATTCCCGGGAGCGCCATGCCCTTCAAGTTCGGCTACGCCATTCACCCGCGCGTGGCCTTCGATCTGCGGAACCTGCACATGACGGTCAACGGCCAGACCTACTATCACTACAACGAGGGCGTTCACCCGGCCCTCGGCGAAGTGCTCGGGCAACTCGACCACGAGCGCGTCCAGCTGGCCGACGCCTATGGTGTACAGGCCGAGACCTTCCCGCAGAAACTGAACCGGCAATTCGGTCTGCCATTGATCCCCGGGGAATCGTTCTACGGAACCATGCAGCGCACGGTGAGAACGGACGACCCGGATTCACGGCAGATCTATGTGTCCCGATCCTATGGATCGGTGGACGCGCTGCTCCACTCGCGTTATCCGCAGGAAGATGTGCCGGGCCTGTTCACCATGAACTGGTTCGCCAACCGCGCCGGACTCGTTCTGCCGGCGCATGCGGAATACGAGAGTTATGTGCGGGAACGCCTGAGCGAGTTGGGAATGCCCGACGAGGAAGTGCACAACAACCTGGAAGGCTACTTGCCAGCGCTGCAGCAGATCCAGGGAGGCATCCCGGAAATCAAGGGTCTGCTCGACACTCCGCACGACCGGCCGCCGCCCGGAGGACGGGAAACCATCACCGTGCGCGGCCCGTCTGGACCGACGGGTCCCGGCGGAGCTCCGACGAGCCCCGGCGACGGCACGACCCCGAGCGGCGGCACTCCGAAGCCTGCCGCACCGACACCTGCGCCCTCGGGAAATGGCGGTTCGGCTCCAGATGCCCCGGTTTTTTTTTAACCGGGTCCGACCCGGGTGACGCGGAAGTCAACATCCGCCAAGGCGACATCCCGGGCGTGATGACCGCGCTCCTGCCAAACGAGCACCTGCCCATTGTGACCCGGTTTGGCGGGAGCCGGGATTGGATACGAAGCCAGGGGCTGAGTCGCTCGTTGCGCAAGGCGGGCTACAGCGACAATGTGGTGGTCCAGGTGAGTCAGTCGGTGGCCGATCTGACCCGACCGGTCGGACGCACCAGCGTGCGTCATATCAAAGGGCTCTCCGCCGATGACCACTCACGGATCCAGACTCTTCTGAATGCCCTACCAGAAGGTTACAGCGGGGCATACGGCGCGCATCTGCTAGTCCATCTCGCCGGTCTGAGCAGTGGTGAACGCGCCGAAGTACTGACGAACGCGGAGAGTCTGACACCGGAGCAGACGAGCAACCTGGTCGGGTTGGTGGGCGATATGCCCGCTCGTTACGATGCCGGAACCGCTGCGCGTCTGACGGCCTTTGTGTTGCGGTTCCCCGGCACGAGCAACGTGCCCGACGACGTGATATCAAACCTGACAGAGTTGGGAACCCTGGCGGACCGCGCTTCGAGCGGAACCCTGACGAGTGCCGAGCTCAATAGACAGACCGAGCTCATCGACACTCTGACGCACCAGGCTTCAGCCAGCAATTTGCCGGACCCGCTCGCCACTGTCCCAAGCACCTCGCGGCGGCCGTGGCTGGAGATGGTGACCGATAGCGTGACGCGTGGCCGGTCTTTTAGTGACGGCACGCCAGGAGACTACGATACCCCGGCGAAGGTGATCGCGAGCCGTCTGCAGGGAGGCTCTTCGGCCCCCGTGAATCTGCTCATCCAAACTGGAGCCCCGACGGTAGGCGCCGAGGGTAATATTGTGGCGAGTGCCTATGGCCCGGTAGGCACGGCGTTATACCTGCGCGATGTACTGGCCGCCGCCTCCGACAAGACAGTCGACGCTTCGATTAAAGTGACAATCGCGACGGATCAGCGCAGCCGGGCTACCGTGATTGCCTCGCTCGCGGCTGCCGGCATCAGAACGAGCGATGTCAACATTGACACGTCGTCCAGTCCGGCAAGGCAGGCGGCTCTGGCAAGCAAGATCGGTCCGGACGGTATCTTCGTCTCGATCGGCCACTCTGACCGCAATGGCGGCAGAGCGTCACTGCTCGAGGCCGTCAAAGCTCGTGGCACAACGACCTTCGTGATTGACGACAGTACCCTTGAAAAACCCTCGACGCCGGATCAAGCCGACTACGTGCTGACCGCATGGAACCCGAATATCGCCGCGCAGGCGTTGAGTGGCTCGGTGCTGCGGGAGCTCGGACTCTCGAAGCTCATGCACGGCCCGGAGCAGGTTCGCGCCGTGTATCAGGCCGCCACTGCGAAACCGGCCGACCTGGCCACCTTCACTGAGGCACTCAAGGTAGATGACGCAATCAGGACCTCGGATGCCAACAAGATTGACGCGACCACGCAGGCCGTTGCCGCGAAAGCCGCCGCGTCTCGAGCTGCCGATGCCCTCAAGGGCGGCGACCCCGCGACCGCTGCGTCCGCTGCCGCTGAGGCGGCGAACCTCGCCAAGGCTGCGATCATCTCGGCCAAGGGGGCGATCCGTGGAACGGATCAGTTTGCCGCTCGAGTCGTAGCTGATCTCCCAGAACCTGGTGACACCGCGGAATCAAGAAAGGCCGCCACGAAGGCTCGCGCCACCGCTAGGGCTGCTAACACGGCTTCTGCCAGGGCGACCATTGCAACGGTCGCTTACCGGGAGGCTGCCGCGGCTGTTGGGATCGCCAAAAGGTCTGCCGCCGACGCCCAGGCAGCGGCCGCTACCCCGGATGCTGCCGCAAAGGCGGCAATCGCCGTCACAACAGCGACTGCCGCAGCCCAGAAGGCCGCCCGCACGGCCAAGGTCGCCTCCACCGTGGAGCTTGCCGCCGCGCTGAGACCCGCCGCCAAAGCCAAGGCGGCGGCCACAGCCCACACCATCGACGCCCAGGCTCAGGCCCCCTCCATCGCCATACTCGATGACGACCGCTTTGTCCCAGGCGCCACCCCGTCGACATTCTCAATCAATGCTCATGAAGGCAACTGGCACCTGTTGGTCTACTCACTCGGCCCGAAAGCCGGCACCACCGCCGAGGCTTCGCGACTCCCGGCCTGGCTGGAGACCTACTCCGCCCGGAGCAATCCCGTCGAGCTCGATCGATATAACACCCTGTTTGAGCTCGCGCGGCCGCCGGAAGAAGGCGTCGCGGACAAGTTCGCGCTGAAGCGTTTCCAACTATCACAGCAGACCACGCGCGAGAAAGTCCGGAC
>DAITMW010000132.1:6581-18826 GCA_036834945.1 Steroidobacteraceae bacterium
TTCCGCGGCTCAGGCGCTCGACCCATAGCGATCGGCTCGATTCGATGTTGATCGCTAGTCAGAGCCACGATCCTGCCTCCCTGGCGGAGGCGAAATGGCGCGTCATGAAAAACGATCGCACGCGCTTTGCCACGTTCACTGTCTCAACGGCGGCCGCGGTCAGCGGTGCGGGACATGCGTTTCTCACCGCGCACGGAATCCCCCTCGACCTGCAAGTCACCGCCGATTTCGTGGTCGGGAGTGCCCTGACCGCGGCGCAGTGGGCTGCCGCCCGCAAGCTGCTGACGGCCCGGTTCTTCCCCGACGGCCGTCTCTATGCTCACCCGAGCCCCAAGGTCTACGACAGCAAGCCTTCGTGGATACAAAAGATTACGAAGAACACCGTCGGCAACTATTTCGAAATCCTCTCCGGCGAGTTGGCTCTGAACGTGTTGCGCGTCGATGTGCTGGCGCCCAACCCCCAGGAGACCTCGACAGACTCGATCGCCTTGGACCTGCATGCCTTGAGCGACATGACGAGGGCGCTGCAAAGGCAGATCAGCGCGAGGTTGAAAGCCGCGGGGACGGCTCGCGGCGCGACCGCCCCGGCCCATCCTCCCGGGGAGGGCCGGTTCTCAGCGTGGGTCGAATTGGTGGCGAGCAGTGGAGCGGGCGCGGGCATCGAGCTCGGGGATACTTACGACACGATCCACGAGGGAATCGATATAGTGGGTCAGGGAGGTAGCGGTGCCGAATAACCCCAGGGAATACGCGATGCATATTTTCGACTTTGACGCATAGCTCGGGTGGCCCCTAGAGTTCCTGGAAGAAAAACTGACAGGGGCAGAAGAGTATGGTTAAAAATCCGCGCTGCGGCGTGGGTATGACATCGAGGTGCATGGAAGCCCTTGTGAGGGTCACGCTATTTCTACTACTAACACACGCTGCCCTGGCGCAAGCGCCGGCGGTCAGCGCCGCTGATTCTGTGCCGGCGCCCGCGACCGCCGCGTCTGAGGCCCCCCAAGGGCCGCTGGTGCAGGTTCAAATCACCGGAACGCGCATCGTGCGCGACGGGTACCAGGCGCCGACGCCGGTCACGGTTTTGAGCAAGGACACGCTCGATGCGATGGCACCCAACAACATCGCCGATGCTCTGAACCAATTGCCGCAGATGATGTCGGGCGTTACACCCACGAGCCAGCCCGCCGGCATCAGCGGCGGCGCCCTGGGCGTCAATGAATTGAATCTGCGCGCCCTGGGGACCAACCGCACCCTGATCCTGTTGGATGGCAAGCGGGTGATCAATTCCTCCATCAGCGCCGGATTCAGCGCGCCCGATGTGAACACCATTCCGAGCGCGCTGGTATCCCGGGTCGATACCGTCACCGGCGGTGCTTCCGCGGCCTACGGGTCCGATGCTCTCGCTGGTGTGGTGAACTTCATACTCGACCACGATTTCACCGGCATCAAGGGCGAAGCCCAGGGTGGTATCACGACGTATGGAGACGACGGCAATTATTCGGCCTCCGTCGCCTTGGGAACCCGGTTCGGCGCCGACTCTCGCGGTCACTTTCTCCTCTCGGGTGAGGTGGCGCACAATGAGGGGATCAGTGGCACACCGCGGCCGTGGAATGCCAACAGCGCTTCCGTGATCACGAATCCGGCCTGGACGGCAACCAACGGATTGCCATTCTACCTGGTAGCGCGCCAGATCGGTCTGAGCAACGGCACACCCGGTGGCCTGATCACCCGCGGGCCTCTGCAAGGCGTGACGTTCGGGCCAGGGGGCGTGCCGACGATGTTCAACTATGGCCTGGTCAGCACCAACAATGTCATGTCGGGCGGGGATTGGCAGACCTCGCGCATCGACAACGGGCTGGACCTGGATGCCCATATCCTGCGCGAGAATGTGTTCAGCCGCCTGAGCTTCGATCTCACCGACAATGTGCAGGTATATGCCGAGGGACAGTGGGCCTATACCGACGCGGGCAACACAGCCACACCGAATCGCCGGCTCGATAACCTGACCATCCAGGCGAGCAACCCCTTCGTACCGAGCGCGATCGCCGCGCAGCTCGCAGCCCTCGGCCAGACGTCCTTCGTCATGGGAACGACCAACGGCGACATTGGCCGCATTGTAGTGGATAACGGCCGTACGCTCGCCCGCTGGGATGTCGGGGCGAGTGGTCACTTCGGACTGTTCGGGTCGCAGTGGAAATGGGATGCGTATTATCAACGCAGCGGGGAGGGCATCAATTCCCATTCACTGAACGATGCCATCACCCCCAACTACCTGCTCGCCGTGGATGCGGTCCGCAACCCGACAACCGGGGCCATCGTGTGCCGCTCATCGCTCACGAATCCAGGTAACGGCTGCGTCCCCTACAATCCGATGGGCACCGGAGTCAACACCCAGGCGGCCATCGACTATGTCACCGGAACGGGATTCAGACACGATTCCTTGTACCAGGACGTAGGCGCGGTCAATTTGCACGGCGAGCCGTTTTCCACCTGGGCGGGCCCGGTCTCCCTGGCACTCGGCGCCGAGCACCGACGTGAGACGGTCAGTGGCTATTCCACCGACCTCGATGCGGCCAATGCCTTCTTTACCGGCGATTATCATGCGAGCCACGGTGCCTACAACGTGAGCGAGGGATTCATCGAGACCGTCGTGCCCCTGGCGAAGGACCTGCCGGGAGCCAAGGCACTGGATTTGAACGCGGCGGCAAGGGCCACCGACTACAGCACTTCCGGCTATGTCACGACGTGGAAGATCGGCGCGAGCTATTCTCCCGTGAGTGATGTGCGGTTTCGGGCGACCCGCTCGCGCGACATTCGCGCGCCGAGCCTGGGTGAGCTCTTCAGCGCCGGCCAATCCACGACGGGCGCACCGCTCTTCGATCCCTTCACCAATACGAACGTGTCGAACTCGATCTCCTTGAGCAAGGGAAACCCTCTGTTGCAGCCGGAAGAGGCGGATACGACCGAGTTCGGCGTCGTCTTCTCGCCGAGATTCCTGCCCGGATTCACAGCCTCGGTCGACTATTACAACATTGACATCAACGGTGCGATCCAGGTCCCCAATTCTCAGACCGTGGTGAATCTGTGCTATCAGGGTAACGCCGCGTTGTGCGCGGATATTCAGCGCACCGCCGGGGTCATCAGTCTGGTGGTGACCAGCCCGGAAAACATTCTTTCCGAGAAGACCCGCGGACTGGACATCGAGGCCAGCTACCACATGGCGCTTGCCGACCTGTACAGCGCCTGGAAAGGCGATCTGTCGCTGCGTGTGTTGGGAACCTATGTCATGTCACTCGAAACCATCGGCTCGACTGGCGTGGTGGAGGGTTCCGGCGTGCTGGGCGGCACCTTTGGCGCGTTTGGCTCGGCGATCTCCACGGGTTTGTCCTCGCCGAAGTTCGTCTCCCAGGCCTTCCTGACTTATAACCTGGACCCTGTGAGCGCACTCATCACGGCCCGGTTCGTGGGAGATGGGGTGTACAACAACGCGTTCGCCTCGTGCACTTCAGGCTGTCCTGCCGGAAGCAATTATTCGATCAACGACAATCACATCCCTTCCAACATCGTGTTCGGCTTGTACCTGAACTACAAGCTGCTGGCCGACAAGGACGCGAATGTGTACCTCGGGATCGACAACGTCTTGAACCGGTATCCGCCCATCATCGGCGGCAATACCATGAACACCTACTACCTGGGGCAGGCGAATTCCGATTACTACGATCGGATCGGCCGCATGTTCCGGGTAGGTGTGCGGTTCAAGCTGTGAGCGCCTCACTGCGCCATGGCCCTCGAGACCTGCTCGGCCGTGGCGCGCACCTGTTCCGCGAAAGCCTGGGCCAGTTGCGCATTGCGGTTGTCACGACTGCTGCACAGACAAAATCCGAACGGCACGTCGGGCTCGAAGCGACGGATGACCAGGCGCTGTTCGAGGCCGCTCACCATGAGTGGATGGACGAGCGAGACGCCAAGACCTGCTGCCACCAGCTCGCACAGCGTGGGCGAGATGTTGGCTGTCAGCACGATGTGGGGCTTCACGCGATAACGCTCGAAGACCGTCGCGACACATTGGCCGGCGTTGCTGTCTGGATTGAAGGTCACGAAGGCGACCTTGTCCAGGTCCTGCGGCTCGATCCGGCTCCTGGCCGCCAGGGAATGGCCCAAGGGCATGACGCACACCAGGGGATGTTCCATGAGAGGCTCCATGGAGATATACGGGTTGTCGATCCGGGCACTCGCCAGACCCACATCGAGCTTACGGGTGGCCAGCCAGTCGGCGATCCGGTGCGAGCTCAGGGATTGCACCGAGCAGAAGACATTGGGGCGGTCCTTCAAAAACCCCATGGTGGCCCGTTGGATGAACGTACCGGACAGGGCCGGCATGACCCCGACGGCGAGCTGTCCACGCTCTTCGCGTCGGATGGCCTCCGCCGCGTTTTCCACCTGGCGCACCCCGGCGAAAATGCGGTCGACCTCTTCGTACAGACGCATGCCGTGCTCGGTGGGCGCGAGGCGGCCTTTCTCACGATCGAACAGTTTCAGGCCCGTATCGGCCTCGAAATGCGCGATCAGCTTGCTCATCGCGGGCTGCGAGACATGCAGCATGTCGGCGGCGCTGCTGATGGTGCCGTTCTCGATGACGGCCTTGAAAGCCTCAACCTGGCGGAGCGTGAGCCGTCGTCGCATCGGATGACCTCGGTGTCGGCGTATGAGCCATGCGAACCAAAGCGTTCGCGCGTGGAGTATGCAGTTATGCAGGCCGAAATTGTAGTGATCGGTGCCGGCACCGTGGGAGCTGCGATCGGATATGGACTTGCCAGGGGCCGCAGGCGGGTGCTGCTGTTGGATGGTGGCGACCGCGACGTGCGAGCGGCGCGCGCCAATTTCGGACTGGTCTGGTTGCAGGGCAAGGGATCCGGCATGCCCGCATACCAACAGTTGACCCGCGACAGCATTGACCTGTGGCCACGGTTCGATGCCGAGCTGCTGGAGGCCGGTGGGGTCGATCTGCAGTACGAGTGCAACGGTGGATTGGCGCTGTGCCTGAGCGAGGCGGATTGGCACAAGCGACAGCTTGCGTTGTTGAAACTCGATCAGCAGTCGGGCGCCGTAAGGCCCGATTGGGCGATGCTCGACCGGCAGACGCTCGAGCGGATGCTACCCCGGGTACGGTTAGGTTCCGATGTGGTTGGTGCGAGCTTCGGCTATCGCGACGGCCATGTGAACCCGTTACGGCTGCTCAGCGCGCTTCAACAGGGGTTCTTGCGCCACGGTGGGGAATTGCGCGGCGACTGTCCGGTGCGGAGGATCGTGCCAAATCCCCAGGGTGGTTTCACACTGCAAACCGTTCGAGGGGAAATCAACGCGCCGCGTGTCGTCATCGCCGCGGGCCTGGGCTCGCAGACGCTTGCCGCGGATGTGGGTCTCACCATACCGGTCAGACCCCAGCGAGGTCAGATTCTGGTCACCGAGCGCCTGGACTCCGTGCTTCCATTGCCGATCAGCGGACTGCGCCAAACGCGCGAAGGCACGGTCATGATCGGCGCGACCCACGAGAATGTTGGAGTCGACCTGGGCACCACAACCGAGGCGGCCGCGAAGCTGAGCGCGGAGGCGATCCGACGGATTCCGCTGCTTCGTCATGCGACCCTGGTACGCCAGTGGTCGGGCTTGCGGATCCTGACACCGGACACCTTTCCGATTTACGCGCAATCCCCGCGATATCCCGGCGCGTTTGTCACTCTGTGCCATTCGGGAGTGACCTTGGCCGCCTTTCATGCCACGAAATTGGCGCCGGTCATTGCGGATGGGCGCTTGCCCAAGTCCTTGGCTGTTTTTCACCCGAGTCGCTTCGATGTTTCGCAAGCTGCCTGAGTTCCCCGCTGAAGCCTTGATCCTGTATATCGACGGAGAGCCGGTCGAGGCCGGCTGCGGAGAAAGCGTCGCAGCGGTATTGCTACGTCAGGAGGAACCTTGGTCGCGGCTGACGCCAGACACCCGCAGCCGGCGTGCTCCCTATTGCATGATGGGTGTTTGTTTCGAGTGCATCGCGGAGATGGAGTCAGGGCGATCCGTCCAGACCTGCCTCACGCCCGCACGCGAAGGATTGCGCATCGTGCGGCGTCTGGGTAAGAGAAGTCTCAGCGAGTGAGCGACGCCGACGTTCTCATCGTAGGGGCTGGCCCCGCCGGCATGGCGGCGGCGGTGACCGCCCGGCGACACGGCCTGAAGGTCCATGTCGTGGATGAGCAGCCTGCGCCCGGCGGCCAGATCTGGCGCTCGGTCGAGACGGCGCCGGCCGCGTTCGCGCGCGCGATCCTGGGGACCGCTTATCAGGAGGGGCGCCCGGCGGCTGAGGCTTTTCGCTCCTGTGGAGCGGATTACGAGCCCGAGACCCAACTTTGGCAGATCGAGCCCGGTTTCCGGGCTCGCCTCACGCGGGACGGAAAGGCGCGGACGCTGGTGGCGAGTGCTGTGATTCTGGCGACGGGGGCTCAGGAGCGCCCCGTGCCATTCCCTGGATGGACCTTACCGGGCGTGTTGACCGTCGGAGCCGCACAGATTCTCCTCAAAAGCGCTGGGGAGATCCCGGTGGGTCCGGTTTGGATCGCCGGCAGCGGCCCGTTGCCGTTGCTCTACCTGGTGCAGCTCTTGCGCGCCGGGGGAGCGGTGGCGGGTTATCTCGATACCACGCCACCGGGTCAATGGCGCCGGGCTTTACACCACCTGCCTGGGGCGCTGCGCGCCGCGCGCGACTTATATAAGGGACTGGGTTGGATGGCCGCCGTGCGTCGTAGCGGAGTGCCTCTTGTCAGGCATGGCGTGGCGGTTGAAGCTATCGGCCGCGAGCGGGTCGAGGCGCTGCGTTTCCAGACCGCTCGCGGTAGGAGTGCGCAATTTGCTGTGCGGACGCTTTTAGTCCACGAAGGGATTGTCCCGAGCATTCATCCCGCACTGTCGCTAGGCTGTGCGGTGGAGTGGAACCAGGAGCAGGATTGCTACGTGCCGAGGCTGGATGCGTGGGGCGAAAGCTCTCAGAGCAATGTATTCATCGCCGGAGACGGCGCCGGCATCGCGGGCGCGAAGGCCGCACAGCTGCGGGGTGAGCTGGCGGCTCTCAAGGTTGCGGTAAAAGTGGGGCGTTTGGATGAAGCGAGCGCGTCCCTCGAGGCTCGGTCGATTCGCAAGCGTCTCGCTCGCGAGCTGGCGCTGCGTCCCTTTCTGGATGCTTTGTATAAGCCGCGGGCGGAGGTCTTCGCGCCAAGGGATGACACGATTGTCTGCCGCTGCGAAGAGATTACCGCGCGTGAGATCCGTGAGCTGGCCGGAGCCGGTCAGCCCGGTCCCAACCAGATCAAGACCTTCACACGTGCCGGCATGGGGCCGTGCCAAGGCCGGCTGTGTGGTTATACCGTCACGCGCATCCTGGCCGAGGCCCAACACCGACCGGTCGCGGACGTTGGTTTCTTTCACATCAGGCCGCCATTGAAACCCGTCACCCTGGGTGAGCTGGCCTGCCTTCATCCAGGGAAGCCTCCGAGTTGACAGCAACGGAACAGGATGCCGCGATCTCGGCGCCACAGGTCATGCGGCGCCCGCGCCGGTTGCATCCCATATTGATCATGTTGGGGATGCTGCTCGTAGCGGTGGTGCTGACGCACCTGATTCCCTCGGGCAAGTTCGAGCGCCACGCGGGTGAGGTCGTCCCCGATAGCTACCACATCGTCGCCAAGTCGGTGGGCGCGGCGGAGCTCTTGGCCGCCCGCGCGCCGACCGCAAGTGATCGACCGGCGCATGCCGCGAGTCTCGTGGCGCTGTTGGCCGCAATTCCCGCGGGCATGATCGCATCGAGCGGGCTGATTTTCATGGTGCTGTTTTTTGGCGGCCTGTTTGGCGTCCTGCGCTGTACGGGAGCCATCGATGCCGGTGTCGATCGGTTGATGCACCTCACCTCGGGAAACGTCTACCTGCTGACGCTGGCGTTGATGTTGATGCTGGCGCTGGGCAGTACTTTTCTCGGACTGTATTCCGAATACCTGGTGATCATTCCGCTGGTGGCCCTCGTGGGGCAGCGCCTGGGATTGCCGAATCTGTTCAGTGTCGCCGTCGTGATCGTCGGCGCCCGCATCGGCTACGCCGCCTCCGTGACAAACCCGGTGGCCCTGGCGGTCGCGCAGCCCCTCGCGGGTGTGCCCGTCTTCAGCGGTCTCGGCCAGCGGCTGACGATTTTCATCACGATGCTCATTCTGGGCGTGGGATACGTCCTGCTTTACCTGCGGCGGCTACCCAAAGCCCGCTACGTACCGCATGCGGCCAGACTCCCATTACGCCAGGCCGCCGTATTGCTATGCCTGGCGCTCGGTGGAGTGGCCGTGCTCATCGCGACGCGCCTGTGGTCCTGGTCCAATGTGCAACTGTCCGGAGCATTCATCGGTCTCAGCGCTGCGCTGGCGGTGGCAGGCCGCTTGCGCGCGGAGGAGGCTGCGGACGCGTTCATCGAGGGCATGAAGAGCATGCTGCTGGCGGGCCTGTTGATCGGGCTGGCCGGTGCGGTCGCGGTCATTCTGGAGACCAGTCAGGTGTTGGATACGCTCATCGAGGGCATCACCCGTGTGGTCCAGGGGCACTCCCCGGGCTTGGTGGCCGCCGGCGTGATGGTCGCGGAGATGGCACTTGATGTTTTTATTCCCTCGGTGTCCGGCAAAGCAGCAATCAGCATGCCCATCCTCGCGCCGGTCGCTCATCTGTCAGGCCTTTCCGGGCAGATGACCGTCACCGCCTTTCTGATGGGTGGAGGCCTGACCAACCTGGTGACCCCCACCTCCGGCATCCTCATGGCATACCTCGCCGCCGCGCGGGTGGGCTACGGCGAATGGATCCGCTTCATTGCGCCGCTGTTCGGCCTGCTGTGTGCCGTCGGATTCACGTCCTTGTTCATCCTGACGGCCCTGGGGTTCTAAACGTCCTGCGAAGGCTCAGCTGCCGCGCCTGATCCGGCCGACGGCGAGAGGACGAAAGTCGCGGCATTTGGCGCGCACCGTCGCGCCACACGAGCGGCTGGCCTCATTTCGGTCTGACACGACGGCCTCGGCCGCCCATAACCGCAGAGAATACAGCTCGGAATTTTTTGACTTCGACGCTGAATTTCGCGCGCCCCTAGAATCTTGAGCGTGATTTTTGGACAGGGCGGAGCAGGACCAGTCGAGAGCCAAGACGCGCTAAGGTAAGCGCTGAGTCCTATTCGAGCGCGGAGGGAGCAATGTCAGCCAACCTACTGGAAATCCGTCGGCCTTGGACCCGCACCTACGTTGGAGCACGTGTGTGCTTCGCGGTTCCGGCAGCATTGATCGCGGTATATGCGACCGTGCTGTCAGGGGAGACCAAGCGCTGGCTGATGGCAGCCCTTTGTTGGGTGCTTGCCGTACTGGTGATTGCGTTGATCGCGCACATGGCATCGATGCTCGAGTGGCCCGCGCTGCCTACAGGACGGCGCACCGCTGTGCGGTTGCGAGGATTGCCTGGCGCCGAAGCGCATCTGGCGCATCTGGAGGAGGTCATCGCGCGCCAGCAACGATTCGTGAGCGATGCGGCCCACGAGCTGCGCACACCTCTGACGGCGCAGTCCGTTGTCGGCGAGAGCGTCCTGGCAAGGCAAGCCGTGACATCCGCGCAGTTGCGTGAGGCAGTCGTCAGCATGCTGGAGGAATCCAAACACATGAAACGGCTGATCGAGGGACTGCTGGACCTCACCCGTGCCTCGCTCACGAATGCCGGGGAACCGCGAGCCTGCCGTCAGCCGGCAGCGCTGGAGGTGAGTGAACTGGCGCGCGGCTGCGTGGAATCGCTCCGAGTTCTGGCCGAGGAGAAGCGGCAGAGCATTGAAGTGAACGCAACCGCCGCGGTGCTGGCGGATGCGGACCTCACCATGGTGAGGCAGGCTCTGCTCAATGTAATCCACAACGCGATCGAACACTGTCCCGAAGGCACCGACATACAGGTTGATACAACGCGCTCATCCAACGAGGCGCTGATCCGGGTGCAGGACAACGGCCCCGGCATCGCGCTGGAGGAACAGCGTTACGTGTTCGAGCGCTTCTACCGAGGCGCTGGTGCCTCACGGCAGCGCAGCCTGGGACTTGGTTTGTCGATCGCCAAAGCGGTGCTGTGCTCACAGGGAGGAGGAATTGAATTGAGGAGCACTCCCGGCAACGGCTGTTGCTTCCTCCTGACCCTGCCGCTTGCGATGCGACATCGTCGTTCATCATAACCCGCTGTCGGCCTCGGACGAGCGTGGCGGAGCCTGCAGACCGACGGCGGACAGGCTCCGCGAATCCCCTCGTGCGCAGCTCTCACCTCGTCCACCAGCGTATCTTCCCTCCAGGCACGACTTCGGCTCCTGGTAGTACGTCATTGACTCATGTAAGTCAATGACGTACCATAAGCCATGATATTCATCGAGTCGGCAGTCTTCACGAAACAGGTGCGAGAGCTGCTGAGCGATGAGTCGTATGCGGAGTTTCAACAGTACTTGGCGCAATGCCCCGAAGCGGGTGACGTCATTCGCGATACCGGTGGACTACGAAAGTACGCTGGTCGGCGCCAGGTAGAGGCAAGAGCCGTGGCGTGCGGGTTATTTACTACCACGTTTGCGCACAGGGTCAGTGTCGTATGCTGCTCATCTATCGCAAAGGCATCCAGGACGACCTGAGCGCTGCAGAGAAGAAGATGCTCCGGAAGCTGAACGAGAATTGGTAGGAGGTGTCACGTGAACAAGAAGCTGTTCGCTGACCTGGTAGAGAGCATGACCCAGATGAATGAGCTCGCTCGAGGCGAGCGAGCTCCATCTCGCGAGTTCCATGTCGACGCACACAGTATCAAGGAACTGCGTTCGAAGCTGGGCTTGAGCCAGCCGAAATTCGCGGCTCTCTTGCATGTCGATGTGGGCACCCTGCGCAACTGGGAGCAGGGACGACGAGAGCCGACCGGACCGGCCAAGGCGCTGCTGGCAGCGATCCGTAAAGACCCGGTGCACGTGCTCAAGGCACTAGCGGTATAGGGCCATCGCGCCGCTGCCTCATCCCCGTCCCTGAAATCGCGCCTCCAGCCTCTCGAGCTGCCCGATGAAAACCCTGATCGATGTCTGCGTGAATTCCTCGTCATGCATCGGCTCGATCGTAGTCACCATGCGCACGGTATCGCCGGCCGGAAAGAAGTCCACCGCGATCGCCTGCTCGTAGGGCTTCACCCCCGGCACAAAATCGACCACATGCGCGAGGACGAGCCGCTGATACGGTCTGAACTCCGTGAACCGTGCGCGCACTGCGGAGGAGGGTGGCAAGCCCAACTCGTTCCTCTTGGCGATGTCCGCAGGCGCGACGGCAGTCATTTCATAGTGAAGCTCGCCACCCTCACGAGCTTCGATGGTGTGCACCTCAACGGGCGATCCCTCGCTTCCCCACCAGGACTCGAAGCCTTCCTTCGTGGTCCACAACCCCCACAGCTCCTCGACCCGTGTCCGGAAGGTACGCTCGATAACCGCGCTCGACCGGCTGGTGCTGCCCTTCTGCATACTCATGTGCGGGATCTCCCGTGCGGACCTCGGAATGATTGGCGTTGCTCGAGGGCTTCCGCGAAACGATCAAGACGGCGCTCCCAGAGGCAGCGGTAGCCGGAGAGCCAAGTTTCGAGATCGCGGAAGGGCTCAGGCCTCAGTGAGTACAGACGCTGCTGCCCAAGCGGTCGCATCGAAACGAAGCCGCTTCGTTCAATATCCGCAGGTGTCGCGATACGCCGGACTGATGGATCCCAGAGTGCCTGACGATCTCACCCACCGGCTTCTCGCCGCCCTGAAGCGACTCGACAATGCGGCGCCGGGTGCGATCCGCGAGCGCCTCGAAAGCATCAATATGCATAGTGGTGTATATATATAGCCGCGCATTTTATGAGTCAACCACCGGAGCCGGGAATATTTCGTCTCCCGGGCTCGGGCACGTATGCATCGAGGGCTGTGCCTGCGATCCACTAACGCCGGCACGCGCCATCTGCCCTTCGTTTCCGGAAACTGAAGAACAGACAGCGCGCCGCAAGGCCTGGCCGCTACTTCACCGCGATCCGGCGAGGCTGCGCTTTCGGTTGCTTCGGAATCGCAATTTCCAGTACCCCATTGCGACCTGATGCGTTGACGTTCTCGGCGTCCGCGGTATCCGGAAGGATAAAGCGCCGATGGAACCGCCCCACCGGGCGCTCGA
>DAITMW010000133.1:0-18710 GCA_036834945.1 Steroidobacteraceae bacterium
ATACGACGGCAGATGCATCCGTTGTGTTGCCTCCGAATCCTCTTCCTCCAGGACCGCCGCGATGGTGTAGCGCGGACGCTGGCGGACCTGCTCGTAAATGCGGCCGACATACTCGCCGACGACGCCGAGCCCGACCAACAGCACTCCGATCAGGAAGAACGCGATTCCAAACAGGGTGAATACGCCCTCCGCCTCGGGTCCGACGACGAGCCGCCGAACCGCCAGGACGAGCACGAAGAGCAGCGACAATACCGCAAGCAGCGTTCCAGCCATTGTGAAGAACTGCAGCGGGGCGACCGAGAAGCCGGTCATGAGATCGAAATTCAGCCGGATGAGGCGGTAGAGCGAATACTTCGACTGCCCTGCCTGGCGCTGCGCGTGCGCAACCTCGATCTCGACGGGGTGACGCGCGAACGTGTAGCCCAGTGCCGGGACGTAGGTACTCACCTCGAGACAACGGTTTATCGCGTCGACGATGGAGCGATGATAGCCACGCAGCATGCACCCCTGGTCGGTGATGCTGATCTGCGTCGTACGCTCGCGGATCCGGTTCATCAACCGCGAGGCGGCCTTACGCCAATACACGTCGTGGCGACGAGCACGGACCGTACCGACATAGTCCGCGCCTTCATCCATCGCGACCATGATTTTGGCAATCTCTTCCGGCGGGTTCTGCAGATCGGCATCGAGCGTGACGATATAGTCGCCGCGCGTCTGCGCGAAGCCGGCGAGGATCGCCATATGTTGCCCCGCGTTGCGGGCAAGCACGACGACGCGCGTAGTGTCGGGTCGCCGCTGAAACTGCTCACGCAGCACCGCGACAGAGCGGTCACTGCTCCCGTCGTCGACGAAAATAACTTCGTAGCGACGGCCCAGCTTGTCGAGCTCCGGATAGAGGCGCTCGAACAGCGCGGCCAACCCGGCCTCCTCGTTATAAACAGGAATGACGACTGATAACGTCGCGGCACCCATCGTCAACGCGCTCCCCGCAGAACTTTTGTCACGCTGGCCACCACCCTGTCGACATCCTCCATCTGCATCGTCGGAAACAACGGCAGGGTCACGGTTTGCCGGCCGATCCGCTCGGCATTCGGGAACTGGCCTTCCCGGTAGCCCATCGCCCGGTAAACGGTAAACAGGTGAATCGCCGGATAATGCACCCCGACGGCGATGCCCTCAGCCTTCAGAGCCTCGATGAATTGTGGCCGGGTGATACGAGCCTCATCCAGCGGCAGCAAAGGAGTGAAGACGTGCCAGCTATGCCCGTCGTCGCCCCGCGCCGGCAGGCGCACGGGCGGATTGTCCTTCCAGAGCTCGAAGTAGCGCGCCACCAGCTGCCGCCGCTTCGTGTTGAATTCCTCCAGGCGCCGGAACTGCCCCAGTCCCACGGCGGCGGCCACATCCGACAGGTTCGACTTGCCGCCCGCGATGAGGGTATCGAACCCATCGGCTCCCGACTTCACCTGACCGTGCCAACGCTCCAGCTCGATGGCCTTGAGCTCGTCGGGTGAGCCACCGGAGATGGCACCCCCTTCTATCGTGGTCATGTTCTTGTTGGGATGGAAGCTGAAGCAGACCAGGTCGCCGAAACTGCCAATCGGCTTTCCGCGCCACGATGAGCCGATCGCGTGCGCGGCGTCCTCGATGACGCGCAGCTTGTGCTCGCTCGCGATCTCATAGAGGCGGTCCATGTCGACCGGCATGCCCGCGAAATGCACAGGCATGATGGCCCGGGTGCGCGGGGTGATGGCGGCTTCGACCTGGTCCAGGTCGATGTTACGTGAGTCGAGACCCACATCCACGAAGACAGGCTTCGCCCCGACCCGTGCAATCACATTGGCGGTGGCCACAAAGCTCAGTGCCGGAGTGATGACCTCATCGCCGGGTCCGATACCACAGGCCTTCAGGGCCATTTCCATGCCGGCGGTCGCCGACGTCTGCGTCCGTACCGGCCGGCCCCCGAAATACTCCGACAGCACCCGTTCCAGCTCGGCAACCTTCGGCCCGGTGGCGAGCCACCCGGAGCGCAGCACCTCGACGACGGACTGAATCGTCTCCTCGTCAATGGTGGGACGCGTAAAAGGCAGCATCTTCGTCATGATCAACCTCTCATGAGCGGGCCACGAGGACCACGCCGGCGATGATGACGCCGACGCCAATGACCCGTTGTGCGTTGGGGACCTCGCCGAACAGCCACCACGCAAGCCCGATATTCAACACATAGCCCAGCGACAGCAACGGGTAAGCCTGGCTCACCGGCACACGCGAGAGACCAACGATCCAGACAACCACACTCAGACCATAAGCCGTCAGCGCATACCAGAGCGAGGGAACCGCCAGGAGCTGCATCGCTCGGCTCATGACGCTCGCATCGGTGGCAACCAACGGACCGCTGACGCGAGTCGCGGCCTTCAGCCATAGTTGCGCGAAGGCGTTGAGCAGCACGCCACATAACAGGACGGAGAAGTCGGTAAGTTTCATGAGCGGCTCACCGCGACGGTGTAGTGGTCGGCGGCGATCACGTGTCCGGGCAGACCCTTGTGCCGATACTCGTCCCAGACTCGCGGATCGAAGAATGCCACCGCGTCCGTGCTCGCGTTCCAGCGTGTAATGAACTCGGAGGTGCCGGCCTCCTGCCGCCCCGGCTCGGCACTCAGGCCGAAATCCAACTCCCCGCGGAACTGCACGAGTGTCAGCGTCCGCTGCAGGTAAGGTGAAATCGTCTCCCGGTACTGGCCAACGCTGTACAACTCGGTCTGCGGATGGATGAAGGGCCGCGCTTCGGCGACGAGGTCGCGTGCCGAGCGCGTCGGCGGAATCGCTGTATACGCCGCAAGGAAACATTGCCAGGCCAACGTGATGGAGGCCGCCATCGCCACGGTGGGAACGAGGTCGTCCCGTGGCCGAAGGATACGGCTCGTGAGCATGCCGGCAAGAGTCGCGACCACCGCTCCGATGACCCATGCCACGACCACCTGCGGAACGAAGCTGTTGTGCCGTACGGAATAGACCAACATTCCGATTGCGACAATGACCACGAGCGCCCCGGCGATGATCGACACCCAGGTCAAAAAGGACCGGCGTTCCCCGACATGGACTCCGACGATCGCCGCGAGCAGCGGGAACATCGGCTGAATGTAGGGGGCGAGCTTCGATCCCGACGCCGAAAAGAACAGGAGTGTGACGACGCAGAAGACGAGCAGGAAACGCAGCGGCTTGAACCGGCTTGGCGTCCCGGAATCACGCCATGCCTGGCGGCAGGCACCGGCGACCACGAACACCCACGGCACAGTACCCAACAGCAACAGAGGCAGGAAGAACCACCAGGGCTCCACTCTCTGGTGAACGGTAGTCAGGAAACGCGCGAAATGCTCATGGATGAAGAAAAATCCCGGGAAGTCAGGATTGCGCACCGAGACGGCGATAAACCACGGCGCGGCAATCAACAGGAACAGCGGCAGGCCCACTGCCACGTGCAGCCGTTTCCAGGGACGCAGGTCCCGTTCGATGAGTGAGTACACGATGAGACTCACACCCGTGAGCACTCCGACTACGATGCCTTTACTGAGAATCGCCAGTGCCGCCGCGAGCCAGGCGAGCAGCATCCAGCGTCGCTCGGCCGGACCGCCCTCCTCGGAGCTCTGGGCCAGCGTGAAGGCGAACACCGCCCCCGTGAGCCAGAAGGCGAAGCCGGCATCCAGCAGGTTCAGGTGGCCGATGACTCCAAAGTAAGGACTCGCCGCGAGGGTGACCACTGCCGCCAACGCGGCGGGCATCCCGTAGAGGCGCCTCGTCCACCCGAACACCATGGGCAGGCACGCAAATGCCAACCCGACCGTCCACAGCCTCGCCGTCCACTCGCTCAGTCCGAACGCAGAGTATGCGGCAGCCGTAGCCCAGTACTGCAGGGCAGGCTTCTCGAAATACTTCAGTCCATTCAGTCGCGGGGTCAGCCAGTCGCCGCTGGCCACCATTTCGCGTGGGATCTCGGCGTAACGACCTTCGTCCGGGTCGAGCAGTGGCCGCGACTGCAGCGTCGCAAACCAGGCAGCGGCCAGTACCAGCCACCCCAGCCATCCGATACCGCGAGCGCGCACCCGCCCCGCTTCTGTGGCCATGGCGTTCCGGTCAGGAGTCTGGCTGAGCCAGACTCCTAACCCTTCGCTAACGCGGCGGCGCGGGCGCCGAAATTTTCCTGCTTCACGTAGTAGTCGATCGTGCGCCGGATCGCCGTATCCATGTCGGTCTTGGGCGCCCAGCCCAGATCCCGTTTCGCCGCTTCGATCGCCGGCACGCGAACCTGGATGTCCTGGTAGTACTTGCCGTAGTACTCCCCGGCCGTCACGTCGACAATCTGTGTGGCCTTGGCATTCTCACGCAGCACAGGAAACTCCTGCGCGATGCGGATCGTGCGCTCGGCGAGATCGCGGATCGTGATGCAGTTGCCAGGGTTGCCGATGTTGAAAATGCGGCGCGTCGCTCGATTGTCCTTGTTCTCGAGAATCGTCAGCAGGGCCTCGATCGCATCGTCGATGAACGTGAACGAGCGCTTCTGGCTGCCGCCGTCGACGAGCTTGATCGGGCGCTTGTAGAGCACGTTGGAGAGGAACTGCGTGAATACGCGCGAGCTGCCCTCTTTCGGCTCCTCGACGTCATCGAGGTTGGGACCGATGAAGTTGAACGGACGGAACAGTGTGTAGTCGAGATTGTCGCGCACGCCGTATGCATAGATGACGCGGTCGAGCATCTGCTTCGAGGCCGCGTAGATCCAACGCTGCTTGTTGATCGGACCGTAGACGAGCGGGCTGTTCTCCTCATCCAGCACCGAATCCGGCGACATGCCGTAGATCTCGGAGGTCGAGGGGAAGATCAGGCGCTTGTTGTACTTCACGCACTGACGCACGACGGCCAGGTTCGCCTCGAAGTCGAGCTCGAACACGCGCAGCGGATGGGTCACGTACTGCGCCGGGTTGGCGATCGCCACCAGGGGGACGATCGCGTCGCACTTCTTGACGTGGTACTCGACCCATTCCTTGTTGATCGTGATGTCGCCTTCGACGAAGTGGAAGCGGCTGGTGTTCTTTGGCAGATCCCCGAGCTTGTTGTCGGTCAGGTCCATTCCATAGACCTCCCATGACGTCGTGCGCAGTATCGCGTTGGTGAGCGCGCTGCCGATGAAGCCGTTCGCTCCGAGGATCATGATTTTCAGTGCCATTATGGTTCCATTTGGCTGCAAGTCGCTCCCGGCGCTTGCAGCGGACATTACTTCGACTGCCGCCAGCAAAAAGCGTGGTTTTTGCTGGCTGCGCCTGAAAAAGTGGCGCAGCTTGAACGAAGGCCGTCCAGGGGTCCAGTCCCCCGGCATACGGCCCGCTCAGGAAAGGCGGAATGCTAGCATTTTCCCCTGAACAGCTCCTCAAGCTGTGGGGCTTTCACGACACCGGCAGCGGCAACCCGACGTAGTTCTCGGCCAGGGTCTGGGCGGCGGCGCGCGAGGAAACGAGGTACTCCAGCTCGGCGAGCTGACGGCGCTGGTCGAAGGCGTTGTCGGTATCGAACCGATGCAGCAGAGCGGTCATCCACCAGGAGAAACGCTGCACCTTCCACACCCGCTGCAGGCAGGTCGCGGAATACGCCCGTAACCCCTCCTGGCTCCCGGAGCGATAGAAGCTTTCGAGCGCCCGGCTCAGCACCTGAACATCGGCGATGGCCAGGTTCATCCCCTTCGCGCCGGTCGGGGGGACGATATGCGCCGCGTCGCCGGCCAGAAACAAGCGCCCGCTGCTCATGGGCTCCGCGACGAAGCTGCGCATGGGTGTTACCGACTTTTGCAGAACCGGGCCGGTCGCCAACTGTGAGCCCAGCCGGGACTGCAACTCGCTCCAGACCCGCTCATCCGGCCATTGGGCTAGATCCTCCTCGGGGAGGCACTGCAGATAGAGCCGGCTCACCGTGGGAGAGCGCATGCTCAGCAGGGCAAACCCACGACTGTCGTTGGCGTAGATCAGCTCGTGGGAAGCCGGCGGAGCCTCGGCCAGAATCCCCAGCCAGGCAAACGGGTAGACCCGTTCGTAGATCGTAAGCTCGCCCGCGGGAATGCTCGGCCTGCAAACTCCATGGAAGCCATCGCAGCCGGCAATGAAGTCACATTCCAGTGTGCGCTCCTGGCCGTCGAGGCGATAGCGCACCCGCGGGCGGTCCGTCCCGAACTCGCTCACGGTCACGGCCTCGACCTCGAAATACAGCGGTTGCTGCGCTGCCAGACGCGCAGCGATGAGGTCCCTGACGACTTCCTGTTGCCCGTAGATCATCACGGTCTTGCCGGTGAGATCGGCGAAGTCGATGTGATGATTGCGCCCGTTGAAGTGGAGAAAGAGGCCCCGATGAGCCAGGCCGTCGCGCATCATGCGCTCACCTACGCCGGCGGCTTTCAGGATATCGACGCTCTGGTGCTCGAGCACACCGGCACGGACCCGATTCTCGAGATACTCGCGGGATCGGTTCTCGAGCACCACCGACTCAATGCCCCGCTGGTGCAGAAGCTGCGCCAACAGCAGTCCGGCCGGGCCGGCGCCGATGATGGCAACCTGGGTACGCATGCGCTCCAACGTCTCCTGCAAGCAAGCTCGGCGTAAACTGTAGGTCTGGCGCCACGTCCCTCCCATGGACTTAAACGCCTTCCTCTTGGACTTATGGTGGAATCTCGTGCCGATGCCGGAGCCCCGGGCCGCAATACCCCGCTTCTTTTTGTACGGCGAGCCTCCCCGGGACGCGGACGAGCGATTTCTGCACGTCGAGACGATCGCTGACCGCAGCCGCCTCTACGAGTGGCGGATCCGCCCGCATGCGCACCGCGACCTGCACCAACTGTTGCTGATCCTTACCGGCGGCGGAGAGATGCAGGCCGAGACGCAGACTTATGCGTTTGAGGCCCCCGCACTGCTGGTGGCCCCTGCTGGCGCGGTGCATGGTTTTGCCTTCACGCCCGAGACCGAGGGCTACGTCGTCACCCTCGCGGACACTCTCCTGCGCGATCTGTCGCGTGACGAGACGGCCTTCAAACGTCTGTTTCAGGCACCCGCGTGCACTTCGCTCGCCGACGATCCGGGACATACCCAGGAGCTCGCCGACACGGTACCCAAACTACGCCGCGAGTTGGTTTGGAAGGCTCCCGCCAGCGGTGCGGCTGCCTCCGCCCGGCTCACTACAGTGTTGGTGAGCGCCGTGCGTGCGTTGCACGAGCCTCCCAACGTACCCTCCGCGGCGACGAGCGCCCGGGCGGCGCTGGTTGCACGCTTTCGGGAGAAAGTTGAGTCACATCTGCGCATGGGGCTATCGATCGCGCAGTATGCGAAAACGCTGAGCGTGACTCCCGCGCGATTGCGCGCGGCTTGCCTGGAGGTCGCCGGCAAACCGCCGGCGCGAGTGCTCGAGGACCGCCTGCTGCTCGAGGCCAAACGGAACCTGACCTACACGAACATGACCGTGGCGGAAATCGCCTATTATCTGGGCTTTGGTGACCCGGCGTATTTCTCGAGGTTCTTCAGCAAGAATGCGGGCGAGTCCCCGGCGGCATTCCGTAAGCGAATGACAGGAAACTTTTGACCGCGCCGCCGACCAAAGCTGTGCGGGAAATGGCCCGCCGACCCGTTACCACCCAAGGAGCTGACGGTATCCATGCGATCGGTTTTGGGCCGCGAGGCCGTGTTCAGTGTGGCCGCGCTGCTGATCAGCGCGATTTTGATCCAGACGATCTACGCCACCGTCATCCGGCCGCGGGCGGATGCGATCCTCGCCCAGCCCGTCGTCCCCCAGAGCCAGCTGCGGCCCGGGCAGGTGGTGACCCACAACCTCCGCTCCGTGTTCGTCATTCTCAAGGACTACGAGCAGGAGGTCGCCCTCATCCTGGCGACCTGGGCCCTGTGCCTGATCGGGTACCAGGGGGGCGAGGTCGCACGCAACCGGCGGCTCCTGGACAATGACTACATCGAGCTCGGGGAGGGGCACGTCGTCCTTCCCGATGACGCGCGAGCCTACGGCCGGCCAATTGAAGGCCTACCCCGGGATGAGCAGGAGATGCTGCTGCCGCGCGCACTGATGGTTGCTCTGAATCGCTTCGGTGCCACCCGTAGTGTGCAGGACGCGGCGGAGGCGGTTCGGGCGGAATGCGAGAACGAGCTCGATCGGCTCGACGCGCAGCTATCGATGGTGCGGTTTACCGCGTGGGCCATTCCAGCCGTCGGGTTCGTCGGTACTGTGCGCGGTATCGGCCGCGCGCTGCAGGAGGCACAGGGCGCGCTGCACGGAGATATTTCAGGTGTGACGCTCGGCCTGGGCGTGACGTTCAACGCCACACTCACCGCGCTCGTGTCCTGCATCCTGGTGATGTTTTTTCTGCATCAGCTGCAGCAGGCACAGGACCGCCTGGTTCTCGATGCGCGCATGTATATCGACCGGCGCCTGATCCGGAACATGCGAGTGCATTGAGTTCCGCGCGCTGCGACAGCACGCCAGCAAAAAACGTGGTTTTTGCCGGCTGCTCAGCGCCTGCTAACAGCAGCGCGTAACCCCTGTCCACTTCTGCCGCTGACGCTCGGCGAAATAAGCCTTGCGGCTCAACGGCGCCTGCCCCGCATGCTGGGCCGCGTGATGCACGAGGTAACGCTCATACGCGTCGTCTCCCGAAACGGCGCGTATGTAGCTCCAACCCGCTGCGAGCAACCGAACAACCCGACTCATAATCAGTGCCCCACTGACGCAGCGCCCTGCAGCCCGTTCGTCACCGACACCCCTTCAAGCTTCGTCGGCTGATAAGGCGCCTCGGACGACTGCACGACCTCCTTGCCACTCAAGCGGCGCACACAGATGCGCGCCATGTCGAGAATCACGAACCACAGAATCGCGGTGAACAGAATCGTCAGCCAGCCGTCGAGCCGCTGATTGAAAATCAGCTGCGGCGCCACAGCCGCCTTCTCGGGTGACAGAGTCCCCGCGGCGAGCTTGGCGGCCATGTCATTCGCGGCCGAGAAGAACCCGAGCTTGGGATCGTCGCTCACGATCTTCTGCCAGGCCGCCACGGTCGTGACCAACGCAAGCCACGCCAGCGGACCGCCGGTCACCCAGGCATAAACCGGCTTACGGTTCTTGATGATGATGCCCGTCGCGACCGACAGGGCGATCGCCGCCAGCATCTGGTTGGAGATCCCGAACAAGGGCCACAGGATGTTGATACCGCCGTTCGGATCGATCACGCCCACGTACAGGAAGTAACCCCAACCGGCGACGATGAGCGTGCTCGAGAGCACGATCGAGGGATACGACGAGGTACGCCCCAGAGGCTTGGAGATGTGTCCGAGCAGGTCCTGCAACATGAAGCGACCCACGCGCGTGCCCGCATCGATGGTCGTCAGGATGAACACCGCCTCGAACATGATCGCGAAGTGATACCAGATGCTCAGCAGGCCGCGACCGAAGGTCGAGCCGAAGATGCTCGCCATGCCTACCGCGAGCGACGGCGCGCCGCCGGTGCGGGCGAACAGAGTCGTCTCGCCCATCTCCTTGGCGAGCTGCGACATCTGGTCGACGGTAACGGGGAAGCCCCATCCGGTGATGGTGTGGACCGCCGCCTCCGGGGTCGCTCCCACTATTCCGGCGCCGACGTTGATCGCGAAATAAACACCCGGGTCGAGTAACGTCGCCGCGATCATCGCCATGATGGCGACCAGCGACTCCAATGCCATGCTGCCGTAGCCGATGAGCCGCACATCGCGCTCGTTGGAAATGAGCTTGGGCGTCGTACCGCTCGAGACCAACGCATGGAACCCTGAAACCGCGCCACAGGCGATCGTGATGAACACGAACGGGAAGATCTTGCCGGTGAAGAGCGGACCGTTGCCGTCCACAAATTGTGTGATCGCCGGCATCTTGATCTGCGGATGCATCAGCAGGATCGCGACCGCGAGCAGGAAGACGGTGCCGAGCTTCAGGAACGTCGAGAGGTAATCGCGCGGCGCGAGCAACAGCCACACTGGCAGAATCGCGGCAAGCCAACCATAGACGATCACGAATCCAGCGAGCGACGGCCCGGCGTAATCGAACGCGCTACGCATCCCGCTCTGATCGATCCAGCCGCCGCCGAATACGGCAAGCGCGATCAGCGTCACGCCGATCACGGAAGCCTCCAACACCCGGCCGGGGCGCCAGGAGCGCATGTAGAACCCTACGAGCATCGCCACCGGAATCGTCGCGAAGACCGTGGAAGTCGCCCAGGGGCTGTGCTTCATTGCATTCACGACGACGAGGCCCAACACCGCGATCAGGATGATCATGATCATCAAGGTGCCGATCAATGCGGCGAAGCCTCCAAAGGGCCCGAGCTCATCGCGAGCCATCTGGCCGAGGCTGCGACCATCGCGGCGCATGGAGAGCATGAGCATAGTCATGTCCTGTACACAGCCGCCGAGCACGGCGCCGACAATGATCCACAGAGTGCCCGGGAGATAACCGAACTGCGCGGCGAGCGTGGGGCCGACCAGCGGTCCCGGGCCGGCGATGGCGGCGAAGTGATGACCGAAGGCAACCCACTTCTGCGTGGGCACGAAGTCGCGGCCATTGTTGAGACGCTCGGCAGGCGTGGCCCGGGTCGGGTCCACCAGGTACACCTTCGCGGCGATCCAGGCCGCGTAGAAGCGGTAGCCCAGCAGGTACATGCAGACCGACGCTACGACGATCCACAGGGAGTTGATCGGCTCCTGTCGATACAGGGCGATTCCGCCGAGCGCGAAGCCACCCACCACCGCCAGCACGAGACCGAAAATTTTGTTCATCAAGACGTCCCCCTTCGCCGCCGTCGTCAATGCCCCCAACCTGCCATTTCCGATTACGCCAGAAGTCCTTTCAGCGTGCGGCAATAGCGCGCCAGCAGCGCTTCGCGCCGGCGGTGCCGGCCATTGTTAACAACCTTGACGCCCGCGCGCCAGACGCAATCGACCACTGCGCGGCCGCCGGCAAAAATCCAGCTGTCGAGAATCTCATCCCCGCTGCGTTCCGCGAGCACCGGGTGACTCGCATTGAGACTGACGATATCCGCGGAAGCCCCCGGCTGAATGGCGCCCGTCCAGGCTCCTGAGGTGTCCCGTGCGAGCACGGAATGCAACGCCCGCGCTCCGCCTGACAGAGCCTCATCCAGGAGACTGCGTCCCGTCGAGTGACCTTCGGCGCAGGCCAGCACGTTGCGCGCTCGGTGCGCGAGCCGTTGGGAGTATTCCAATATCCGCAGCTCCTCCGCCCCGTCCAGGAGGATGTTCGAATCCGAGCCGATGCCGAACCGGCCCTTCAGGCGTAGAAAGGCCAGCGCGGGAAAAATCCCGTCACCCAGATTGGCCTCGGTGATGGGACACAAACCCACGACCGCCCCGCTCGTCGCCATACCACTCACTTCGGAATCCGTCGCGTGTGTGGCATGCACCAGGCACCAGCGTTCATCCACAGCCTGATGTCCGAGCAACCATTCGATGGGCCGCTGCCCCGACCACGCGACGCAATCGTCGACTTCCCTGGCCTGCTCGGCGATGTGGATGTGAATGACCTCGCGCCGTGCGAGCGGAACGATCGCAGCAAGCTCGTCGGGCGTCACGGCTCTCAGACTATGTGGGGCGATACCAACCGTGGCGCCAGGCAGCCGGCGCACGGCACTTCGGCTCGCCTCCACAATCCGGGCAAAGCTGTCGACACTATTGATGAAGCGACGCTGCCGGGGCGTCGGCTCGGCTCCGCCGAACCCACTGTGGGCATAGAAGGTAGGCAATAGCGTGAGGCCGATGCCCGTCTGTTCCGCAGCCGCTGCAATACGCGAAGCGAGCTCGCCGGGGTCACTGAAGGCCGTGCCGTCACGATCGTGATGGAGATAGTGGAATTCCCCGACATGCGTGAGCCCGCCTTCGAGCATCTCGGCATACACCAGTGCCGCGATGGCCTCGACGCCATCTGGATCGAGCCGCTCGACGAAGCGGTACATCAGCTCGCGCCAGGTCCAGAAGCTATCGCCGCTCGGTCCGCGACGCTCCGTCAGGCCGGCCAGGCCGCGCTGAAAAGCGTGGCTGTGGACGTTCGGTATGCCGGGAACCCCGATGGCGTGCTTCTCGTCCGCACTACCTGGTTCGGTGCCCTCCTCGACGCGCTCGATGCGACCGTCGGGCAAAGCCGAAACGCGAACCCCTTTAACCCAGCCATGCGGCAACAGCGCGGACTCAAACCACAGCTTGTTCATGCACTGCCCTCATACCTCCCGTGCGCCTTTCAGCGGCACCGTGCATTATTGAGCACATGAGCGAACAGAAGGAACCCGAGTGGCTCGGCGTCCGGCGCGGCGAAGCACCACTGGTCGTGAGCATGCCGCACACCGGCACGGACCTCGTCGGAGGCATTGAGGCAGGCCTGGAGTCCCCCTGGCTCGCTCGCAAGGACGCGGACTGGTGGGTCGACAAGCTATACGACTTCGCCGGCGAGCTCGGCGCCACGGTGATCCGGACGCGCATTTCCCGGACGGTCATCGATGTAAATCGGGACCCGAGCGGCGCGTCGCTTTACCCAGGCCAGGCCACCACCGAGCTCTGCCCCACCACGACGTTCGATGGCGAGCTCTTGTATCGGGCCGGCTACGCCCCCGACACGAACGAGGTCGCAGCCCGACGCCGGGCGTACTTCGAGCCCTACCATGCGGCCGTCACGGCTGAGATCGCGCGCCTGCGGTCACGCCATCGCGCGGTAGTTCTGTACGACTGTCACTCGATCCGCTCGCGCATTCCGCGACTGTTTGAAGGACGGCTTCCCAACTTCAACATTGGAACCAACAGTGGCGCGAGCTGCTCTCCGGAGCTGACGGCGCAGGTCGAGGCGATCTGTGACGAGACGGCGTTCGAGCGTGTGACGAATGGACGTTTCAAGGGCGGGTACACGACTCGTCATCACGGAAGGCCTGCGGACGGCATACACGCACTGCAGATGGAACTCGCCTGCCGCGGCTACATGCGTGAGCCCGATGATGTCAATCCGGGGAACTGGCCCACTCCCTATGATGAGGAAGTCGCGGCCCCGATGCGTGTGGTCCTCGAGCGGATCCTGACGGATTGCATCGAGTTCGCGACCGCGAAGCGCTGATCCACCGGGCGGGCGGCGAGTCAAACCGCCGCCCGCCCGACTGTCATCCTCAGAACCGGTATCCGATACGGATAGGCACGAACGACGTCGGCACCGGCGTCTCCATCTGCGTATAACGCGCCTCGATGAACCAGGACTGGTTGTTGTAGAGCGCGAAATTCAGACCGACGCCGGCATTCCAGGCGAAACGCGTGGTCTTGGTCCGGTCCACCAACACGTCACCCGGGTAGATCCCTGATTCGCAGAAGCCGTACCAGTCGTCACAGTAGTAGCCCGCGAAGCCGGCCGTCTGCGTGAGACTGATGCGACGATAGGCGCCACCGCCGCCCGCCATCACGTATGCCTTCACGCCCGGGACGATCGGTATGTCGAAAACCCCGTCGATGTCGAACGTGAAGATGTCGCTCCAGCCGTCATCGATCCGGGTCTGGTCGGCGACCGCGCCTTCGTTCAACAGCCGGTTCGTCGCGTCATTACGGCTATAACTCAGGTCGAGCCGCAGGGAGAATGGACCCGGCTGCGGGCGCCACTGCAGGCCGCCACCGATATTCCAACCATTGTCGAGATAGTTGGACGTTTGTCCCGTGGTAGCGGTGAAGCCGCCGTCGACATACCAGTGCAGTGGATAATTGTCGCCCCGGCCAAAGTAGCCCTGCGCCATGGCGGGCACACAGCTGCCCAACAACAGCACCGCGCCCAGGGAGTAGATATAACGCTTCATTGTCACCCTCGTCGGATCCATAAAGATGAGTCGCGCGGCGGCGTCGCACGCAACGTGCCTGGATTCAGCTGACGTTCAGCTGCAATCCCGACCGGCGGCGCGCTTAGACCCGCCGCAACAGTTTGCGTTTCACGGCGTGAGCAATTTCACGCAGCTCGCTGATGCCGAGCACCGTCGCACAGACAAAGAACGCGGCAGCCCCCGCCGCGATGACAAGCAAGAGCTCACCGAGCTTCAACCAGAACATCTTGGTGGCCCAATCAGCGAGAAGATAGTGCATACCGGCGATGCAAACCGCGGCGAGTACCGCGCAGGCGAGCGCAATGCGGATGAGCAAGCGCAGCATTAGACCGGAGTCCAGACGGCCGAGGTGGTGCCTCATCAACAAATACAGCAACAGGAAATTCGTCGTCGCGATGCAGGAGGTCGAAAACGCCAGTCCCCGGTGACCCCAACCGAGGTGCAGCGTGAAAAACCAATTCAGGAGGAGATTGAGGGCAACGGCCACGAAGCTCACGATCATGGGTGTCTTGCGCCGGTCGATGGCGTAGAACGCATTCACGAGTACCTTGAGCGCGGCATAGCCGACCAGGCCAATGGCATAGTAGCGCAAGGCTCCAGCGGCCTCCGCCGCATCGTGGGCTGTGTACTTCCCGTGTTGATACAGCACCGACATGATCGGCTCGGCCAACACCATCAATCCCACGCTCGAAGGTATCGTCAGCAGAAAGCCGAGCCGCATGCCACGCGCCAACTCCTGACGAAAGGCCGTCAGGTTGCCGGTTGCAGCCATCCGCGCCAGGAGCGGCAGTGCGACGGTACCCAGTGCGACACCGAACAGCCCCAACGGCAGCTGCATGAGCCGGAAGGCCGCCGCCAGCCAGAAGGTCGGACCGTCGCCGAGCCCGGAGGCGAACACGGAATTCACCAGCACGTTGACCTGGGTGGTGCTCGCCGCGATGACCGACGGCCCCATCAGCCGCAGAATCTGCCTGACACCTTCGTCCCGCCAGCGGAAATCCGGATGGAAAACGTAGCCCTGGCGATGTAGCGCGGGCAGCTGCACGGCGAATTGCAGGCCACCGCCAATCAGGGTACCGATCGCAAGCCCCAGGATGGCCCGGGGACCAAAGTTGGAATCCAGGAACCACCCGAGCACCACACCCGTGATGATCGAGCCCAGATTGAAGAAGCTCGAGGCCATCGCGGGCACCCCGAAGACATTCTTCGCATTCAACACACCCATGACCAGCGCCGCGAGCGACACCAGCAGGATGAACGGATACATCACGCGGGTCAGCGTGACGGTAAGCGCCGCCTTCTCCACATCAAATCCCGGCGCCAGGACCGAGACGAGCCACGTAGCCGACAGGATGCCCAGAATCGTCAGGGCACTGAGTACGACAATGGTGAGAGTGGCAACCTTGTTCGCCAGCCGCCACGCGGCCTGATCGCCTTCGAGGGTGATCGTCTTGCTGAACGTCGTGATGAACGCCGTCGACAAGGCGCCTTCGGCGAACAGATCCCGCAGCAGGTTCGGAATCCGGAACGCCATGGTGAAGGCGTCCATGAGACGACTTCCGAACAACGACGCGAAGATCGTCTCGCGGGCAACGCCGAGCACGCGGCTGCAAAGCACGGCGAGACCGACGATGCCGGCGGCCTTGGTATTCAGCTTTTCAGCGCGGGTTTCCGGTGGCTGCGCGGGCACTCCGGTCGCGGTTGTCTCGCCTGGGGGCATTGCGGGCGCGAAGGTACCATCCTTCGGCGCGTCACGGCCATGATTTGCGGCGGCCCCGCCGTATGGCTTGCGGATTGCGCGAACCACCTTCGCAGCAGCTTGCGACTCCCGCCCGCCGCCCCTACGGCTTGCGGCTGGCCAGCGCCACATTATATTATTGTCGCCATAATATTAAGGCCCGCGGCGGGCGGCTGACTGCGAGGGACGTCATGAACTCCGATGTCATCATCACGTGCGCCGTCACCGGCGACGACACCAAGGTCACCAAGAGCCCTCACTGCGCGATCACCCCGGAGCAGATCGCCAATACCGCGATCGAGGCCGCCAGGGCCGGCGCCGCCATCGTCCACATCCACGTCCGTGATCCGGAAACCGGGGCCTTCAGCATGGAGACCCGGCACTACCGCGAGGTCGTGAAGCGCATCCGTGAGAGCAAGGTCGACGTGATCGTCAACCTCACCTGCGGGATGGGCGGCTACATCTGTGTTGGCGACCATGGCCTGAAGGACACGCCCGCGCCAGGCACGGACTTCTGTAGCCAGGAAGACCGGATGCGGCATGTCATCGATCTGTGCCACGAAGGACTCTATCGCCCTGACATTGCCACGCTCGATTGCGGGAGCCTCAACTTTGGAGATGGCAATCGCGCTTACGTCTCCACACCCAACTACCTGCGCCAGGGCGCGGCGATACTGCGGGACCTGGGGGTGAAACCGGAGCTGGAGGTGTTCGATACCGGCAATCTCTGGTTCGTACGGCAGATGATGAAAGAGGACCTGATCCCCGCGCCGGCCTTGATTCAGCTGTGCATGGGGATTCCTTACGGGGTGCCGGCGGATACCGGGCACCTGTTGGCCATGGTGAATACGCTACCCCCGGATGCGGTCTGGACCTCGTTTGCGATCGGGCGCATGCAGATGCCCTGGGTGGCGCAGTCCATTCTCATTGGCGGGAATGTGCGGGTGGGCCTCGAGGACAACCTCTACTTGAGCCGCGGGGTTTACGCGAGCAACGCGCAGCTTGTGGAGAAGGCGCGGACCATCATCGAAGCCATGGGGGCTCGGATCATGAGTCCGGCGCAGGCTCGGGAGCGGCTGAAGATCGGTTAGGCCGGCCGCCGTGAGCGAGGTTATTTACCGGACGGCGTTGGCAGCGGACTGGATCGACTATAACGGGCATCTTCGGGATGCTTATTATGGATTGATCGTGAGTTATGCTTGTGATGCGTTGATGGATCGACTTGGCATGGATGCGGCCTATCGAGGGCGCACTGGCAATACCCTGTATACCGTCGAGACGCATGCTCACTTCTTGAGAGAGGTCAAGAAGGACGACACCGTGGGGGTTCGGGTGCGGATGTTGGGCGCTGATCAGAAGAAGATTCATGCGGCGTTCGATGTTGTGCGCGACGGTGATGGAGTCGTGGCCGCCAGCATCGAGATGATGCTGCTGCACGTGCATCAGGGGACTGACGTGACGACAACGCCCTTTCCTCCTGAAGTTGCTGGGGCGATTTCGCGACTCGTTGCGGCTACTGCGGGGGCGCCAGAGGTGGGCCCGGGCTCGCGGCGGATAGAGTTGCGGCGGCGATGAGCTTCTCACTGCCAGCGCAGCCCCGACCGTGTCCGCGCACCTCGCCAAGGGGTAATCCCGGGGCGGAAGCATGAAGCCCTCCTCCATCTCCCGGCTCCTTGCTCCGCGAACGATCGCCCTCGTCGGGAGTACCTGGGCGGATGCGGTGGCCAATGCTTCGCGCGCGATCGGATACACCGGCGAGATCTGGCGGGTGCACCCAAAGCGCCCATCCACTTCCGACACAACCTACTACCGGTCGATCGACGAGCTGCCGGGTGCGCCGGATGCGACGTTTGTGGCCGCGCCCAATAGCGAGGTGCCCGGGATTGCGACAGCGCTCGCGCGTCGCGGGGCCGGTGGGTTTGTGTGCTTTGCCGCTGGTTTCTCGGAGACCGCGACGGATGCCGGTCGTCGACTGACCGAGGAGTTGGTCGTCGGTGCGGGCGAGTTGCCGTTCTTCGGGCCCAATTGCTACGGGCTGATCAATTTTTTCGATGGCGTGGCGTTGTGGCCGGATCAGGTGGTGGGGCGGCGGCGGGAGACAGGGATCGCGCTGATCTGCCAGAGCGGGACGATTGCGTTGAATGTGTTGTTCAATCAGCGCTCGTTGCCGATCGGGTATGTGTTGACGGTGGGAAATCAGACCCGCCTGACCGTTGAGGACATGATCGCCTGGCTCGTGGAGGATGAGCGGGTTACGGCGTTCGGGTTGTATGTCGAGGGCATCGAGGATGCCGGGCGGTTTGCCCAGGCCGTCGAGAAGGCCCGGACGGCGGGCAAACCGGTTGCGATCGTCAAGGCGGGACGTACCGAGGCGGCGGCCAGAACGGCTCGTAGTCACACCGGCGCGTTGGCCGGTGCGGATGTCGTGTTCGATGCGTTTTGCCGGCAGGCGGGCGTGGCCCGGTGTGAGTCCCTGGCGACGCTTTGCGAAACGCTGAAACTATTCCACACGGGTGGGCCGCTGTCGGGGCGCCGGGTGATGGTGTTGGGGGCATCGGGTGGGGATATGGCGATGACGGCGGACGCTGCGCGCGATCTCGGGCTCGAGTTCTCCGCGATCCCCGATGAGTCGGTCGGGCGTCTGCGGGAGATTCTGACCGACAAAGTGCACATTGCGAATCCGTTCGATTTCCACACCCACATCTGGTTCGATCGGCCAGCGCTGCGAGCGATGTTTTCGGTGGTGCAGCGAGCGGGATTCGATGCTGTCGGTTTCATGATCGATTGCCCTCGTGCGGATCAAGCGGATCCCGCGAGCTATGTCGCCGCGATCGAAGAGTTCATCGCAGCCTTCCCGGGAGCGCCGACCCGCGCCGCTGTCATCAGCTCAATGCCGGAATCGCTGTCCGAGGCGACCCGCGAAATGTGCCTCGACGCTGGAGTTGTTCCGCTGCAGGGCCAACGCCAGGCGCTCGAGGCGCTCGACCTGGCGGCCAGCGTCGGGGAGGCGTGGGCCGGTGGCGCTCAGGTTCAATTGCGTGTGCCCCAGGGAGCTGCGCAAAAGAGGGCCAG
>DAITMW010000134.1:0-18613 GCA_036834945.1 Steroidobacteraceae bacterium
TTACCAGTGGGAGCGCAATAAAAAGGTCAGCGACGCCGATTGCAAGGTTTGAGGGTAGCCGGGGCTCGGGGCAGAGCGGTTGGGGTGGGGTGCGGGGGAGAACGGTTGGGGCGGCGTGGGGCAGAGCGGTTAGGGCGGCGTAGGGCCTCAGCGCCCGAGGAAGCCGCGCAGATCCTGGATGAACGCGCGAGCCGGCTGGTCTCCCAGGTACACCATGTGTCCGGCCTCGTAGTTCTTGATCGTCACCCGCTCGGGTGGGATATCAACATGGTCCACCGCGTATTGCGCCTCGGCGAACGGAGTGACGAGGTCATAGTAACCTGACCCGATCATCAGGCGCAGGGCGGGGTTGCGGCGCATCGCCGTTGCCAACGCGGGCGCGCGTAGCTCGGACGAGGAGCCTGGACCCCAGTTCCAATGCGCGTTGACGGCAATGAACGAGATGACTTCGTAGCGCTGGTCGAGCGTCACGCCCAGATCGCTTTGCAGGTAATCGTTGAAGGTTGCTACGTACTCGGGCGAGTACTGCCCCATCGCGGGGTCGTCCGCGACGGGGTCGCCGCCGCTGCCCGCGTGCGGCAAGGTGTAACGGCCGTCGTACTTGCCTACGTCGAGGCCTCGATCGTGTAGAACCTGCTCGGCGAAGTCGCCTGAGCTGATGCGCAGGTGGTGATCGAGGATGAAGGGTTCGGGCAGACCCGTGAACGAGGCTAAGCGCGCTGCGATCGTCCGGCGTTGCACCTCGGGCAGACGAGAACCGGCGAACAGTGCCGCGCCGTATTCGCCGCTCGCGAACTGGCGAGCTTCCGAGATGAAGCTTTCGAAGGTGCGGCCCTTCTTGTCGATTTTGTCGTGATACCAGGCGGTCGCAGCGAGGCTGGGAAGCAATAGCTGGAAGGAGGCGTCGCTGCCAGGGCTGCCCAGGGCCAGGCCGAGCATCACAATGCCATTCAAACTGACGCCAGGGAGGGTGCCGCCATTGAACGGGCCGCCGCCAAGGGCTTTTGCCAGGACGGCAGCGCGGGTCGTTCCGTAGCTCTCGCCCAACACGAACTTCGGCGAGTTCCAACGGTGATTCTTCGTGAGCCACGCCATGATGAAGTCGGCGGTGGCTTTCGCGTCTTCGTTGACGCCGTAGAACTCTTCGGGTTTGCCGTTACCGACTACGTGGCTGAAGCCTGTTCCGACCGGGTCGATGAACACCAGGTCGGCGATGTCGAGCGGGCAGAGGGGATTGTCAACGACGTGGAAGGGGCCGACCGTTGTTGGGTGCGCAGGATCGTCCGAGGCGATGCGGCGCGGGCCGACGGCCCCCATGTGGATCCAGAGTGAGGCGGACCCGGGGCCGCCGTTGAAGATGAAGAGGACAGGGCGGTTTGACGTATCGCGCACGCCCTGGCGAACATAAGAGAACGTAAAGACCGCGGCGGTCGGGGCCCCGTGCGCGTCCGTCAGCATCGTGTCGCCGGCTGTGACGACGTAGTTGACGGAAGTGCCGCCAAACACCCCAGTGTGTGTCGTGACGAAGTTCCGGGGATGCGGGCTGGAGTCCGACATGGGAGGCGTGCTGGAGGTAGACGGCGCCATAGCGGATGCTGACGCTAAGCGGATCGCAGCCGCAGTGCCAGGCAACGCAGCGGCCGGCGCGGCAGCCGCCAATGCAGAAGCTCCCGACGCACAAACCGCCAGTGCCGCAGTCCCCAACACAACCCCAACCGCCAACCCCACCGCGCGATTCCGCCGGCCCATTGTTCTTACTCCGGAGCGAGATTCTTGATGCGAGCCTGGTCCAGCCGGTAGCCGAGGCTGGCGACGAACGCGAGTCCATAAAGGACCGCTGCAGCCGCTGTGAAACAGATGATGATGCCGGTCGTACGGCCGTCCGAATGCGCGGTCGATGTCCCAACACCAGCGAGCGCGAGAAGGATCGAAAGGACGAAGCCCCCCGCCGCAAACCCGGTCTGCTGAGCGAACACGAAGAGCCCGAAAATAACCCCTTCACGCCGCTCGCCCGTGAGCTGTTGGTCCAGCTCCACGGTATCGGGCACCATGGCGTTGGGCAGGAGCCGGGCCCCGGTGTTGAACAGCCCATACAGGCACATGAACGGATACATGAGCCACGACGCGTCCGCCGGGAAGAAGGCCGGCAGGACGCAGCAAACGGCATTCATCCCCAGCGCGACCCGGCAAACCGCGGTCTTGCCGAACCGGTTCGCCATTAATGTCCATAGGGGCGTGCACACAATGCCAGTGATCGAGCTCACCGGATAAAGGGCGCCGATGAGCGCCGCGTTCCGATGCATCACCTCGGTCACGTAGTAGACGAGAGAGCCGCTGAACACCGCATCTCCCAGGTTCACGAAGAGAAACGCTGCCGTTACAAACGCGAACGGGCGATTCTCGACGAGCGGCGCAAGCTGCAAGGACATCCGGCCGTGATGCGTCGAAGAGGGGGAGGAAGGCGACCGGGCGGTCGCAAGGAAGGCCACCAGCCCGCTGGCGACAATCACGATGGCAAAGACAGCTCCCAACGCAGCGAAGCCGGCGGCGGGAGTGGACGCATGGGCGAGGAGCAACGGCGCGCAACTCAGAGTCAGCAGAATCGCGGTTCGCGCCGCGATCTCCTTGTAGGCGACGAGCCGGGTTCGCTCGGCGTAGTCACGAGTCAGCTCCGCGAGCATCGCCGAATAGGGGACCTGGTAGAGCGTCAGTCCGGTGTTGTTCAGCAGGAATACGAAGCCAAACAACAGTGCCTGCGGCAGTGGCTCGCCCAGGTGGGGCAGGTTGAATAACAGGAAGAAGGCGCCGCCCCAGGCCAGAGCGCCTCCGAGCAGGTACGGTCGTCGCCGGCCGTACCGCGTCTGGGTCCGGTCCGAGAGAAATCCGACGATGGGATCGCCGACGATGTTCCAGATGCGCGGAATGAGGAGAGCAAGCCCCGCCCAGGCCGGCGGAATCCGCAGTACTTCCGTGGCATAGAACAGGAGGTAAATGCTGGACACGCCGGCGTACGCCGCCAGGCCCAGCTCACCGGTCGCCCAGCCGAGCTTGTCGGGGTCGATACGCGCTCCAGCCGGAAGGAGCCGCTGCCACATCATGAAAACACGTTGCTTTGCATGGATGGCTCGATTTTACCTGTGACGATCAGGCGCTGCGGGCCAACGCGCTGACGAAGCGGTCGATGTCTTCCTCGGTGTTGTAGAAATGCGGCGAAGCCCGCACGACTGGACCCCGGTCCTCGACGAATATCGATTGCCCGGCGAGCTCGTGGACGAGCATCGATGCTTCAGGATGCTGGATCGAGACGATGCCGCCGTGAGCGCCACTAGGAGTGATGACTTCAAAGCCACGGGTGCGAAGGGCGGTCATTGCGCGCAGCGCAAGGCTTTCCACTCGAGCGTGGATCGCGCTCCAGCCGAGCGCACTCAGGTATTCCAGTGTGCCGTGCAGCGCGTAGATCCCAGGATAGTTGATGTGCCCGTAGCGCACGGAACGGCTCGGCGGCTCGTTGTTATAGCCTCGCAGCACCGGCTGCAGCTCGCCCGCGAGTCGTTCGCTCAGCGAGACGAAGCCCAGTCCGAATCCGGACAGCAGCCACTTGAAGACGGAGGCGCAGTAAGCATCGGCAATGCCGGCCTGGACCGGAACCGCGCCGATGGCCTGGACACCGTCCACAATGAGGCGGCAATCAAATTCGCGGCAGCGGGCGCTCAGTTGCTCGAGATCCACGCGTGTGCCGGTGCGCCAGTGAATGTGTGATACAGCAAGCGCCCGAACTCCGTGAGCGACCGCCGAACAAAGGCTCTCGGTGCGCCTATTTTCCTCCGGGATCGGCACCTCGATCAGCTCTACGCCGCGACTCTGCCAACCCAGCCACGATTGTGTGACGGGTGGAAATTCGTCTCGCGCGACAACGACCTTGTCGCCCGGCCTCAGCGGCATGCTCTGTGCCACGAGGTTGAGTGCCTCGGTCGTACTACCAACAAATTGGATGCTGTCAGGCGGGACATCCAGGAGGCCCGCGAGCGCCGCCTTGGTTGCGCTCAGTTTCGCGGACCATTCCTCGGTGCCGCCGATCCCCTGTGACTTGGATTCATAGAACTCGGCCGCGGCCTTTCCCTGACCGTCCCAGGACAAGCCGGCCGCCGCCGTGTTCAGGTAAACGACGCCTTGCGCGACGTACGGAAATGCGGTCCGGACCCGTTCGATATCCAGCATCACCCGGCTTTCTTCACGTAAACAACATCCAACCCGCTGCGATTCTATGCAGGCCGCTGCGAAGTTTCTTGCCGTTGTGACGTTCACAGCAGGCCTTCGGCGCATAAACAATGCGTGCCTCGCGGACCCTCGGGGCAAAAAGGGAAGAAAAATCCGACTCCGACAGCTTAAGCTGATGGCGACCGAAGCCGCTGGGTGGCGTGGGTATGGAGGCCGTTTCGCCGCCGGCGGGTATTGCCACGAAGCGTTGCGCACCGCTGTTGCGCAAACCGCCAACCAACGTAATAGGGGACTCGAGTCGATGCATCGCCGCCACCTTGGTTATCGTGATTGGGGCCATTACGCTCTGATTGTTGCCCTGGGGTTTCTGACAGGCTTGCGGGCCGTCGCCGCGTTGGCGGATGTGCCTGCGTTGGTATCGGGTGACGAGCCCATCGTAGTGACTTCCCACCAGGTCAAAACCACCCGGGGCATTCTGAAATACGAAGCGCGCGCCGGGCGCCTGGCCATCCGCAACGACGAGAGTGGCGAGGTGCGGGGATATATCTTCTTCGTCGCCTACGTCGCGAAGGCGGACAAGACACCGCGTCCGTTGACGTTCGTCTGGAATGGCGGCCCGACCTCGAACTCACTGCTCGTGCACACGGAGATGTTCGGACCGCGCCGCATCGAAACCGGTGGCTTCGTGGACAACGCGGAGACCTTGCTCGCGACGAGCGACCTGGTGTTCATGGACCCCGTCGGCACGGGCTTCAGCCGGCCCGCGCGGCCGGAATATGATCGCGAGTTTCTGTCAACACTGGGTGACTTCGCCGCGACGGCGGAGTTCATCCGAGCCTATCGCGCGAGGTTCCACGCTACACATCAGCCGTTGTTCCTGGGAGGCGAGAGCTATGGAACGTGGCGGGTGAACGGCGCCACCGAAATCCTCGTGGAGCGGGGTGAGAAAGTCCGCGGCGCCATCCTGATTTCCGGCGGCGTGCCCGGCTCGCAGATGCCGTTCGAATTCTCCGACGCGATGTACATCCCTGCGCGCACCGCCGCGGCGTTCTTCCATCACAAGTTACCGCCGGAGTTGCAGAAGGATCGCGAGGCCACCATGAGGCAGGTCAACGACTGGATCACGACGACCTATCTTCCTGCGCTCGAGCATCGGGACACCCTCAGTGAGGCGGAAAAAACGCAGATCGTAGCGGATCTCGCCCGTTACACGGGTGTGAAACCGGAGCAGATCAACAGCAAGACCCTCGTCATGTCCAACCGCGAGTTCTTGCAGGGGCTGTTCCCGGAGAAGGTGCTCAATACCTATGACATGCGGCGCATCGGCGCTGATCGTGACGACCCGGCCCGCAAGGAATACATCGGTGACTATCTGCGCGATGAGCTCGGATATAACACCGATCTGGCCTACACGGGCCTGGAGGATGGCTACATGCCGACCCCGGGGCCGGCACGGCGCAGTACCGGGGAACGTTGGGTGTACGACCATACTGACGTCACTCCTGACTTGATTGCGCGCATGCAGGCCGGCAGCGGTCCGCCGAATTCGTTGCCCTGGTTGCAGAACGCCATGCGGATCGACCATCACCTGCGGGTCTTTGTCGCGGCCGGACGGTACGACTCGCTCAACATGTGCGAAGGCAATGTGCGCATGTCGGCGAAGCTGGAGGAAGACCTGTCGCGTCGTTTCACGCATCACTGTTATGAAGGCGGTCACATGATGTACCGCGATCAGCCCACCCGGCTGCGGCTCTCGGAGGACATCGGCCGGTTCATCAACGAGGCGGTCTCCGTCGGGGATAAATAATGCGCGCTTCGGCCCCGCGCGCCCTCATTTAGAAAAAGCTATGCGGCCGGGTCGCTGTAGGATTTCCACTGACGCGTGATAACAAAAACAGCCACGCGGTGCGGGGTCGTGGGGCGAGCTGCCCATCGGGAGAGAAAGTGAACAATTTGTCGAGAATGCGTAATTCCGTGGGGCTGGCTGTGGCTGCCGCTCTTTTTCTGGCTCGCGCGGCGCTGGCCGACGAGCAGCCGGGGCCGGCCGCGCCGGCGGCTGCATCGGGAGGCGAGGCGGCTCAAACTGTCGAGGAAGTCGTCGTCACCGGCTCGCGCATCCGGCGCGAAGCGGCGGATACGACCACGAACGAGCCGCTCACCATTGTCGACTCGCAGGTGTTGGCGGATCGCGGCTACACGCAGGCTGGTGATGCCCTCAACAAGTTGACGGCGATGGCGCCCTCGGTGCCCGTCACGCCTCACAATGGCGCCAGCAGCGGCAGCGGCCAACAGTTTCCCGACCTGTTCAAACTGGGGCCCGGTCGCACCCTGACTCTGGTGAACGGCCGCCGTTTCGTGAATTCGGTGGTCGCCCACAATGACTCCGGGGGAACGAATGTAGACCCGGCGGTCGACACCAACATGATTCCGACCGGACTCCTCGAGCGCGTGGATGTCGTGCAGGCGGGCGGTTCGGTGGTCTACGGATCGGACGCCATCGCGGGCGTCGTCAACTACGTACTCAAGGATCATTTCACCGGCGCGGAATTCGACGCTCAGGCCGGACGCACCACCAAGCGCGACTATCCGCAGAACAGTGTACGCGGCACCTTCGGCACGAATTTCGCCGATGACAAGGGCAACATCGCCATTGATCTGGGTTGGGCGAAGTCCAACCCGCTATTGCAGTCGCAGCGTCCGGATGCGGCGGTTGGTTATACCGCCGCGGATAGCAATCCGCTCTATACCGGCCCGGGCAGCGGAATCTCCTCGGTGGCAGCCATCAACAACAGCCATTTCTGGGAATTCAACAACAATGGCGTGCTGTTCGTCCGGCCGCCCGGCACGGCGCCCGGCTCCTACCAGGCAGCCTTTGGTGCCGGTTTCTTCGTAACGCAAAACGGCAGGAGTTTCGCCAACGGGGGCATCCCAACTCAGTTCAATGCCGCCGGCACCGCGCTCATTCCGTACAACCCGGGCGCCTTTCCGCCCGGCATTCTGCAGCCTTCGGCTTCGAATGGCGTACCGGGACCGGCCTCCGCGGGTTACGTGGACCCGGTTTTCGCAGATGGCGGTGATGGTTTCCCCTACACGAGCCTGGGATCTCTGTACTCGGGCGTGGAACGGCGCACCGTCAACGTGCTCGGGCACTATGACCTGACCGATAAGATCCGCTTGTCAATGGAGCTGACCTACGGGCACACCCGTGGTGATGATCCGATGGCGTCCAACGTCAGCAACACAGTGCTCAACGACACACCGTCCGGCTCCGGTGGAATCGCCATTATGGCGAACAATCCGTATCTGCCGGCCTCCGCCCGGGGCACGATCTACAACTACCTGGCGAACTCTTTCGGCCCCAGCCTCGCGGGTCTGTGGATGGCCCAGGGCAATCCGGGCGTGCCGCCGCTGTCAGCCGCCGTTCCGGGGTTCGCGGTCGATCTGTCCAAGAACTGGGCAGGGCTGCTGCCGAGCTACGCGGGTATCACCAACACCGACACGCTGCGAGCACTGCTCGCCTTGGATGGAAGCTTCACGCTCTTGAATCGGGATTTCGACTGGGATGTTTCCGCCAGCCGCGGTCATTCGCAGAGCGAGTTCCGCCAGTACGATGTGGTCGTCAACAGGCTCAATAACGCTCTGAATGCCGTGAACATCGGCACGGCGGCCAATCCGAACATCGTGTGCGCGGTCAATGCCGTCTCTGTGGTGGATCCGGCGTGCACGCCCATCAATCCCTTCGGCGCCGGGCCGTACTCCACAGCCCAACGGAACTATGTGTCCGGAGTGTTCGGCAACGATCAGATCACGACCCAGGACGACTACCTGGCGACCCTGGGGGGCTCGATCCTCACCCTGCCGGCGGGGCAGGCGAAGTTCAGTGCTACTTATGAGCACCGCCAGGAAACGGCGGACTTCAATCCGATCGAAGACTCCCTCCTGGGGCTCCAGCCGGGTGGGGTGCCAACCGTCGCGACCTCCGGCTCGTACCATACCAACGAGCTGTCGACAGAATTGCTCATCCCGCTGCTAGGCCGGGATTTCACGGTGCCTGGCATCAATGCGCTCGAGCTCGAGGGTGCGTACCGCTTCGTGGACAACTCCCTCGCGGGCCATGCCAATCTCTGGCAGGCCGGTTTACGTTGGACGGTGGTGCAGGGCGTTACACTCCGTGCTTCGCGTAGCGTGAATTTCCGCGCCCCCAATTTGAACGAGATATTCGCTCCGAGCATCACGTCTCTTGGGGCGGTGGCCGAGGATCCTTGCGATTCGCGTAAGATCAACAATGGACCGAATCCCGCCGCGCGGCGCGCCAACTGCGAAGCGGAATTCGCGGCCCACCCCTCATATAACAACGGTACGGGCTCACTGGCGAATTACCAGGATCCCGCCGAGAATTTCAACACCGCGGCTGTCACGAGCTCCGGCAATCGCGACCTGAAGAACGAGGTGTCGCACACCTGGACCGTCGGCGCGGTGTTCCAGCCTGAATTCGTACCGGGACTCACGATCGTGGCCGACCGCATCGAGATCAAGCTCGTCAACGCCCTGTCACAGTTCATTCCCCAGAACTTCCTCGAGGCGTGCTACGACACGCTTGGGCCGCAGCGCGATCCCGCGTGCTCCACGTTCACACGCAACTCGAACGGCGACATCGCCACTGCGACCTCGACGTTCTTCAACGCGGGCTATCAGACCTACAAAGGCGAAACCTACAACGTCAACTACCAGCGCAGTCACCTCAACCTGAACCTGGAAGTGACCCACAACGAGGTGAACGACCTTTCGGTCACCGGAACAGACCTCACGCGGCTCGCGGGTTCGACGCTCGATCCGCGCTGGGTTACGCGATTCGACGCGGCTTATACGTGGAACAAGCTCCGTTTGACGTACGAGCTCTACTACTTGCCGCGCACGCTGTATCAGACGACGTCCACGCCGGAGAGCACTCCTTACCCGTGGATCGCGTCGAACACGCAGCACAGTCTTTCGGCGTCATACCAGGCAACGAACGCGCTCACTGTTCGTGCCGGCATCATTAACCTGACAGACGAGATGCCGTCATTCCCGACCGTCAGTTACGGTGACATTCTGGGCCGGCGTTACTTTGTGGGCGTCAACCTGCATCTCTGAGCAGTTGAAACAGCGCAGGATGGCTCGCTTGCAGGATCTTGCGCTGTTTCAGGTCTTCTTCCTGGCGCCGTGCCCGTCGTGCGCTGAGGCAGCCGTGAACCACGCGGTAGACCTTTTCGGCCGCCGTGTCTGTGGATGGCAGATCCGCCGCGAGCTGCAACACCAAGGCGGGCTCCTGGATCAGCAGCCAGGATGGAAAGTCCGCTTCGGGCAGGGGCTCCTCCTCGTCCTGGAAGCGATTCCAGAGCGATGTCAGCTCGGGTTGACGTAGCCGGGTGACCGCCTCGGACGCACTGGCCGGCGCTTGCCAGCAAACGTGGCACCAGGCGGCGAGCGCCTCGACGCGGCGACGACGGTGAAAGGCGCTTTCGACCACTCGCAGGCACAGCGGTGCATGCTGCTGCCAGTTCAACTCACGCTGCACACAATCGCTCACCGCGGCCCAATCCTGTGCCTGGCTCAACGCAAAACTGCGATGCAGGTTCGGCTCCTCTGGAGTGAAGGCCACTTCGGCGAGAGCGCCCGCGAGCTGCTGCCATAAAGGTGACAGGAGATCGCGGGACTGCGCGCCCAGGATTCGCCGGGCCGTGGGAGTCACCTCAGTCAGGAAAGCCAACTCCTCCCGCGGCTCCTCCACCGGATGCCCCAAGTGTCCCAGGGCCGCGAGGAGCTGATCAAATGCCGCCAGGTCGGCGTGGGTGGGGGCCTGCGCGTAAAGCTGATCCAGTTGGCGTTGCGCGTTCGGCACGTTGCGCAGGGCCAGCGCCTGCACGATGCCATTGGTCAGGGCCACGATGGGGTTGTCGAAAAACAGGTCCATCTGCGGCACGTTCTGCGCACGGATATAGCGGCTGCCGATGAGGCGCTGCAGCTGGGTGTCCATGCTGATACGTAGAGGCCGGTCGCCACGTGCCGCATCCGTGGACGCGGCATCCGTATGCCAAGGAAGGAATTCCTGGGGCTGCTCGACGAGTCCGATCCGCCTGGCGTAGCCGGCCGCCTTCTCCAGCTCCGCCTTGATTTTGTCGCCACTGCCCATCAGGGCGCCGTCGAGAAGCTCGATCTCGCGGCGGCGCCAGCTTTCGTAGTCGCTGTAGAGCAGTCTGCCCGAGTTGAACAGCAGCTCGAGCGGCGCGAATACGCCCTGCTCGAGGAGTTGGGCATCGACCTGGGCCTGTAATGATGAATCGACTGCGGTCACGGTGCGAACAAAGCCTCGATGTCGGAGGGAGTCAGGGAGGCAGGCGAGCCGGCGCTCTCGGTATAGAGGCGGCTCGCGAGCTCGTGTTTATCAGCTTGCAGTTGCAGAATTCTTTCTTCCACGGTGCCTTGCGCGATGAGCTTGTAGACGAACACGGGCTTGTCCTGCCCGATGCGATGCGCCCGGTCGGTGGCCTGCGCTTCGACTGCAGGGTTCCACCACGGATCGTAATGAATGACCGTGTCCGCGGCGGTCAGGTTGAGTCCCGTCCCGCCGGCCTTCAGGCTGATGAGAAACAGGGGGACGGCTCCCGATTGGAAGCGACCGATGACTTCCGGTCTGTTCTGCGTCTCGCCGGTCAGGAGACAATACGGGATGCCGAGCGCGCTGACCACCGACTCGATGAGTTTGAGCATCGACGTGAATTGCGAGAACAGCAAGACGCGCCGTCCTTCGGCAATCAGTTCCGGTAGCGCGCTCGTCAGCCACTCCATCTTGGCGGAAGGAATGTCCTCCTTCCCCGTGGTGACCGCGAGAAGGCGTGGATCACAACACGCCTGCCGCAGTTTGAGCAGAGCATCCAGAATCGTGATCTGACTGCGTGCCAGGCCCTGTTGTTTGACGACTTCCTGGATGTGGCGGTGACCAGCCAGGCGAATGCCGTCATAGAAGTCGCGCTGGCGCTCATCGAGCGCCAGTGTCTCCACGATCTCGGTTTTGGGCGGCAGGTCCCTCGCGACGGCATCCTTCGTGCGCCGCAGGAGGAAAGGGGCGACGCGTTGCGCGAGCGCCTGGGCTCGCGGCCGGTTGCTGTCCTTCTCGATAGGTGTACGGTATTGCCGTTGGAAATGGCGCTCCTCGCCCAACAGCCCCGGTTGTGCGAAGTCAAACAGTGACCACAGCTCTCCCAGGTGGTTTTCAACCGGGGTGCCGGTCAATGCAAGGCGGTGCTCCGCTCGCAAGGAGCGTGCAACCGTCGAAACCTTGGCCCTGGGATTTTTGATCGTCTGCGCTTCGTCGAGGATGATCAGGTAGTAGTCCCTCGCGAGCAGAATCTCGCTGTCGAGCTGGAGGAGGGGATACCCTGTGATTACCACGTCGACCTTGTCGATCAGCGCAAAGGATTCCCGGCGCCGGCTGCCATGTAACACGAGACCGCTCAGCTCGGGTGCGAAGCGGTGCAGCTCCTGCTGCCAATTGCCGAGCGTGCTGACAGGCGCGACGATCAACGAGGGTCGTTGTATACGACCCTGTTGCTTTTCCAATAACAGGTGGGCGAGCGTCTGTACCGTTTTGCCCAGGCCCATGTCGTCGGCGAGAATGCCACCGAGATGATGCCGGCGCAGGAATTGTAGCCAACCCAGTCCTTCCTGCTGGTAAGGGCGCAGCTCGGCACGGAAGCCCGCGGGCGCTGCCATCGGCCGGATTCCACCGGACGTCTCCAGGTCGTCGACCAGCGCACGCAACTCGGGCGTCCCCGTTCGCAATGCCGTGCCGGCAAGGTCGCGCGCCAGGTGCACGATACGGCCGGTGTGACTCCTGGGAAGCGACAAGGCTTGTTCTTTGGTGAGCCCGTCGCGATCAAACAGCTCGACCAGCGTATTGGCGATGCGTTGGATGCGCTCGATCGCAACAGGCAGGTAGCGCCCGTCATCGAGAAGGATCAGCCACTGATCGCCTACGCGGCAGCCCGCGTTGCCGATGGGGGTCCTCGACCTGGATTCCGGGTCCGCCTCGCTTTCCAGCGAAACCTGGCTATCCGCCAGCGTGGTCTGCAGATAACGAGCCAATGCGGGCAAGAGGTTGACCTGTTGTCCGTCGACTACGACACCCAGCCGCAAGTTGAACCAACCCTGGCGGCGGTCGGTCTCCAGGTCGCCGTACCAGTCGTCGGCCCTGGCAATGCGAAAGGGAAACGTATCCGCGACGACGACTTCCCATTGCTCCGCCATGAGAGCGGGACACGCGTCCAACATGAATGCAAGCCAGGTCTCACGGTCCTGCAGAGGGTCTGGCAGCACCCTCCCGAGACGGGCGCGCAATTCCTGCTCGAGCACGTGATCGCGCGGAATTTCGTACAGCACGCCATCCATCATCTGACGCACGGTGGCGTGCTCGTCTCGTAGCCGACCGCTATCGACAGGGAGGCCGTTGTAGACGAAATGGAGACGGGCGGCGGGTCCTTGCTCCAGGACCAGTCGTGCCGCCAGGGAAGTCCGGGGGCGTTTGTCGACCGGCAGCACCTGAAGGGTGGGGAAGGTGGCGTCGAGTTCCGCATTGACCGCGGCAACTTGCTCTGGAGGAATCGGGGAGCGTCGCCGATAGTGCCTCACCAGAGGAAGGGAGAGTATCGAGTCGAGTTGCCCGATTTCCGCGGTGGTGGAATCGACGTACATTGGTGTCGGCTCGACGTCGAGAAACACGACCACGGAAGCGCCGACATCACACCGCAGTTCCTGATCGCCGTTGGGTAACGTGATCCAGGAGAAGGATACCTTGCGTGGCTCGCCAACACGTAACACCTGGCTGCGCAATGTCTGCCAGAACGAGCGGCCGGTGGAGACGATCCGCAGCAGCAGGGCGTTGGAGTCGGCCCCCGCCAGGCGTTGCGGGCCGTCTGCCCGTGCGGAGCTCAGAGCACGGAGAATGTCCCGGTCGTTCGGCTGCACGTAGCGTGGGAAGTCGGAGCCTGCCGGTGGCGGCCGGAGCGAAAAGAGGTGAGTCCCGTCCTGGCCGATCCACACAGAAACCTGTGGTGCGCCGTCTGTGGAGCGGGTCAAGAGATAGCACAGTCGTTGCTGTTGCGCGCCAACAGGCCGCATTGGAGTCGGATCGACCAGCCCTCGCCGAGCCATTGGCGCCTGGGCCGCGTTCGTTTGAGTGCTTTTTTCGGCTGCTAGCGAGACAGCGACCACGTGGATACACGGTCCGCGCTCGTTGCAGCTGCATTCTCCTTCGACTTTGCCGTTTGCGCGTCGAATGTAAACACGCGCGGCTCCAACAACGCCCGTAACGACTCCGCCACCCTGAAGGATGCGGACGTCCTTGGCGCCGCCGCCCTGGAGGAGTTGCTCCGCGGCGGTATAAAGACGCTCGCCGAAAAGCTCGCGTAGCGCCTCCGGGCGCGGTGCCGTCATGCCCGCACGCTCTGCTTCGGAGCCGGGCCGGCGAGCCGCGAAACACTGACCAGCGCCGCTGTGAGCGAGATGCCCGCAGCCACACCCAGCGCAAGATTGGAGCCTTTCGCCGGGAAGGTGTGAAAGAGGATCGCAACACCGGCCGCGCCCAGCGTCTGCCCCAACAGTCGTGCGGTTGCGAGCATTCCGCCGGCAGCGCCGGTACGCTCACGCGGTGCCGAGCCGATGAGGGTCCTGTTGTTCGGGGCCTGGAAAAATCCAAACCCCATTCCGCACAACGCCATGCGCCAGATGAGGTCGGCGGGCGAGCCCCCCGCGGGGAACAGTGCGAGGAGGATCAAGCCTGAGGTCATCGCCAACAGTCCGATACTGCCGAGGATCCCAGCCGGATAGCGATCGGCGAGACGACCGGCGAGGGGCGCGGCGAAGGCAACACCCACGGGCCAAGCGGTCATGAACAGTCCGGTTGCAGCGGCACTGTGGCCTACCCGCTGAATCTCGAATGGCAGGGAGACGAGCCCCACCATCTGCGCCATGAACGAGCAGATGGAGGTCACCACCGACAGCGAGAACAAGCGGCTGCGGAGCAGATCGAATGGGATGAGCGGCGCGCTACGGTCGATTTCATGGCGCACGAGGAATGTCGCCAGCACCGCACCGGCTGCGAGCTCCACGACTCCGAGCGTAGGTATCAGGTCCTGGGCCAACGACTGCAGGCCACATACCAACAGCGCGAACGTTCCCGCCTGCAAAGCGACTCCGGTGTAGTTGAGCTTTCGCGGTGAGCGCTCGGTCTCGGGGAGGGCGTAAAGCGCGACGAGGATCGTGATGGTGCCGATGGGGATATTGACTGCAAAGAGCCAACGCCAGTTGCTGACCGCCAGTATCGCGGAGGCGATGGTTGGTCCGATCGCCCCCGCGATCGCAACCGCGAACGCGTTGATTCCAATCGCTCGTCCAAGCATCCGGTGCGGATAGGTGAAACGCACCAACGCGGAGTTCACACTCATGACTCCGGCCGCGCCCAGGCCCTGGATGAAACGGGCCATGCTGAGTATGGTCAATGTGGGCGCCAGGGCGCACGCGAGTGATGCCACCGTGAACAAGGCCAGGCCGTACTGCGAAATGCGCCGGTAACCGACAATCTCCCCCAGCGACGCGAGCGGGAGCAGTGCAATGAGAATCGCAACCTGGTACGCGTTGACCACCCAGATCGAGGCAGCATCGCTCGTGTGAAAATCGCGTGCGAGGGTGGGCAGGGCAACGTTCACGATGGTGCTGTCTAGCACCGTCATAGTGATTGCCAGGACGATCGCGACGATCGCCCAATAGCGGCGCGGAACAGGCAAGCCATCGGGGGCGGCGGTGGCCGCCGAGGCAGGACGCGGACTGTCCATCAGTAATTCGTCACGGCGTCGTTGAAGCCCGGATCGCCCGGTCCCATATCAGAACGGCATCCGCCTGTTGCTGGTAACGCTGCACCGTCACGCCATGGCCCGCCGTCTCATGCCTGTCATCATATTGGGTCTCCTCCACATCTACATCGGGTTACGCCTGCTGCCTGACCTGGCTGCAAGTCCGGGGGTTCGGATCGGGGGCGCGTTGCTGCTGCTCGTCTCTTGTTCGCTCATGCTCGCGGGCCTGATGGCCCGCTCGATTCAGCCGCGTGCGATAGCCGATCGCGTGGCCGCGGCCGGATCGCTCGCCATGAGCTTGTTCTCGTCTCTGTTCGTCTTCACTTTGCTGCGCGACGTCGTCCTGCTGGTGGCTATTGTCTCGTTGCCGCTGCGCTATGTACACACTCTCCAGGGTGCGACGGCGCTTCTGGCGGTCGGGATAGCCGTGTTCGTCACATTGGTGGGGTTTGCGGGGGCCCGCCGGCGTGCACGCGTCGTAAGCGTCGATGTTCCGTTGGCCAATCTGCCTCCGGCATTGCAAGGCTTCACCATCGCTCAGATCAGCGACGTCCATGTCGGGTCGCAGATCAAGCGAAATTATGTCGAGGCGATTGTCGACGGTGTGAATGGTCTCAATCCCGACCTCATCGCCGTGACAGGGGACCTGGTCGATGGCTCGGTGCGGGATCTCGCCGGACACATCGCCCCGCTGGGCCGCTTGAAAGCGCGTTACGGCACGTTTCTTGTGACGGGAAATCATGAGTACTACTCGGGGGCCCGCGCATGGATCGAGGAGTTCAGGCGTCTGGGGTTGAACGTGCTCTTGAATGAGCATGTGGTAGTGCGACACAAAGGGGAGTCACTCGTCGTGGCCGGCGTCACGGATTACAGCGCGCACCATTTCAATCCCGCGCAGCGCAGCGATCCAACGGCGGCGCTCTGGGGCGCGCCGGCTGATGCGTCTGCGAGAATTCTCCTGGCTCACCAACCTCGTTCGGCAACGGCGGCCGCCACCGCGGGGTTCGATCTGCAACTCTCCGGGCATACTCACGGAGGGCAGTTCTGGCCCTGGAACCTGTTCGTGCGGTTCCAGCAGCCGTTCACCGCCGGGTTGCACCGACTGAAGCACCTATGGGTCTACATCAGTCGTGGCACCGGATACTGGGGCCCGCCGAATCGCTTTGGAGCGCCATCAGAGATCACTTTCCTGCGGCTCATCGCTGCCCCGCCGACCGCTGCGGCGGCGCTTGCACCTGCCGTATGAAAGTTTCGCGCACCGTCACGCGGACCGTTGTGTTCGTCGTGCCGGTGTTTGCGCTGTTGGCTTGTGCCAGCCACGCGCAGTTACCGGAGCAATTCGGCCCCGGCACCAGCGTTGTGCTGCCGGAGCCTCATCATAACTTGATACCGACCCTGAATGTGGCACCGGCGGAAGGTTGGCCCGTCGGTCGGAGGCCGACGCCGGCGGCCGGCTTCGCGGTCACCGCCTACGCGACGGATCTACAGCATCCGCGCTGGCTCTACGTGCTGCCCAATGGTGATGTCCTCGTTGCCGAAACAAACGCGCCGCGCCGGCCTGGCGATGGCAAGGGAATACGCGGTTGGGTGCAGCGTATCTTCATGCGCAAGGCCGGTAGTGGCGGCGAGAGCGCGGACCGTATAACACGGCTACACGGGGTCAATAGCAGTGGTGCCGCCCTGGAGCGAACAACCTTCCTGCGGGGGCAGGGCTTGAGCTCGCCGTTCGGCATGGCGCTCGTTGGCTCCAACTTTTACGTCGCCAATACCGACTCGCTGATCCGCTTCAATTATCGCGACGGCGATACGCAACTCCCGGGACCGGGGACGAAAGTGACCGACCTGCCCGCCGGCCCGATCAACCATCACTGGACGAAGAACGTCATTGCCAGTCGCGACGGCACGCGCTTGTTCGTCACGATCGGTTCCAACAGCAATGCCGGTGACAATGGCCTGGCTGTCGAGGAGGGCCGGGCGCGGATCATAGAAGTCGATCCAGGAAGTGGTCGCACCCGGGCTTTCGCGACGGGATTGCGCAATCCCAACGGCATGGACTGGAACCCACAGACCGGCGCTTTATGGACCGCCGTCAATGAGCGTGACGAGCTCGGCGACAATCTGGTGCCGGATTACATGACCGCGGTGCACGAGGGCGGATTCTACGGATGGCCCTTCAGCTACTACGGGAGTCACCTGGATCCACGGGTCAAGGAGCAGAAGCCAACTCTCGTCGCCCAGGCGATCATTCCTGACTACGCGCTCGGCTCGCATACGGCATCGTTGGGGCTTGTATTTTACGCCGGCCAGCTGTTTCCGCAGCGCTTTTCCGGAGGCGCGTTCATCGGTCAGCACGGCTCGTGGAATCGCAAGCCGCGCAGCGGCTACAAGGTCATCTTTGTGCCTTTTGAAAATGGCCAACCATCGGGGCCGCCCGAGGACATTCTCACGGGTTTCCTCAGCGAGAATGGCAAAGCGTTCGGTCGTCCGGTCGGCGTAGCAGTGGACCGATCGGGTGCACTGCTCGTAGCCGACGACGTTGGCAATACGGTATGGCGTGTGACGCCCATTTCGGCCACTCACTGACCGCGAAAGCTTATGATGTGTCACTCGCGGGAAGGGGTGGAGAATCGCCATGATCACTGTCAGAGGGGCAACGAGCTCCGATGAGCCGCGGTGGCGCGAGCTCTGGGCGGGCTACAACGCCTTCTACGAAGCGGACGTCCCGGAGTCCATTACTCAATCCACCTGGCGTCGGATTCTCAATCCCGCGGTGCCGATGCTCGGCCGGGTCGCCGAGCTCGACGGGCGCGTGGCCGGGTTCTCCATCTCGGTCCTTCACGAGAGCAGCTGGGAGGCCGCACCGATCTGTTACCTCGAGGATCTGTTTGTGGATCAGTCCACCAGGGGCGGGGGTGTCGGACGTATGCTTTTGCAGGACCTGGTCGTACTCGCGCGCGAGAACGGATGGCCGAAACTCTACTGGCACACCCGCGGCAATAACGTAACAGCCCGGCGTCTATACGACACTTTTACGCGGGCCGATGACTTCGTGAGGTACGTTGTCAGTCTGGACGAGTAACGGGCTGTCTACCAGGGTTGATCCCTGCCGTCGCTTTGCATGAAGCGACCGCTGTCCTTGATGGTCAAACCGTCAATGGTCGTGATCATCTTGCTCACCGCCTCCGAGGGCGGCACGAAACCCGGCAACCGCAAGTCTCCCAGGCTTTCCACCTGTACACCGCCCGGGTGGAAGAGGGCCACGATGATGCCGTCGTCCTTGAACTGTACCGCCAGCAGGCGCATCGCGCTGTTGAGTGCTGTCTTGCTGATGCGATACCAGTAATGATCGGCCGAGCGTGGCGGGACGGACAACATGCCGGCCGCGGAGCTGATGGCGATGATCTTTTTCTGTTTGCTGGCGCGCACGTTGTCGATCAGGGCTTCGGTGAGCCGTAACGGGCCTGCGACGTTCGTGTGGATGAACAGGTCGAGCTGGTCGTAGTCGAGTG
>DAITMW010000135.1:0-18524 GCA_036834945.1 Steroidobacteraceae bacterium
ATTGCACGAATTACCAGGCCGACTATCGCGAAGGCGACGGTCACCGCGGGTATTCGTGTCGAGAGCGAGCTGCTGAGGGGTTGGAAGTCATGGGTAATGTCGAGTCATTTTCACTGCTACGACTGCGCGTCGTAGCCGAAGCCGATGCAGGCGCGCTGATGCGCGTCCTCGAGCGCTTTCAGAACCTGGGCATCCTCCCCAGGCGCGTCATCGCCGAATTCACCACCAGCGACTCCGTCAGCATCCAACTCGACGTCGCTGGCCTGGAAGAATCGCGCCTCTCCCTGATCGCCGCGAAACTCGGTGAGCTTCCCTTCGTCACCCAGGCGTATTGGCACTACACCTGATCGCGTCGATGCCCGCGGCGCCGCGGCTAGCGGCCCGACATCGTCATAGTCGTCGCCGCGGCTACTTGTTGTGAGCAGTGGCAGTGGTAGCCGCGGACCGCTCCGCCCGCACTTTGGCAATCAACGCGTCCGCGTTGGTCAACAGTTGCTCGAAGCTGTTCCCCATGACAATGTACTTGCCCCCAACGGCCAACCCCGGCACTCCGTCGATCTTGTAGCTCTCGACCATCTGCTCGGCCTGGTTGAGCTTCGTATTCACCCCGAACGAATCAAACGCCGTCACAAATTTCGCCTGGTCCACGCCATTCCTGGCGACCCACGCGCTGATGGCCTTCTCATCGAACAGGGGCTCGTGTGCCTCGTGGATGTCGTGGAACATCTTTCCATCGAGCCGATTGAGGCTGCCGGTCGACTCCAGCGCGTAGTAAGCCTTCGCGAGGTTCGTCCATGCTGTCCGCCCCATCCCGGTGGCAACGCGCTTGAACACCACATCCTTGGGCAGCTTCGCAGCCCATGCGCTGATGAGGGGATAGAACTCGTTACAGTGGGGGCACCCGTACGAGAAGAACTCGAGCACCTCGATCTTCCCTGGCGGAGTATCGCTGTGCTGTGCCGGCTCCAGGGTCCGGAAGTCCGTCCCTTCGACCAGTCCCGCCGCCTGGGACGCCGCCGACAACACCACAAAAACGAGCGCGAACAGAGTGCTTCGAATGAACATCATCACGGGTCTCCTGAACCACGCGCTCTTTGACGCTTGAGCTCGGCAATGGTTCGCCCTACCAACTGTACAATCATACGGTAGGACCCCCCGTCACAGAGGCTACTGTCCCCCAACGCCGACAGGCGGCGCCGGAAGGTTCCTATCAGACAGTAGCCGCCGGTTCAGCGCGCGGCGTTCGCTCGCAGTTTCCGCAGATAGCGATCCCGCAACTCCGTCTGTCTCGAGCGCATCACCTGCGCCTGGCCTTGAATGAAGACACGATCCGCGAGCGTCGTGACCTCCAGGGGATCACCACTCCAGAGAACGAGATCAGCCGGCCGGCCGCGCTCCAGTGAGCCGTTTGTCTGAGCGACGCCAAAAATCTCGGCCGGATTGCGGGTGAGGGCAGCGAGCCCGACGTCCCAGGGCAGGCCGTGCGCCACGGCGATTCCGGCCGCCTGCCGCAACTTACGGATGTTGTGTGGTTGGGGATCGTCGAAGGTGAAGGCAATCTTGACTCCCGCCTTGTTCAACCGCGCGGCGTTCTCCAAAGTCGCCCCCACGGCGTCGAAACTCAAAGGCAGGTCGTTCAGCGGATTGAGAACCACCGGAACTTTCGCGGCCGCGAGCTCCGGTCCGACACGCCAGGCCTCTGTGCCGCCCTTGATCACCACACGCAGCCCGGAAGATCCTTGGCCCGATTTTTCCCGTTGCGCGAAGGCGATGACCTGGCGGATATCGGAAGCACGATCAACGTCGAATACGATTGGCGCGGCGCCGTCCAGGTAGGCCTGGAGCGCCTGCCGTCCCCCTGGTGTCAGGACACGGACATCGCCTTGCAGAAAGGCCTTCGGCGAGCGCACTTCGGTGAAGGCCTGCCGCAGCAACATGAACTGCGCCGCACGGCTGCCACCGGAAAGCACGCTGGCATCCCCACCGACATCGACAAACAACGCGTGCGCCGTCGGTACCACGGCTCCGTTGAGTCGGGCGATCGATCCCTGTCCGGCGATGATCGTGCCGCTCGACCCTTTGCCGCCGGCTTCCGCGCTCGGCGCCAACATCGCGAACGTGATGCCGCCGAGCCGATTGACACCCAGTATCACCGAGTCCGGATTGAATGCGGGAGTGACATCAAACTCCGGTCGCATGGCGCCGAGCTTCAATGAATAGTCATCCACCGTCGGCTCGATGCCGATTTCCTCGATTCCCAGGTGCCCGAGCCCGCCGAACAACCCGGGTGTCACGGGCCGGCCCGCAGCCTCGATGACCTCGGCGCCAGCGGGCGCGCTGATCCCGTGCCCTATCGCTTCGATCTTGCCGTCCTTGATGAGGAGGTCGGAATGCTCCAACGTCCCTGCGGAGCTCATGGTGTGAATCGTGGCGTCACGAATCAGGACGGGGCGCGAGCTCGCGCCATCCGCCGCCTGGGCCACTTGAAACATCAAGCCGAGGACGATGCCATAGCAGAGCTTTTTCATCGGTCTGCTCCCGGAGCCGCAGGCTGCCCGATGAGAAAGTCGGATTCCGGAGCCACGCTCGGATCCTGACGATCGTAGCGAACGACGCCATCGATGAAGACGAGATTCGCACGCGCGTAGACGCTGAAGGGGCTACGGTTCCAGACCACCACATCCGCCATCTTTCCCGGCTCGAGCGTTCCGGTGCGATCCAGAATGCCCAGTACCCTCGCAGGATTCGTCGTCAGCCAGCGTATGGCGCGCTCCGGAGGAATCTGGAGCCCGGCGCGCTCACCGGCGGCGATGGCTTTCCCGGCTTCCTGATTCAGGCGCTGGATCCCTTCCTCCGAGTCGGAGTGCACGATCGCGCACCCGCCCGGGGCGGCATCCACGAACGCGATGTTCTCCGGGATCCCGTCGTAAGCCTCCATCTTGAAGCCCCACCAGTCGGCCCACATCGCCGCGCAAACCCCTTGCTCCGCGAGCAGGTTCGAAATCTTGTAGGCCTCGACGGCGTGATGGAAGGCGGCCACGTGATACCCGAACTCCTTCGACATATCCAGGACGGTGGCCATCTCGTCAGCCCGGTAGCAATGCATGTGAATGAGAATGTCACCCTTCAGCGCCGCCGCCAGGGTATCGAGCTTCAAATCCCGCTTGGGCGGCTTCGCATCCTTCGCATCCTTGCCGCCGGCGGCGAGCTTCTGTTGGTATTCCTCCAGGTCGCGCAAATACTCCCGCGCCTCGGCCCACTGCGCGCGGTAGCCGGCGACATTGCCCATGCGCGTCGAGGGGAACTCGTGTTTCTCCTCCCCATACACGCGCTTCGGATTTTCGCCGCACGCCATCTTCAGCCCCTGTGGCGCGCCCGGAAACTTCATCCCCTGGTAGGTGACGCTCGGAACATTCTTCAGCACGACCGAGCGGCCACCGATCAGGTTGGCGGAGCCGGGCAGAATCTGCAGTGTTGTGATTCCTCCAGCGAGGGCAGTGCGGAACCCCGGATCCTGCGGCCACACGGAATGCTCGGACCAGACATTGGCGGTGCTGGGTGCTGTGGCCTCGTTCCCGTCGGAGTTGGCTTCGACTCCGGGACTCGGGTAAACGCCGAGATGGGAATGAACGTCGATGAGGCCGGGCGTGACCCAGAGGCCTTCGCCCTCGACAATCCTGCTGTCAGGCGGCGCCTGAAGTCCCGTCCCCACCGCCTGGATCTTGCCATTGACGAGCAGCACATCAGCCCCATCGAGCCGCGTACCCGTCCCCGTAAGTACGGTCGCATGTCGTATGAGCGTCGGCACGCTCGGCGGTACCTTGTATGTGGAAGGATAGAAAGACTTCGCTGCCAGCGGCGTACTGGCCGCCACGGTGTCCGTGGCCGGAGCGGCTTTCGCAGACCTTTCGGACTGATCGCTCTTATTGGGTTGTGCGGCGCAGCCGGTCACGAGCGCGGCCAGCAGCAGAAAACAAATCTTGCGCAAGATGACTCCCCAGGTTCCTTGCCAGGTCAGAAGTGCAATCAGAAATTATCGCCCGACACCGCCGCCCGAGGGGACCAACCGAGCCCTGTTTCGCGGCGAAGCGGTAGAAACATACGGTGAAGCGCTGTCAAAGAAGCGCCACGGACGCTGTGCCCAATCGCCGGCGTAGTCAACACCAATTCGGGTAGTCCGCGTGATCCGCGGCCGTTTCGGCTGGCCTTCCGGCCGCTCGATCCACAGAACGTCGCCGAGGAGATCGACGCCGTTCAAGCGCTTATCGATGTTCATCGCCCGGCAGAGCAGGCCTGGTCCCCACGTCTTATCCGTGATACCCGACACTGGCTCGAGCGCGCGCAACAACACGGCATGCGGAACTCCCGCGGCCGCTGTCACAACATTCAGGCAGTACCAGAAACCATAGATGAAGTACACGTACGCGTGCCCGGGCTCACCGAACATCACTTCAGTACGCGCGGTTCGGCCGCGAGAGGAGTGCGCAGCGAGATCCTCCGGCCCCATGTAGGCTTCGGTCTCGACGATGCGCCCTACGCGAAGCGTGCCATCATCATCATGCACGAGGTGCATGCCGATGAGGTCACGAGCTATGGCAAGCGTGCCAGGAGCGTAGAACTCTCTAGGAAGTTTGCGGGCTCTTTTCACGAGCCCGCAATGCTACCAAGGAGCGTGTCTGATTGGGGCCGCTGCTACGACCGAACCGCGGGGGCACGCTCGGCGCCTTGACTTACTTCGGAACCGCTCCGTCCGCCTGCGCAACGTGAACGTCGTTCTTCACGCTCTTCACGCCGTCGATCGAGCGAATATCCTCTTCCGCGAGCTTCCTCTCGGTCGGAGTCTTCGCGACTCCGGTCAAGGTCACATTTCCCTGGTAGACCTCGATGTTAAAGTCGCTCGCGCTGACATTTTTGTCCTTGATCAACGCCGCTTTGGCGCGAGCGTGCAACGTCGTATCGTCGACATACTGCCCAGCTGTTTGCTGGTGATGCATCACCCGGCAACCGACAGTCGAAAGCAGGGCGATGGCCGCGACGCTGGAAAACCTGATGAAGGAGCGCATGACGGAACCTCTTGATTTGTGTCTTCGGAGTAACGAAGTACAAAGCAATCGGGGTGCCTGTATTTTCGAACGACGGAACCGTGCAATTGTCTACAATAGGCCCCTCAACGCCCGGGGTCTCTTGGCAGTAAACCGAGCTGAATCAAGAGGATAGGGATTTTTGGTAGAAAATACATGAAGCGCGCACCGCTGCTAGCACTGCTCCTCCTGACCTTTTTCGCGACCGCCAGCCACGCCACGGTGTACGAGTTGCCCACAGACGGCTCAGCCGTCGTAGGCGCCGATACCCACATAAAGACCGTCTACAAAGACACGCTACTGGACATCGCGCGGCGCAATAGCCTCGGCTACTACGAGATCATCCGCGCGAATCCCGGCGTGGACATGTGGCTGCCCGGAGAGGGCACAGACATCATGTTGCCCGGCCGCCGAATCCTCCCTCCCGGACCGCGCGAAGGCATCGTCGTCAATCTCCCGGAGCACCGCCTCTACTACTACCCGAAGCCGAAGAAAGGCGAGAAGCCGGTCGTGATCACCTACCCGGTGAGCATCGGCAAAATGGACTGGAAAACCCCGATCGGTGAAACGCGCGTCATCCAGAAACAGAAACACCCCTCCTGGTACCCCCCGGAAGGTGTGCGCAAAGAACACATCGCGAACGGCGACCCGCTGCCCGCGGTAGTCAAACCCGGCCCAGACAATCCGCTCGGTGACTACGCCATGCGCCTCGCCGCCGGAAACGGCACCTATCTGATCCACGGGACCAACAACCCCATGGCCGTCGGCATGGCCATCACACACGGCTGCGTCCGCATGTACCCTGAGGACGTCGCCGCGCTCTTCCCTCTGATCCCTGTGGGAACCAAAGTCTGGCTCATCAACGAGCCAGTCAAAGTAGCTTTCGTGGACGGCGAGCTCCTCCTGGAAGCCCATCCGCCAGTCGACGACGAAGGCCAGAACACCGCCGAACCCAACATGGAGCTCCTGTCCCAGAAACTAGACCAGGCCCTGGGCAGCACCACCGCCGCCATCCACTGGGACTTCGCGAAACAAGCCTTGCAAGCCGCCAACGGCATCCCCACCGTCGTCGGCCTCCAGGCCGACATGAACCCCGAACAAGCCGCCGCAGCCGAAGCCGCCGACGCGGCCTCGCCAACCCACCCGGACGCTACGCCCACGTCCCCAGCCGCAGCATCCTCAGACTCAACGACCCAACCCGGCACGCACGCAGCCACAGCGCCCGCGGACTCAACACTTCAACCCGCCGCGACTCCAGCCCCAACGCACGAAGTCGCACCCCCGGTAGCAGTACACGACGGCGCGTCAACGACCCCCGACCAACACATCGACCACCAGTCGCCAACCGCATCGACCGACTCGCCGCGCCCCCCAGAGAAAACCCTCTCGCAAGTCTCGGCATCCCAGCCACCAGACTCTCACGCCACAACATCAGCAACCGGCGCAGCACAATCGCTACCGGCCCCCGACGCGCAAGACGCGATTCCCGCAACAGCATCAGTAGACCCGCACCACTGATCAATCAGCGCGGGCCATCAACGGATTCGACAGTGGATCTGATCTCAGCCTGAAGTCAGGCAGGGGGCTGCACGCCAGCGGCGCGAGCAGGCCATCGTAGGTCGCACGCCGAGCATCGACTCGGCGGTCAGGCCGCCTAGCGAAACCCCCGCCGCAACGACCGAAGCGCCACAAACACCTTCAACAACTGCGTCGCTCGCGACAATATAGACACAGCCCCCGTGGCAAACGTCAACCAGGACAACAGCCGCTTGGGCCGAAACAGCGTCACGAGGCCCGCCAGTGCCGCCACCCAGGCCAAAGGATGGTTGGCCGCCATGGAAGGCGCCCGCTGTGCGAAGGAAGCCACCTGCGCCGCAGGCCGGATCCGCTCCAACCGATAGGCGATCTCCGCGCGCTGTTCGTCACACCGGGCCATCAAAGCCCGCCGCCGCTCCTCCAACTCCTCGATGCGACTCACGGTCCCCCCTTGGCACTTCGATGATCGTGCTCGAGTTGCTCCAGCGACCCGGCCAGGACGTTGGGCCGCCCACGGAACGTGCGGGCGCCGACGATCCCGAACACGACGGCCAGAACAACAAACAACCCCGTCCCGCCAAGCAACCCCAACATGCGGTGGCTGTCCCACAGTGCCACGACGATGGTCACCAGCCCGAACACCAACGCCAACAACGCACAGGCAACCGCGGCAATCAGCCACAGGATCATCCGCACGAACCGGATCAGGTAGATCTCGACTTCGACCGCGGCCAGGTCCAGCCGCGTTCGCAAAGCATCGAGCCCCGCCGCGAGCAAGCCGCGAAGCGCACCAACGTGCGATTCGCCGCCCATGGCCTCCGGATCCATCGCTGGCGCGCGCTCGTCCACTATTTGCTACGTCCCATCAGAACGCCCAGCAGCAAAGCGATTCCGCCGGCAATCGCAAGTGCCTGCCACGGATTGTCGTGCACGTAACTATCGACCTGCCGGGCCCGCCCCTTGACGACGCCCTCCATGTCGGAAAGCCGCTCGCGCAGTGATGCCAGCGACTCCTCGGCGCGCTCACGGGCTTCGGCTGCCTTCTCGCCTGCCTGCCCAGCGGTCGCCCGGAGCAGGGCCTCCGCATCGCTCACCAGCGCATGCAGATCGTCAGCCAGTTTCCCTGCATCGAAAAATTGATTCATAGCGGCGCTCCTGGGTCATATTGGACGGAAAGTTCATTGAATTTACGCATATCGACGACCAAATCGCGAGGCTCGGGCTCAAGTCGCACCGCCTCCCGCAGCTACAGGGTGGCAAGCCCCGTGCCCGCAAGGCCTTGACGCGGTGGCACCCCTTCAAAACAGGCGACTTACGGGGGCATACACAGGCGGCGCGAGTCCCGGCCGCGGTCAGTCCGCTACCGCGCCCGCCTGACTACCCCTGCGCCCCTCCCATAACCACCGTCGCCGCCCGCACCATCACGGCATCCTCATCCACCGGCACCACATGCACCCGCACGCGGCTGCTCGCCGATTGGATAGCCACCTCCGCCCCCCGAGCCGAGCGGTTGGCGGCCAGGTCCAACTCGATCCCAGCCCACTCCATCCCCGAAAGCGTGCGCTCGCGAATTTCCGGCACGTGCTCCCCAACGCCGCCCCCGAACACGATCCCATCGCACCCGCCAAGCGCCGCGCAGTACGCACCGATGTACTTGCGTAGCCGATAGCAATACAGCTCGACGGCAAACTGTGCTTGCGGCGCGGGGTCGCCCAGCAGGTCCGCGGGATTGGCGCTCTTGCCCGACATCCCCGCAAGCCCCGACTTGCGATTCAACAGCTCGATGAGCTGCTCCGTGGTCAGCGACAACCGCTTCCCCAGGTAGGGCAGGATCGACGGGTCCACATCGCCCGAGCGAGTGGCCATCACCAACCCCTCGAGCGGAGAAAACCCCATCGAGTTGTCCACCGGGTGCCCGTTCTCGAGCGCGGTAATGGAACATCCGCCGCCGAGTTGCACTGTGATGAGCCGTCCACCGCCAGGGAGCTCTGGATATAACTCGCACCAACGCCGCCACATCGCTTCGTGCGCGAGCCCGTGAAAGCCATAACGCCGCGCGCCGAGCTCGACGCCGACGGCCGGAGAAAGCGCATACTCAGCGGCACGCCGCGGTAGCTTCGAGAAGAATGATGTGTCGAACACCGCAACATGCGCCGCGCCGTTCCCACAAACAATCCGCGCAGCCTTGATCCACTGCAGCGCCGTAGGATTGTGCAGCGGCGCGAGCTCCGAAAGCTTGCGGATGTCAGCGACGACTGCATCGTCGATGCGCACCGGCCCCGTAAAACGCGTCCCACCGTGAACGACCCGGTGAGCTACGACGTTCGGCGGTGTCCGAAGCTTCTGCAAAAAGCTTCTGAGCAGGGCGGTTGCCTCCATTTCGCCCCCCGAATGATGCTCACTTTCCAGGCGGGTGGGAGGCTCGGTGGCCGTGTCATACACTCCGAGCTTCACTGAGGTGCTGCCACTGTTGAGCGTCAATACGATCATGAGGTTGTCGTAATCATTCCGTACAAGACCGGTATGGATGGTGCCAGACAAAATGCCCGCGGGGAGGACCCCATGGGCCTGTGCTTCAGCAATGGCTAGTCATCGGAATGGTTCCTGCTGCGCCAAAGAACCATTAGCCGCTGACCGAAGGGAGCCGCAATGTCCGCAGAGCTGAGACCCACCGAAGGCCCTTTGAAGGAAGCAGAGCTGCAGCGCGTACACGCCTATTGGCGTGCGGCCAACTACCTCGGCGTCGGCCAGATCTACCTGCTCGACAACCCGCTCCTGACCGAGCCCCTCACACTCGATCACGTGAAGCCGCGGCTGCTCGGACACTGGGGGACGACCCCCGGACTTAATTTCATCTACGCGCACTTGAACCGCGCCATCATCGCGCGTGACCTGAATGTCATCCCCATCATTGGCCCCGGCCATGGAGGCCCGGCCCTTGTGGCCAACACCTGGCTCGAAGGCAGCTACAGCGAGCTCTATCCGGGCGTTCCGCGCAACGGCGCCGGGATGCACCGGCTGTTCAAGCAATTCTCCTTTCCCGGCGGCATTCCCAGTCACTGCTCCCCCGATGTCCCCGGCTCGATCAATGAGGGCGGCGAGCTGGGCTATTCGCTCTCGCATGCTTTCGGCGCGGTGTTCGACAACCCGAGCCTCATCGTGGCGTGCGTCATCGGTGACGGTGAGGCGGAGACCGGCCCGCTGGCCACGGCGTGGCACTCGAACAAATTCCTCAACCCGGTCAGCGACGGAACCGTGCTTCCGATCCTTCACCTGAACGGTTACAAAATCGCGAACCCGACCGTTCTCGCGCGCATCCCACGTGCGGAGCTCGAAAGCCTCCTGATCGGTTACGGCTGGCAACCCCATTTCGTGGTCGGCGACGACCCGATGCTGATGCATCAGCAGATGGCGGGAACCCTCGACCGCGTGCTCGATGAGATCGCCGCCATCAGGGAGAAGGCCAAAGCCGCCCCTGAGAAGCGCCCCCGCTGGCCCATGATCGTCCTGCAAAGCCCCAAGGGTTGGACGGGACCGAAGGTGGTCGACGGTGTGCAGGTAGAGGGCACCTGGCGCGCCCACCAGGTCCCACTCGCGGGTCTGGCGACGAATCCCGCGCACCTGCGCATGCTGGAGGAATGGCTGCGCAGCTACCGTCCGGCCGAGCTCTTCGATGCCGACGGCACCCCGAAGTCCCAGATTCTCGAGCTCGTGCCCAAGGGCATACGCCGCATGGGCTCGAACCCGCACGCGAACGGCGGTCTGTTACTCGCCGATCTGACTCTGCCACTCATCGAGAACTACGCCGTGAGTGTGCCGAAGCCCGGGCAGAAAATGGCCGAAGGCACCCGCGTGCTCGGACAGTGGCTGCGCGACATCTTCAAGAGCAGCGCCCGGGAGAGGAACTTCCGCCTGTTCGGTCCCGACGAGACCAGCTCGAATCGCCTGGACGCCGTGTTCGAAGTCACCAACCGCGCCTGGGAGGGACAGCTCATCCCTGGTGATTCTTTTCTGAAGGCCGACGGACGCGTGATGGAAGTGTTGTCCGAGCATCAGTGCGAGGGCTGGCTCGAGGGCTACCTGCTGACGGGACGTCATGGCCTGTTTGCCTGCTACGAGGCGTTCATCCACATCGTCGACTCCATGTTCAACCAACATGCGAAGTGGCTGGAAGCCACGCGCCACATCCCGTGGCGCCGGGCGATCGCCTCGTTGAACATCCTCCTCAGCTCACACGTCTGGCGCCAGGACCACAACGGCTTCTCCCACCAGGACCCGGGCTTCATCGACGTGGTCGTCAACAAGAAATCGAGCGTCGTGCGGGTCTATCTGCCGCCGGATGCGAACACCTTGTTATGTGTCGCCGACGATTGCCTGCGCAGCCGCAATGTCGTCAACGTGATCGTCGCGGGCAAGCAGCCCGAGCTGCAATGGCTCGATTTCGAAGCGGCCCGCAATCATTGCGCGGCCGGGATCGGCATCTTCGAGTTCGCCAGCAATGACGCCGACGGTGATCCGGACGTCGTCATGGCGTGTGCCGGGGATGTGCCCACCATGGAGACTCTGGCCGCGGTGAGCATTCTTCGCCGGCACCTGCCGGATCTGAAGATTCGCGTCGTGAACGTCGTGGACCTGATGACCCTGCAGCCGCCCGAGGAGCACCCGCACGGGCTGAAGACCCGCGAGTTCGACACGCTATTCACGACCGACAAGCCAGTTCTGTTCGCCTTTCACGGCTATCCGTGGCTCATTCACCGACTTACCTATCGGCGCCACAACCACGACAATCTGCACGTTCGTGGTTACAAGGAAGAGGGCACGACGACGACTCCGTTCGACATGGTCGTCCGGAACGACCTCGACCGATTTCACCTCGTCATCGACGTCGTGGACCGCGTGCCGAAGCTCGGCTACCGTGCTGCCCACCTGCGCCAGCTGATGCGTGACAAGCTCACCGATCACGCCCATTACATCGTCCAGCGCGGCGAGGACATGCCGGAAGTCCGTGACTGGGTATGGCAGGATAGTCAGGACGAGAGTTTCAATTCATGACTGGGACGCGCCATCGGGCGCGTGAGGAATTTTGCATGAACGCAAACGCTGATAATCCGCTTCTGAAGCTGCGCAAACTGGGCCAGAGCGTCTGGCAAGACGACATCGGCCGCACCATGCTCGATGACGGGGCGCTGGCACGTCTCATAGAAGCGGACGGTATTGCCGGGGTCACGTCGAATCCCGCCATTTTCGCGGCGTCCATCACCAAGGAGCCGGTCTACCAGCGTGCGATCGCCGACTTGCTCCCGAAGGAAGCTTCCAATATCGCGCTGTACGAGACGCTCACAATCGAGGATCTGCGTCGCGCCGCCGACCTGTTCCGCAAGCTCTACGACAGCACCAACGGTGCCGACGGCTTCGTCAGTATGGAAGTGTCGCCGCACCTCGCTTACGACACCGCGGGCACGAATGCGGAAGCCAAGCGCCTGTGGGCGCGCCTCGAGCGGCCCAACGCGATGATTAAGATCCCGGGCACCGAGCCGGGCCTTGCTGCGATCCGTGACACCATTGCCGCCGGCATCAATGTCAACGTGACGCTGCTGTTCTCGCCTGAGCGCTACCGAGCCGTCGTGAACGCCTTTTTCGATGGCCTCGAGGCAAGACTCGCGGCAGGTAAGCCGATCGACAAGATCGCCTCCGTCGCGAGCTTCTTCCTGAGCCGCATCGACACCCTCGTCGACAAGCAGCTTGACGACCTGGCGAGCAAAGGAAAGGCCGAGGCGAAGAAGTTGCGCGGTACCGCCGCGATCGCCAGCGCCTGCCAGGCCTATGGGATCTACGAGGAACTCATTGCCTCGAGCCGTTGGAAGGCCCTCGCCAGCAAGGGTGTGCGGCCGCAACGGTTGCTCTGGGCATCGACCTCGACGAAAGATCCGACCTACAGCCCGGTGAAGTACGTGGAGGAGCTGATCGCTCCCGATACTGTCAACACCATGCCGGGTGAGACGATCAAGGCCTATCGCACGATGGGTAAGCCGGAGCCGCGCCTGAAGGCCCAGATCGCTGGGGCGGGAAAGATCTTCGCCGACCTGCAGGCGCTGGGGATCAACATGGCCGCGGTGGCCGAGCAGCTCGAGCGCGAGGGCGTCAAGAAGTTCATCGAGCCCTTCGACAAGCTGCAGGCTTCGATCGAGGAGCGCCGCATCAAGCTCAAGGCGAGCTGATCCGCGAGTCGCGGCGGGATGCGCTCAGGCGACCGAGCGCATCTCGTCTTCGCTCACGGGCTGCGTCCAGTTCCGTGAAATCAACGTGACGCGGCCGCTTGGCAGTCCGCCGGCGCAGATTCCGTCCGGAATCTCGACGTCGCTGTCGATGATGACCTGCCGCAGTTTGCAGTTGGCTCCGATGCGGGCCCCGGGCAACACCACGACCTCGTCGAGCACCGAGCCCTCATCGACGAACACATTTCCCGCCAACACGCTGTTGGTCACGGTGGCACCCTTCACGACGACGCCTCCCGCCAGAAGGGAGTTCGACACGAAGCCCTGGCGGCCGGTGGCGTAGAGCAGCTTGGCAGGGGGCAGCGCTTCAGGAAGGGTGATGATCGGCCAAGCCGGATCATAGAGCTCGAACGGTGGCTCAGGCGCCAGCAGCTCCATGTGCGCCTGCCAATAAGCCTCCACCGTACCCACATCGCGCCAATACGCTGGCCCGCCGGAAGCATCGGTGAACGCAAAGGCGGCAACGTGATTTTCCTTCACCGCCCGGGGCAGGATGTCACGTCCGAAGTCGTGCGACGACATCTCATCGCCCGCATCGCGGCATAGCTGCTCTGCAAGATAACCTGTGTTAAAGACGTACACGCCCATCGAGGCTAGGATCGTGCGCTGCGCGGTCGCTCCGAGACTCGAGGGAAGCGGCTTTTCGATGAAGCTGCAGACGCGCTGCCGGTCATCGACTCCTAACACTCCAAACGACGCCGACTCCTCGACCGGCACCGGCACGCAGGCAACGGTGACGTCCGCGCCGCTGTTGGTGTGTTGCTCCAGCAGGCGGCGGTAGTCCATTTTGTAAACATGATCACCTGCGAGCACCAACGTGTAACGACTACGTTGTGCGAGCACGAGATCCAGGTTCTGATGAACCGCATCCGCGGTCCCCATGTACCACGACGCATGCAGCCGTTGCTGCGCCGGCCAGATCTCGACGAACTCGCCGAGGGGCCTGGCGAGGAAGTTCCAACCTGCCGCGACATGGTTGATGAGACTTTGGGCTTTGTACTGGGTCAGTACCGCAATGCGACGCACGCCGGAATTGACGCAGTTCGACAGGGTGAAGTCGATGTTGCGGAAATGGCCGCCGAAAGTGACTGCCGGCTTGCATTGCCAGCGTGTCAGTTCACCGAGACGGGTGCCGTTTCCACCGGCGAGAACTAGTGCGAGCGTGTCACGTTCGAGACCCATGGTCATTCCATTCTGTGTTCTCATCACAACACGGTGAGCAACAAATGTACCTAACACTGCACCGCGTTGGAGAGGGCGCAATGCAGCTCGAAAAAGGCTAGCGGAGTTCGATGACGATTAGAGCATCGTCATGGGCGTCACAGCACCGCGGGGCCCTGATCAGCCGCTCAAGTGCGGCGGCGCGATGCCGTCGGTGCGCGTACCCGCCTCGACTGACTGGCGCGCTCCGTTGGTGTGGTTCGCGGAGTCGTGTCGGGGCGAGGCGCGGTAGCGTGTCGGGCTGGCACGGTGCGTTGCGACTGAGCCACGGTGGGCGGTGCCGGAAACTGCCTGGCTTGCCCAAGTAACCACTCACGCAGCGCCGCAACTTTCGGCAGCGCGAGGTAGGCTTCCGGACAGACGAAGTGGTACGCGTACCGATAGGGCAGCACCCGATCGCTGGCCATCACGACTCGACCCGCCTGCAACTCGCCGGCGGCGAGTGTCCACCGCAGGATCCCGAACCCGAGCCCTTCGACCGTCGCGCTCAACAAGGCCGCCGAGTCATCCAGAAAGGCGCCCCGCAAGGCCTTCTCACAATCGGTCTCCCCCGAGAACCAGCGCGACCAGTCGATCTCCGTCCCATGCAACAAGGGAAACCGGTCGAGGTCGCACGAGCTCGAGAGCACACCATACTTCTCCAGCACCGCAGGCGATGCGACCGCCACCAGGTACTCATCGAGAAGCTTCTCGGTATGCAGTCCCGGATACTGACCCGAGCCCAGGCGGACCGCCGCATGAAAGTCGGTCCGCGCGAAGTCGACCATCTCCGCGGATGCATGGATATGGAAGTCGATCTCAGGATGCTGCCGGTGCAGGTCGACCAGCCTCGGTGTCAGCCACTTCTGTAGAAAGGAGGAGAGGGTGGTCACGTTGACCCTGCCGCTCTCACGCTCCTGGCGGATCTGCTGCAGGGCTGCCTCGAGCTCATCGAGTCCGCGCCGCAGGCCCGGCAGCAACCGGGTCCCCTCGAGCGTCAACTGCACGCCACGCCCGTTGCGCCGCAGGAGCGGCGTCTGGAGATAGTCTTCCAGCGCCTTGATCTGCTGGCTCACGGCGGCTGGCGTGACGTGGAGAGCCTCAGCGGCGTCGCTGAAATTGAGGCGGGTCGCGACTGCCTCGAAGACGCGCAACGCGTTGAGAGGCAGCCTGTCGTAAGCGGAGCTCAAACCGGGTCTCCGTCGGGCAGTAGGTCCCCAATTAAAGCATGCGATGGCCCGGGGGCGCGCCACGTCATCGCTAAAGATGAACCCCTCGCCGCTGAAGAAGCATCTCCCACCGCTTCAGCGTCAGTTTCGGACACAGCCGCACGCCCGCCTTCATATTCCAACGTGATGCGCTATCCTGCGTAAGAGAGAGCCAACACAATGACTTCCGCCTTCAAGCCTTCGGGCGTCATCACCATCACCACCGACTTCGGACACCAGGGTCCGTTCGTCGGGGTCATGAAAGGTCGCATTCTGACGCGCTTCCCGGAGGCGAAGATCATCGACCTGACGCACGAAATCGTCGTTCACTGGCCGGCGGAAGCCGGTTTCTGGCTCGTCCGCTCGTTCGAGTACTTCCCGACCGGCACCGTCCATGTTGCCGTCGTAGACCCGGGTGTCGGGACCTCACGGGATATCCTCGCGGTGACCGCCGGCGGCCATGTCTTTCTAGCACCCGACAACGGACTGTTAGCGCCCATCGTCGGCCGTCACTCCGACGCCAACATCGTACGCTTCACGGCCGCGCAACTCGCGCGGTTTGGCGTTAACCGGCCAAGTGCAACCTTCCACGGGCGCGACATCTTTGCGCCCATGGCGGCCGAACTGGCCGCTGGCCGTGCCGCTGTAGAGGACCTTGGGGAGAGCGTCAGATCGATAGTCCCTGCGTGGGTGGACGAGCCGACCGTCGAGCAGTCGAGCGTCACCGGCGTGGTGATCACCATCGATCACTTCGGGAACCTCATCACCAATATCGACGCGCACCTCATCGAGCGCTTCCGGCTTCCCCTGGTCTGCGCCGGAAACCATTCGTTCCCGCTCCTGCGGACCTATGGTGATGCCCGGCCGGGGGAGTATCTGGCCCTCGTCAATTCCTTTGGGGTCGTCGAGATCGCCAGGGCGGAGCAGAGCGCTGCCGAGGGGCTCGGTCTCAGCCGGGGAGCCCCGGTGGTCGTCCGAGGCAGGATGGACCAGGTCTAAAGCTCCTGTCGCGCACCTAGTGCGCTCTCAACCCGCTTGTGGTAAAGCAAAAGTCGTCGCAGTGGTTGAATGCTGGCGTGAATCCGCTATAGTTCGCAGCCTTGCCGCATACCCAAGCAGTATGCGAGTCGTTGAATTACTTCAGGATTTGCACCGCTAGATGTCGGAACGAGACAACGAGAGCTTCGATCTCGACGATGAATTTTTGAGCGGACCCACCGAGGACGGCACCGATTACGACCGCCTATTGGACAGGGTAGATAAGCGCGTACGCAACCAGGGCAAGCGCGGTAAAGCCGCGTGGAGCAAGCTCGAGGAAGTGCTCGCGGACAAAAAGCTCGAAAAGACCCTACGCGATTTCGACGAAGAGCTCTAAGACCGCCTCCGGGCGGCGAAGCGATGAGCTATCCCGTACCTACGGCCATGGCTGCCGCCCCCGCACGAGAGTGGGTCGGACACCTGGCGCCCTGTGTTCTAGCAAGCAAAAAACAGCGTCCTCTTCTCGAGGGTCAAAGACCCTCGTGGATTCGGCGCGCCCGTTGAAAGGCGTCTTTCAACGTATACACCAAGGGGAAACTTGAAGTGACTCGCAACGCCTCGGAGTGGATCGTTCTGAAGTTCGGCGGAACGAGCGTCTCCTCGCTCGCCAACTGGCGCAACATCGCTAAAGTAGCTTCGGAAAGGATTGCCGGCGGCGCCCGCGTACTCATTGTCCATTCGGCCATCACCGGCATCACGGATCGTCTCGAGCGCTTGCTCGATTCGGCGCTCGTCCGAGCGCACGACGACGAGCTCCGCGCGATTGAGGAGCGCCATCATCGCCTTGCCGCTGACCTCGGTATCGCCGTCGGTGACGTCGAGAAACACCTGCAGGAGCTTCGGCAGATTGCCGCCGGCGTCGCTCTCGTAGGTGAGGTGAGCGACCGTACCCGAGCGCGGGTTATGTCAACAGGCGAGCTCATGGCCACTGAGCTCGGCGCGCGCTTCCTGCGCACCCAGGGCTTGAATGTCGCCTGGGCTGACGCCCGAACGATGCTGCGAGCCGAAGAGCGGCGCAGTGCCTCGGCGAAAGCGAGCGTACTTTCGGCAACCTGCAACTTTGCCCCGGACGAGCCACTCGAGGACCGTCTCAGGCAACTCGCTCCCGTTGTGATCACCCAGGGATTCATCGCCAGCGATGATGACGGTAACACCGTGCTCCTGGGTCGCGGCGGCTCCGACACGTCCGCCGCATACTTTGCCGCCAAACTCCGCGCGCAACGACTGGAGATCTGGACCGACGTCCCCGGAATGTTCAGCGCGAATCCGCGCTCGACGCCGACGGCGCGCCTGCTCCGCGCCCTGCATTACGACGAGGCACAGGAGATCGCGACCAGCGGCGCCAAGGTGTTGCACCCACGCTGCATCCTGCCGGCTCGGCAGTACCGGATTCCGCTTCACGTGTACGCGACACAGGCTCCGGAGCTCGAAGGCACGGTCCTGAGCGCGGAGGGCACCGACGGCGGGGCGCAGGTGAAGGCCGTCTGTACGAAGAAGGGCATCACCCTCATTTCTCTCGAAAGCCCTGGAATGTGGCACCAGGTCGGCTTCCTCGCGGATGCCTTCCAGATCTTCAAAGAGCACGGTATGTCGGTGGACCTCGTCTCCACCTCGGAAACCAACGTCACCGTCTCACTGGACCCGGCGGCCAACACTCTCGACAACACGTTGTTGAGTGAGCTCGTCACGAGCCTGTCGCGCCTGTGCCGCGTGCAGGTGATCGGTCCGTGCGCGTCCGTCAGCCTGGTGGGCCGCAACATCCGCGCCATCCTGCACCAGTTGGGTGGCGCCTTCGAATTCTTCGAAGAGCAGAAAATCTACCTGGTCAGCCAGGCAGCCAACGACCTCAACTTCACCTTCGTGGTGGATGAGAACCAGGGCGACCGACTCGTCGAGCAACTCCACGAGCTGCTGATTCGTCCCGTCCCCGGTGACCGCGTACTCGGACCCACCTGGGAGCAACTCTTCTCGCAACCGAAGAGTGTCGCGGCGAGGGCAGTGCCGTGGTGGCTGCATAAGCGCGCACAACTCGTCCATGCACTCGGCGATCACGACTCGGCCTTCGTCTACGATCTCGATTCGGTTCGGCAAGCGGCTCGGTCCCTCCGCGGACTCACCTCCGTCGCGCGCGTTCACTACGCCATGAAGGCGAACCCGCACCCGGAAGTCCTGAGAACGGTGCGCTC
>DAITMW010000136.1:0-18476 GCA_036834945.1 Steroidobacteraceae bacterium
GACTCCGGGTCCACGGGCTTGACCAGGTGCTCGCCGATGCCGGCATCGCGGGTCCGTTGGCGGTCGCGCTCCTGGCCCCAACCCGTCAAGGCGATGATCCGGATATCGGCGCCCCCGGGTTGCTCCCGGATGAGCCGTGCCGCCGTCAACCCGTCCATACCGGGCATACCGAGGTCGAGCAGTATGATGTCGGGCGGCTCTTTGCCGGCCATTTTGACCGCCTCCTCGCCGCCACTTGCGGTGGCGACGCTGTGTCCGCCCAGGCTCAGCACTCGTGCCAACGACTCGGCCGCGTCGATGTTGTCATCCACGACCAGGATGCGCTTGCGTGCGGAGCCTGCCGACCGGGTCATCGGCTCCGCGGAATCCGACCGGTCCTCCCCATCGACGAGCGGCAGGCAAACCATGAACTCACTCCCCTTGCCGACCCCTTCACTGTGCGCTTCAATCCAACCTCCATGCAGGCTGACGAGCTGACGCGCCAGAGCGAGGCCGATGCCCAGGCCGTCATTTCCCTCTGGCGTGTGGACCTGCGCGAACATTTCGAAAACATGCTTCAGGCGCTCCGGCGGGATGCCGATGCCCGTGTCTTTCACACTGACGAGTGCGAAGTTCGCGTTGCGCTCGAGCTTCACCCACACGGAACCCTCGCCGGGAGTGAATTTGGCCGCGTTCGACAGCAGATTGGCGAACACCTGGCGCAGCCGGTCGCGATCCCCCAGTACGGACAGCGGCTCGGTGGACAACATCACTGACAGGGTGTGACCGTGAGGCTCGAATAGCGCCTGACAGGACTCGAGTGCCGAGCTCACCACTTCATTGATGAGGACGAGGTCGCGGCGGAGCTTGATCTTGCCACGGGTGATGCGGCTGACATCGAGGAGATCGTCGACGAGCCGCACGAGGTGTTGCATCTGACGCTCCATCATCTGGGTCGTCCTCTCGAGCGTCGGATTGGCGCCGGCGATCAGGCGCAGGACCTGGATCCCGTTGCGAATAGGCGCCAGCGGGTTACGCAGCTCGTGAGCCAGCGTGGCGAGAAAATCGTCCTTGCGCCGATCCGCGTCACGCAAGGCAGCCGCGGAGTCCGCGAGAATCTGTTCGTTTTCCCGGAGCGCTCGCTCCACTCGCTTGCGGTCCGAGATATCGACGCCCGAGGGGATGAGGTGAGTGACCGCTCCTGTCGCATCGAACAGCGGTACGAGCATGAAATCGACATCCATGCGCCCGTCACCCGCGGTTCGGGCGACGGTGTCGTGCCGGATGGTTTCGCCGCCGCGGGCTTGTTGGCACCACCCTTCGATCAGCCGCTGTTGCACCGGGTCGTGTGTCCACCAGGGGCACTCCCAGAATTTGCGGCCGATCACCTGCTCGCGTCGTATTCCACCGCGGCGCAGAGCCGGCTCGTTCACCTCGAGCAGAGTGCCATCACGATCCAGCATCGACACAAAGGCAGCCATGTGGTCGATGAGTCGACGCAGCTGGGCCGCGCTTTCACGGACATTCTTCTCGGCTATGCGTTGCTCTGTGATGTCGACGGCATAGGCCATCATGCGCTCGTCTTCGCCCGGCAGGAACTGTGCGACGAGGAGTACGGCGACGCGCCCGCCGTCGCGCCGAATGTAGTCCTTTTCGAAGGGTGGAGGCCGGCTGCCCTCGCGTAGTGCCTGGATATGAGCGACATCACGAGGCCGGTGTTCCGGCGGAGTGAGCTCGAGCCAATTCAGATCGTGTGCCTCCTCCCGTGTGTACCCGAGCATCGACAGCAGAGCATCGTTGGCGAGTACGATGCGTCCATCCGGATCACCAATCAACATACCAACCGGCCCGAGCTCGATGAGACTGCGGAATCTCGCCTCACTGGCAATGAGCGCGTCGCGCGCCCGATTGCGTGCTGTCGTTTCCTCGATCACCGCGCCCAGGCCGACAATCTTGTTACCGACCCTCACCGGGAAGAAGTTTTCGGACCAGCTGCGCAACACTCCGGGTTGTGCGGGCGTCTCGCCACGAACCTCGACGTTGAGCCACGGCTCGCCCGTTTCCATGACCCGTTTCCAGTGCTCCAAAATGAGATCGAGTCCGGGGACGCCCAACAGCAACTCGTCGGGTCGACGGCCGATGTGCTCGGCGGCCGACAAGCCGTTCATTTCCGCCAGGCGCGAGTTGATGCGGCGAAAGCGCAGGTCATGGTCGACGAACGCCAGACCGATTGGAGCACTCTCGAAGATCGCATCGAGCAAGGCGTTGGCTTCCCGCTCCCGTGCGAGCGCGGCGGCGGCTTTCTCTTCCGACATTCTCCGGGCCGTAACGTCGGCGAAAAGGATGGCGACGTGCCGCTGTTCCGGTTGGTCCACCCGGAAGGCGAAGACGTCGAACCACCGCCCTCCAGCTAGCGATTGCGCTCGGTCCTCGAACCGGGCCGGGTTCCCGGTGAGGGCTACGTCCGCGTAACGATCGAACCAGTGCTGCTCGTGTGAGGGCGCGATCTCGCGCATGCCGCGCCCGACGGCGTCGGCGATGCCGGTAAGGCGCTCAAATGCGGGGTTGATCTCGAGAAAAACATAGTCATGTCCGCGACCGCCGCGGTCGAACTGAACCTCGATCACACAGAAGCCCTGATCGAGTGCGTCGAGGACGGCGCGATAGCGGAGCTCGCTGCTACTCGGTTCCGGAATGACAGATGAAGGTGGAAACGCGTTCGCTTGCCTATCCTCCCTCCCGCTGAGCCGCATCCTCCGTGCCCGGACAAAAGACTGGAGCGTCAACTGGGCGTCCATGAGATCATGCCCGCTGCCGATACTGGAAATACCCAGGACGAGAGCATGCTGAGTTGGCAGTCCGACCTGCTCATCCTCGTCGCGATCCTGATCGCGACTTTCCTGCTCCTGCTGGCTATCAACCGGCTCTGGCCGGTTGCGCACCGCAGCGCGCAGAATGATCTGATCGGCTGGCAGCTGAGTACTCTGGGCACCATCTACGCGGTGATCATGGGGTTCATGCTGTTCACCGTCTGGAGTAACTTTTCCGCCGCGGGGTTGAACGTGGAACTGGAAGCGAGCGCCGCGCGGGACCTGTTCCGCCTCGCTGAAGGAATCCCCCAACCGCAGCGGGGGCAGATCGAACAGCAGACGCGACAGTATGTCCGGGCCGTCATCGAGCACGATTGGCCGGACATGGCGCGCGGGCAGACGCCGCAGACCAGTTATCGGGTCAACCAGACTCTCTGGCGTACCCTGTTATCGGTCCAGGAAACGACACCGACACAGGCCATCGCGCAGGATCACGCCCTGACCGCACTCGCCAAGCTCACCGAGCATCGACGAACCCGCCTGCTGCAGAACGTCGCATCGCTACCGGGTTTGCTCTGGTGCGTATTGCTCGTCGGAGGGTTGCTCGCGGTGGTTTCGATCACCCTGTTCGGCGCGACCGACGTAACGCTGCATGCCGTGCAGCTCTTGTCGCTCACCACGCTGATTACGTTGATTGTGCTGGCCATCGCTGATCTGGATCGCCCCTTTCAAGGCTGGGTCAAGGTCAGCGAGTATGCCTTTCAGCGTGCCGAGCAAACCCTCACCGAGCCGGACTAGGTGCTGTCACAGCAGGTTCCGCACCCGCGCTGTAGACTGCCGCGGCAAGTGCAACGACAAAGCAGAGTACGGCCGCTACGGCATTGACGACATAGCTGTGAGTCATTTCCGCCAGCCACCCCGCGGCGGCTGCTCCAAGTGCATAGCCTAACTTGACCAGGGCGATGTTCAGCACCGCGAGGCGACCGCTCGGGTCGAGCGCGGCAGCGACGCCCAACTGGAACGATGGCAGGAAATTCCAACCGAATCCAAAGATGACCACGCCGACATAGAAGGCTGTGGACGGCGAAGGCGTCACCACCAGTAACGTGGCGCCGGCGATCACAATCGAACCGAGCAGCAGTGACAGTTTCGGCGGCCACCACCGGGCGGCCCACGAGGCGCATACCGCCCCTATGACACTCGCGATCAGTGAAGCGGACAGGGCATTCCCAACCGCCGCCGCGGCCAACCCGCGGGATTCGCCGATGATCGCGGCGCAGGACCAGATCAACATCACGCCCGCGCCAAACCAGACCTGTGTGGCGAGGATGGCCATGGCGGGCTTGGAGAAAAAAGAGGCGCCGGTTGCGGCCTTTCGTTCGCCAGCGGCTCTGGTGGAATGCGGATTCGCGACCAGCGGCACCAGGCTCAGTGCGCAACCCGCAATGATGGCCAGCGCGCAAAAGACCCCGGTGGCGCCCGCGGCCAGGGCAACTCGCTGTAGTATCTGGGTGGCAAGTGCACCCGCGCTCATCTGACATGCGATGAAGAGCGCGAAATATCGATCCGGGTTGGCTGCTTGGGAAATGGCCGCGAACGCCAGGGACATGAGCACGATGCCCGCACAGCCCGCGGCGAATTGCGCGCCCAGTAGGACAGGGAACGAGCGGAAAGCCACGGCGGAAACCAAGTCCGCGACGAGCAATCCCAACAATGCGACCGCGGACGCCGGCTTCGCGCGCAGCCGGTCAACGACAACCGCACAGGCGATCGACCCAACGAACATGCCAGCCAGCGGCGCCGAACCGATCAGACCGGCAGCGCTGGACGTGTAGAGACCACTGTGAACGAGCGCGGACTCGATCACCGGCACCAACATGAAGAAGTATGATCCCATCACTCCGAGCGCCATGAGAGGCGCGACTCCCGGAGTGGAACCTTTCACTTCTCCATCACCTGCAGCAGCATGTCACGCGTAGCGATGACACCGGCGCTCGTCGCATCCCGGGCCTTCGCCGCATCGCCGCGCTTGAGGGCCGCGAACAACTTGGCGCGATGGCCTTCGACGGAGAAGTCCTTGGGGCGCGATTTCGCCAGCAAGTGCAGCACTGTCCCGCTGCGCAGCCATACACTCTGAATCAAATCGAGCAGCACCGGGCGCCGCGCCGACCGGTAGACAATGGACTGGAACTCCTCGGTGATCTGCTGCTGCGCCGGGTAATCCAGGTTTTGCGCATCCTTGAGCCTTGCCCACACCTTCTCGAGCGCAACCAACTCCTCCGGAGTGATGTTGCGAGCGGCATGCTCGGAGGCGAGCCCTTCGAGCATGGCTCGAATCTCGTAGATCTCGGTGATGAGCTCCGCGGTGATGAGGGGCACGTGGGGTACGCCGTTCACCGGATCGACAGCGAGTACATTCTGTGCGACCAGTCTTGCCAGCGCTTCGCGTACGGGCGTGGTGCTGATGCCAAGCGCCTTGGCCAAGGTCCGGGTCACCAGGCTCTCGCCCGGCTTGAACGTTCCGCTGCGCAGGGCGTTACGGATCCGCTCATAGGCGACGTCCTGGAGCGATGTATAGGTGATTTGCTCGAGCTCGGTCATGCTGTACCACGATGATATTTGTTGTAACATACAGCATACTGCGACTCGATTCCAGTCCGATGGAGCCGTTCATGATTCAACTCACCGCCGCCCCCCGCAACGTGTTCAACACGTTTCTCCAGTTTCCGTTTGCCGCGGATCTCGACCGCGTGGATGCGGATTTCGCGATCATCGGCATGCCCTACGGGGACCCGTACTCCATGGACGAGACCGTCAACGACCAGACGAACGCGCCAACCGCCGTGCGCCGCGCGTCCAAACGGGTGACCCAGAGCCTCGACAGGTGGGACTTCGATATCGGCGGAACCGTGTTCGACGGCAAGGAGGTCAAGGTGGTCGATGTGGGAGACATTCCGGGTGAGGCGCGCGACTTGCGCCATCACTATCAACTCGCCGAGGAAGTCGTGCGCAAACTCCTCGCGGCGGGTGTGTTTCCCATTACGATAGGCGGCGATCACGGCGTTCCCATTCCCGTATTTCGCGCCTTTTCAGACCACGGCCCCATCACACTCATCCATATCGATGCGCATCTGGACTGGCGGGATGAGGTCAACGGCGTACGGGAGGGTTACTCGAGCACCATTCGCAGAGCTTCGGAGATGAAGCACATCGAGGCCATTCATCAGCTCGGCATCCGAGGCGTGGGAAGCGCTCGTGCAGAGGAACTCGAGGCAGCTCGGCGCTACGGCGCCAACATCGTGACGGCCCAACAACTGCGCAAACAGGGTATGGAAGCCGTGCTCGCGCAGATTCCAGACGGACGCCGCTACTACCTGACGATCGACGCCGACGGTCTAGACCCGTCTGTGATGCCTGCCGTCGGTGCGCCGCAGCCCGGCGGGGTGAGCTACCCGGACACGATCGAGTTGATCCAAGGCCTATGCCGCAAGGGCACGTTCGTCGGGCTCGACATCGTCGAGATCACTCCCTCGGTGGACGTGAACGAAATAACGTCGATCACCGCCGGTCACATCATTCTGAACGCCATCGGAGCGGCAGTGCGCGCGGGCCGGCATCGCTGATGCCGGCGCCGCCCGGCGCGACTTGGGGATGATGGTGGTTGTGTCAGTTCTGCAGCCACCGCTTCAGCCATGCCAGCACCTCGTGGTGCCACATCACGACGTTCTGCGGCCTCTGAATGAAGTGAGTCTCATCCGCAAACACCACCAGCCGGCTCTCGATCCCCCGCCGTTGTAGCGCGGTAAAGGTCTCAACGCCCTGGTTATAGGGCACGTTGAAGTCCTGCTCTCCGTGAGCCAACAGCATCGGCGTACGCCAACGGGTAACGTAAGTCAGCGGATTCTGACTGTCGTAGCGGTCGGGATGGGCAAACTGCGGGCCACCCTGGTGCCATTCATCCAGCCACATTTCATCGGTCTCGTAGTAGAGAGCGCGGGTGTCGAAGAGGCCAGACTGGTTGACGATGCAGCGGAAGCCGTCCGGCCAGTTGCCCTCGATCCAGTTCATCATGTAACCGCCATAGGAGGCCCCAAGCGCACAGGCACGCTGGCCGTCGAGCCAGGGATACTGCCGCAATGCCGCTGCCAGACCGAGCCGCAGATCATCCAACGGCTTGCCGCCCCAATCGCCCCGGATGGAGTCGGTAAAAGCCTGGCCATAGCCTGTCGAGCCGTGGAAGTCGATGTTGACGACCGCGTAGCCCGCGCCGGCATACACCTGTGGATTCCAGCGGTAGTGCCAGATGTTGCCGTAGCTGAGCTCCGGCCCGCCATGCACGATCAGGGCAAGCGGGTATTTGCGCCCGGGCTCAAATCCGTACGGCCAGATGACATAGCCCGACACGCTTTCGCCATTCCAACCCTTGAAGGTGAACTGCTCCGACCGGGTGATCTGCCGGGCACCGAGAAGTGCGGCATTCAGGTGCGTCAAACGCTCTGCCCGACCACCATCGAGGTCGGTGCGGTAGAGGTCCACGGGCGCATCAAGGGCTGCGAGTCCGAACACAACCGCCCGGCCACCCACTGAAAACCCGGTGACCTGTCCCCGCTCTTGCAGAAGTGACACCTTGCCACTGCGAACGTCGATCCTCCACAAGGGATGTTGCCCGAGGTGATCGGTGGTCGCGAAGACACTGCGTGAGTCGGCAGAGAATGCGAACTCGTCCACAGAGCGATCCCATGCGCCCGCGAGCGGCTGCACCTTTCCCGTTCTCGAGTCTTTCACGACGAGGTGAAACCGGTCGGCCTCGTGTTGATTCCGGTCCATGGCTTTCCAGGCCAGAAGGCGGCCATCCGGTGAGTAGCGTGGATGGGTATCCCATGCGGGGTTGGCTTCCGTCAGATTATGCAGTCCTCCAGCACCGTCGAGCGATGTTTCGTAGACGTCGAAGTTGGTGGACCAGGGCTCATCATGGCCTTTTATGCGGGCGGTAAAGGCGACGCGTCTGCCGTCCGGGCTGAACTCGAACTCCTCATCGCCCCCGCGAGGCTTGGAGGGCACATCCGCATCGAGTGTCCGGGTCAGATCCACGGGCGCATTCACAGACTGCCCCTCTTGCATCCCGATCACGAACAGATGTGATTGCCTGCCGTCGGACCAGGTGTCCCAGTGCCGGATGAACAGCCTGTCGAACGTTCGCGGCTTGGGATGGCTGCCGGCAGCTACCGTGACCCGCTTGGCGGTGCACTCGAGGTCCGCGCAATCTGGAAAGACATCCATGCTGATGAGGAGACGATCGCCCTTCGGAGCAACCTTCAGTGTGTTTACATCGAGCGGCAGACGCGTCACCTGCGTGGCGTCACTCCCGCTGACGGAAGTTTTCCAAACTTGAACGCTGCCGGACCGCATCGACAAAAAGTACAGGCCGCGACTGTCCGGCATCCATCGGGGGTTCCAGGCGGCGCTGTTTTCGGGTGTGAGACGCTGTGGCTCACCATGGCCGACGAGGTCGATCAACCACACCGAGTTGTGGCTCGTATCCGCTCCCAGGTCGATCTCACCAACCGTGAATGCGACGTAGCGACCGTCGGGAGAGATTTGCGGATCGGATACCCGGCGCACCTGCAAAAGATCTTCGATCGTAAAGGGTTGACTCGCCGCCGCCCGCGCACCCACTTCACACGCCGTGAGCCCCATCAGCGCGCAGAGCATGATTACTTTGTTATTCATCGTCCCGTAAACCTCGGTTTGCGCTTTTCGACGAAGGATTGCACGCCTTCGCGACGATCGGCCGTGCCGATCAACGCGTTATAAGACTCGATGGCAAACTGCAGCCCATGGTGGAGATCCATCTGCGTGCCTGCCCGGATGCTTTTTTTGGCCTGCTTCACGGCCAGCGGAGCGTTCGCGGCGATCGTCGTCGCGGCTACGATGGCCTCGCCCAGGAGCCCATCGCGAGGGGTGACCTTATTCACGAGTCCCCACGTCAGCGCCTCATCCGCTGTGAAGGGGGTGGCTGAGCAAATCAGTTCCATCGCCCGGCGCGTGCCTACGGCGCGTGGGAGGGTTTGCGTACCACCCACGCCTGGAATGATGCCGAGACGTGTTTCAGTCAACGCAAATCTGGCCGTGGTCGCCGCATAGATGAAGTCCGCCGCCAGTGCGAGCTCGCACCCTCCTCCGAAAGCGGCACCATTGACGGCTGCGATCACAGGAATGGGGGACTCGAGCATCAGCACGATGGTGCGTTCCAGGATGGCGTGCTGAGCGGCCCAATCCTCGTCCGACATTCCATTGCGTTCCTTGAGATCCCCTCCCGCACAGAAACAATCACCCGCTCCGGTGATGATGAGACAGCGCAGCGCGCCGGGCTTTTCCGACAGATCCTGGAAGAACCTCCACAGCTCGCGCGCCATCGCCGTGTTGATCGCATTTGCCGACCGCACACGATCCAACGTCAACAGGCCTACATGCTCGCGTGGCTCGGCAAAGCGGATCGACCCGTTAGTCGGCATAGCCGAGGTCACCCTTGCGCGCCCCACTTCCAGCGCGCAGCGATTCGAGAATACGCTGGAGGTCCGCCAGGTACTGCTCGACCGTCTCCGCAGCCAAGGGATCCAGAATGAGCTGGACCATCGGCGGCCGTTGCGTACCCATGCAGGGCCAGCCTGCCTCAGTGAGCGCTCCCACCAACGTTTCGGCCGGAAGGTCACCGGTTTCGTAGAGCACGATACACAGGTCAGTCTCCCAAGGCTTCATGCCCAACTTCCGGAGACCCTCGAGCAAACGCTCCTTCCCCTCCATCGTGCGACGCGCGTAGTCCAGGAAACCCTCGTCACCGAGGTAGTGGAGCACTGCCCATGTCGCCGCCAGCACACCTGCCGGCCGCGAGCCGATCACACCTTCTGTCAGGTAGGTCGCACTCGGCCAGTCGCTGGCCGGTACGTGGTGATACTTCAACAATTCCTCGGAAGCGAATGCGATCGTCGAGGCCGGCTTGGGGGCATAGGCGTATTTATGTAGATCCGCGGAGATGGACGTCACACCGGGAACGCTGAAGTCCCACGCCGCCACGTGATAGCCGAGACGCGCCACGAACGGTGCGATGTAGCCGCCCACACAGGCATCTACGTGTACCCACAGATTTCTCCTTTTCCCAAGCGCGGCAATGCGCTCGATCGGATCGATCTTTCCATAGGGCCACGAGGGAGCCGAGCCTACCAGGGCGATCGTATTGGGACCGATCGCTGCCTCCAGGGCTTTGACATCCGCCAGATAGTCCGGACCTACCGGCACCCGTGTCAGTTTCAACCCGAGATAGTGACAAGCCTTGCTTATCGTTGCGTGTGCGGAAAAAGGCGCGATCACTTCGGGTTCCGTGATGCGCGGGTAGTGCTCTCGACCCCACTCGCGCGCCGCATGCAGTCCGCACAACAGGCTCTCGCTGCCGCCTGACGTCAGCTGCACCCGTACGCCCGGCGCACCTCCGGACAGCAGGCTCGCAGCGATCTGCCGCACCTGCTCCTCCATCTCGCGCATTCCAGGCATGAAGCGCCGCAGCAGCGCATTCTGAAAAAAATAGGTGCCGTAGGCCGCCTGAAGGATCGATTGCAGCTCATGGGAGCCCATCATGCAGTAGGCCGTCATCTGCCCTTGCCGATCGAACGCCGGATCCTGCGCACGGAACTCCTCGATCCGTCGTAGCACGTTCTCCCGCGGCAGGCCTTTTTTGGGCAGTGTGTGGATGTGGCTCGTCGTCATAGTCGAGTTCCTCTGTTGTGTCAGTAGGATCTCTCCATCCCGAGCACGTGCTGTGCAACATGCGACAGAATGAGATTGGTGGAGATGGGCGCTACCTGGTAGATACGGCACTCGCGCCATTTGCGCTCCACGTCGTATTCGCGAGCAAACGCGAATCCCCCGTGGGTTTGCAACGCCGCTTCGGCGGCACGCCAGCAGGCTTCGGATGCAAGCAGCTTGGCCAGGTTCGCATCAGCGCCACATGCTCTGCCATCATCGAAGAGTGACGCCGCGCGGCGCGCCATCATGTCGGCAGCCTCGAGTTCCGCGTAGGCCCGCGCCAGTGGAAATTGGATCCCTTGATTGCTGCCGATGGAGCGGTCGAATACCTTACGCTCATTCGCGTAGCGCACGGCGGCGTCGATGAAGAATCGTCCGTCGCCGACTGCTTCGGAAGCCACGAGGGTCCGCTCAGCATTCATGCCATCCAGAATATAGCTGAAGCCTTTACCCTCCTCGCCCACCAGGCTCGTCGCGGGAATTCGCAGTCCCTCGAAAAACACCTCCGTCGTGTTGTGATTGATCATCGTTTGCAGCGGCCGGATCACGAGTCCCCGACCCAGGCTCGCGCGAATGTCGATGAGGAACACCGACAGGCCGTCGGTTCGACGACGGCACTGCTCTTTTGCAGTCGTGCGCGCAAGCAGCAGCATGAGATCGGAATGCAGTGCGCGTGATGTCCAGACTTTCTGGCCCGTCACCACGTAGTCATCGTCATCCCGTTCCGCTCGCGTTTTCAGCTGGGTTGTATCAGAGCCCGTCGTCGGCTCTGTCACCGCGAACGCCTGCAGCCGTAGCTCTCCGGAGGCTATTCTGGGCAGGAATTCGGCCTTCTGGGCGTCCGATCCATGCCTCAGCAAGGTTCCCATGACGTACATCTGCGCGTGACCCTGCGACGCGCTGCAGCCGCAATGATTGATTGTTTCGAGTATCACGGCAGCCGCTCGCAGTGGCAGGCCGCCGCCGCCGTAGGCTTCGGGAATCAACGCGGCCAGAAACCCCGCCTCCGTCAATTCCCGAATGAACTCGGTCGGATAAGCGTGCTCGTCCTCCAGCCGGCGCCAGTATTCACCTGGATAGTGGCTGCAAATCCGGCGTACCGCGGCTCGTATGTCGGGCCAATCTTCGCCCAGGGGTATAGTCGTCTCGTGCGTCATAGCGCGGCGGCCCTCGTGAAGCCGGCGGGCAATCCCACCGCGGCGACGTGACCAAACAGGGCAATGCCTGGCAGATACCCGGCGATGACTCGGCGGATCTCGAAAAGGCGATCCAGATCGATGCCCGTGTCCAGGCCCATGGCCTCGAGCATGAACACGGTGTCCTCCATGACAATGTTGCCTGTCGCTCCGGGGGAGTTAGGGCACCCGCCCAACCCTCCTATAGACGCGTCAAAAGACCGTACTCCCGCATCGAGCGCCGCCAGTACATTCGCCAGACCGGTTCCACGCGTATCATGGAAATGGGCGGACAAGCGCACGTGCGGAAGCTCCGCCAAAAGTCGGGTGAAGATGCGACGAACCTGACGCGGGTCGCCCTGTCCGGATGTGTCCGCAAGCGAGATCTCCTCCGCCCCGGCATGGGCCGCCTCCAGCGCCGTAGCAAGAACATCGGCATCACGAACGCGTCCCTCGAATGGACAGCCGAATGACACCGAGATTCCGACCTGGATGCGGGCGCGGTGTCCGCGACTTGCAACCTGATCACGCAGATGAACTATTGCTTCAAGCTCTTGCGCGCTTTGCATGCGAGAGCGGCGCAGGTTCGCCCTGCTGAAGCTTTCCGTAGCAGAGGTGATGCAGATCAACGTACTGACTCCGGCATCGAGAGCACGTTGTGCCCCTTTGAGGTTGGGCACGAGCGCCGCAGTCTCGAGGTCAGCCATCCCGTGCGCATGCGAACAGACTGCCTCCATGTCCTGGAACTGTGGAATGTAGTGCGGGGGTACGAAGGAACCGACTTCCAACTCACTGAAACCGGCCGCCACACAGTGATCGATCCATTGCTTCTTGTGTTCGGTCGGCAGGAAGGATGGGATGATCTGCAGGCCGTCGCGCAATCCGACTTCCCGCAGCCGCACCTCGGGCGTGGCATCAGTCATGAGCTTCGCTCCCGAGCTCCGGAGCTGAGCGCCGCAGCTGTGGGCGCCGGCCGTTGAATCGGATCGGAATCCCGACCGTCGTCAGACCCAGGCCGGCAATGTGCTGGAGGATTCCGAGCGCCTGGGTTTGCGGGTCGCTGGTCACTTCCGCCAGGGTACGCAGCGGAGCGTTGGGGACACCTACCTCGTCCAGGCGATCGCGCCACTGCGCGGTGCGCGCGGTTCGGAATGCCGTTTGCAACAAGTTGAACAACGGGCCTCGATTCTCGACTCGAGCGACGTTCGTGCGGAAGCGCTCGTCCTGAGCGAGCCGCGACTCACCGAGTGCCCCGCAAAGCCGCGCGAACAGGGAGTCGTTTCCCGCGGCAACCATCAGGCTTCCGTCCGCAGTAGCAAACATCTCGTAGGGCGCGATCTGCGCCGCGCCTGATCCATGCCGTCGCGGCTCGACTCCGGTCGCGGAGAACTCCGTGATATGGATTCCCATCCACGCCAGCGCGGTCTCATAGAGCGAAGTGTCAACGATACCGCCGCGTCCGGTGCTCGCTCGCTCGAACAGAGCAGCCAGAATTCCGATGACTGACCACAGGCCTGTGCCGATGTCGATGATCGAAACGCCGACGCGGACCGCGGGCCGACCCTCCTCTCCCGTAACGCTCATCAGGCCGCCGTATGTTTGCATTAGAGGGTCATAACCGGGGCTCGAAGCGAGCGGGCCCACGCCGCCGAAGGCTGAGAGATTGCAGTAAATGAGAGCGGATTTCCGGCGCGTCAGCTCGGCTGCCCCCAGCCCGAGTGACTCGATGCTGTTGGGACGGAGGTTCTGTATCACTACGTCGGCGCGGTCCGTGATGAGGCTCAGCAATTGCTCCCGCGCCGCCCTGTCGTGCAAATCGAGGGGCACACTGCGCTTCTCGCGATTGATCGCATGAAAAAGGCCGGACGCGCCGTTACGCATGGGTGGCCCCCAACCACGGGCGTGATCGCCGCTGCCGGGGCGCTCGATTTTGATCACTTCGGCGCCCAGTTGTCCCAACACCAGACCGGCATAGGGGGCGGCAACACTGTGACCGATCTCGATGACCACGATGCCGCTGAGCGGCGCGGCGCTGATCATTGATGCATACCCCACTCCCCGGAGCGTCCGCTGGATTGTGCGGAGGCATCAGACCACAATCTGGTATTTGTTGCAACAGATAGCAAATGGAATCCAAGCGCGAGCGCGCCCGCGCCTGAGCAAAGGCTCAGGCGTCGCTGCCGATCAGCGATCAGATGCCGAGGGCCTCGAGCCACTCCCTGGCGCTGCCGCCCGAGAGCTCCTCTTCCACGACGACATTCGCGGGCAGCGCCTGGGGATGCGGGCCGAAAAAGCCGCGATCCCAACTTCGCGACTGCATGATAGGGTCGGTCATTTGGCCGGAAGTCTAACGGTTGGAAGAAGTGGATGCGGACACCGGGCGTACGAGAGCCTGGTCCGGCCCGACTTCAAACACCACGCTCGTGGTTCTCGACGGGCAACACAAGGGGTCGGCCGCGGCGTACCGCGTGTATTGCGCGATCAATCGCCCGCCATCTTGCAGCGCGACCCGGGTGAGCGCGCCGTCCGAGCGAGAATCCATTGTTTGCGGCGAGAGCGTTCCGGCAAACACCCCACGATAGAAGACGAAGAACTGGTACGTGCGCGGCCGGCACATCCCGTCGTACCCTGCGGTTGCCTGAATCACGAGAACGTCCCACCCGCCCTGATAGGCGCCGATCAGGTTCCATCCCAGGTCCCGCAGGCGTTTGTCAGCCTCCAGCTCCGGAGGCCTCGTGAGCGATCCACAACGTGGATCGACCGTCCCCTCCATCTTGGGCGCGGTAGGAAGCACCGCACCCGGTGTGTTCCACGTGACCGGCTTCGATTCGTCGAGCCAGGCACGCGTGGGTGCCGATGTGGGAGATTGCCTGGTAGCCTGAGCCGGTGCTTTTGGGGACTCGGGGGCTGGCGCTTGCGTCATCGACGGTGGCGGCGCTGGTGCGGTCGCTGCCGAACTCGCCGGCTCAAACTCGTACGTGCCTCCATCCGCCGTCAATGACAAGAACAGGTGCGTATCACGCACGGCGTATGAATGAATGAGTGTCCACTGCTTCGGGATCTGATCGCTCAGAGCCGACTGCGCACACTTGCCGCGCGTCAAGCCGAGCGGTCCCAGCTCGAGTTGGGAAGTCGCTCGGGAAAGCCACGTTCCGCGGCCGCGATAGCAATCCAGCCGCACGACCAGAGTGTTGTCCGGTTTGAACTCCACGGTGTAGGCCGAGTCCCCATCGGGCCTGAGGGTCTGGCCGTTACCGCCCTGGAATTGGACGAGTTGCCAGACCTTACCGGTAAGCCCTTCCACCGCCTGTGCGGGTGTGAGCAGGCCGATCGAAGCGGTGAGTGTACCCAGGAACTGCCAAGCTCTGGAGAAGTCCATGGGCCGTCCTCCCAATCAGTGTGCGGCGTGCTGCTTGTCCTTCAGCTCTTCATACACGATTCCAAGCAGGTACGGTTGCTTGATGAGATTGCCGCCCCACTTCACGTCCAGGTCGTCGAGGGGATGGGACGCCACCAGTTGCTCCTCCGTCATTCCCTTCGCGACCGCTTTTGCGACGCGATTACGAACTTCCCGTAGCATCGCCTGGTATTCGCGGACGTCCTCGCGATCAGCTACGGGGCCGTGACCTGGGATGATCTTGGTATTCGGCCCGCACATTTTGTACAAGGTATCGTACAGAGCAATCATGCCGTCGATCGTCCCGCCATGTGGCTGGTCGATGTCGGGATAGAAACCATGGAAGAATGTGTCCCCCGTTTGTATGACATCGGCCTCGACAAAGTGCACGATCAGGTCGCCGTTGGTGTGCGCCGGGGGTACTTGAATGACCTCGACGGTCTGCCCCGCCAGATGGAATCGGGCGCCCGTCGTGACCGTCACAACAGGAATCGCGGCGGAATCGGTGGCGTAGGGAGTGCCGGGCGCGTGGTGCTCTTTCTGCGCATCCACAATATACGCGCGCGTCTGCTTGCTCGAGAAGATCACCACTCCGGCCTTGCCGAACAGGCCGTCACCGCCGACGTGGTCCCAGTGCCAGTGCGTATTGACGAGGTATCGGATCGGCTTGGGGGATATCTTGTGAACCGCGGCGACGACTTTCTCGTGTAACTGCGGCCACTCGGCGTCGATCAACAGAACGCCCTCGTCTCCGGCCAACACACCGATGTTGCCGCCGAAGCTCTCCAGCATGTGGACCCCGTGCCCCAGGTCACGATCCTCGACGGGGGTCTTGCTCCAGTCTGGTAATTCCATGTGCTCGGCGGGGCGGCTCACTGCCACCGGGGAAGCCAGGCAACCCCAGCCCATGGCCACAATGGCGCCCAGCCGTGCCACTCGACTCACGATTGCGTTCATTCGGTAAGACCTAGTAGTGGTAGCGGAATTCTATCCCAAGCGTACGCGGACGCAGAGGCACGACCGCGCGCGGCGTCAGGTTGCTCGCTTCCTCGATGATATTGGTGGCGTAGGCATTGAGGAGATTGCGCCCGAACAACGCGGCCTCCCAGGCGTCAGCCGTCACCCCGAAACGCAATGCCAGCAGGTTGTAGGCCGGAATCACGTTGTAGATGGGGTTGGTCGGGCTGAACTGCGTTCCCTGCCGGCCGGTATAGGAGTGGTCGACCCTGAGGAATCCCTGCAGGCTCGGAGTCAAGGTGTGCCGGTACTCCGCGAAAAGACTCCCCGAGACCTGCGGAACATTCGGAAACAGGTCGCCGGAATGAGCCGCGTAGTGCGGATTCGTGGCCGGCTGGTCCCCCGTCAGCTGCGCTTGCACCAGGGCAAGACTGCCGCCGAGTGTCAGATCGCGGGTCGGTCGGGCCTGGAGCTCGAACTCGCCGCCATAGACCCGCGCCTGGCCCGCATTCGCGATGAAAGTCAGCGCATTCGTATCGTCGGTGAAATCGGAGATCTGGATGTTGCTCCAGTTGATGTAATAGAAACTGGTGTTGGCAATCAGGCGCCGGTCGAGCCACGCCGTCTTGGCTCCGATCTCATAGCTCCAAAGGGAGTCCGGCTGATAGGTCCGATCCTCCGGCGGCAAGGGCATGACATTGACCAGGTTGCCGCCTCCGATACGGAACCCCTGGGAAATCGACGCATACACCATGGCATCCGGCGTGACCTGGTAGGACAGGTAGAACTTGGGAGTGACCTTGTGCGCATAACTGTGTAACGTTGGCGTCGCCACGGGTGGCGAGAACCCTCCGAAAGGATGCGTGCTGTTGAGATCATCCGCCTCGTCTGCGTAGAACGCTCGCGCGCCCACCAGGCCTGTCAGCTTGTCGGTGAATTTGTAGCTGTACTCGCCGAACAACGCGAATTGCTCGGTCGAATGCGCCTGCAGTTGTCCGAACACGGCTTCGAGGGGGAACTTGAGATAGCCATCAGGATTGACGGTGGCGACCAGTGTCTCGAAGGTCGTGTGGATGTGCTGCTGGAACAACCCGACGACGAACTCGCTCGGACCGCCGAGCTTGGATGCGAGTCGCAACTCGTTGGTGATGTAGCGGCTCGTATCGTACTGGTCGGTGAGCGCATCGGCCGTACTGAAGCCGATCGACTCGAAGAATCCCTCGCCGAAGGACAGGTCATAGAGCGTCGAGTCGAATTTGTTGTCGTCGGCCCGGTCGAAGTACGACGTGGAGAAGTCGAGGTCCGCCCAGTGAAAATCATGGTTCAAGGTCAGGTTGTAGATCTTGAATTGCGAGCGGAAGGGATCGTGAACGTACTGGTCGGTGTTGTATTTGCCGAAGTTGCCGTCGGCGGTCACGATGATGTCGCGGCCATCGGTGACGGTCCGCTGGTAAAAAACATTCGCCGTGAGCTTCGTGTCGTCCCCGAGCTTCGCGAGCAGTGCCGCGCGGCCGCCGAATGTGTGCTCGGCGTTGATTCCCGTCGTGTGGAGACGTACGTTGTCGATAAAACCGCTCTCGTCATCGTCGTAGGCGGTCAAGCGCAACGCAAGAGACTCGCTGAGCGGTGCGTTGATGGTCAGAGAGCCGTTGTAATTCTCCCCGCCGTACTGCGTATTCGACGTACGCAGCAACGTGTCGAGGTGGAATGCGGTGGTGTCCGGCTGATTGGTGATGGTGCGGATCGTTCCGGACAACGAGCCCGAGCCGTAGAGAGTGCCTTGCGGTCCACGCAGTACTTCGACACGCGCTATGTCGAACAGGCGCAGGTCGGGCTGGCGGAGATCGCCCGTGATGAGGATATCGTCGACGTATTGGCCGACCGTGGCGACGCCGGTGCCGGTGGCATTGATACCGCGGATCACGTATGTCTTGAACGCCGGGCCGGAATCGACGAACGACAGGCTGGGCACCGAGCGCGCATAATCGGTGAACTCCGTGGCTCCCTTGGCCTCGAGAGTCGCCTGCGACTCGGCGGTGATGGCGATCGGCACATCCTGGAGATTCTCATTGCCCCGCTTGGTCGCGGTGACCACAACCTGCTCCAGTTGCGTGTTGGAATCCTCGGTCCCCTGCTGCGCCAACGCGCCGGTTGCGACGGTGCTCGTCAGCGCGAGCAGCGTCGCCCGGGCCACCGTCGGTCCGCGCACCCTACGGGTGTACTTGTTGTTCATCGGCCACTCCCCAAAAATTGCCCCCCAGGGCCAGGGCGATCTTAGGCAGATGGTTCTTTATGGTTCAATGGTCAAGGCCTGAAGAAACCCGACAGGATTTTAGGCCGCGCGGACTAACTTCCCGC
>DAITMW010000137.1:0-18257 GCA_036834945.1 Steroidobacteraceae bacterium
TTCGCGATGCCTTCGATGTGGCGGTAGTCGTACAGGGCGGCCGCGATCTTCCAGTTCACCACCGGCCACATTTGCCAGTTGAGTCCGGTCTGGAACGCATAGAGCCACTTGCTACGGGCGTTCGTCAGAGGCGTCGGCTCTATATCCTGTATCGGAAACGCACCCGCCGTGAGGAACGTCTGGAAGTTGGAAGTGAAATGGGGGGTGACGCCCACCACCGCACCCTGGAGACTCAAGTCATCGCCCCACACCAGCGTGGTCGGCGCATAGAAGGGATTGCCCATACGACCTCCCTTGAAGTACACCCAGGACCACGGCTTGTACTGGATGTACGCCAGATCGAAGCCGACATTGCCACGCGCGTTGTAGTTGCCGAGATTCTCGTTCTCGGTGCTCGGGTCACCGCCCGTACCGGCGGTGCCCGTGGTCAGGCGCAGGACCACGTCGACCTTGTCGTTGACTTTGGCGTCCGCGCCGAATCGGACGCGTAAGCGCATCCGGTTGCGCGCATTCTGGGTGTTGTTGATGACGTAGCCGCCGAATTGCGGGAGTTGGAACAAGACCGGCGGCGCATTCGGCTGATTGTCGCTCGGAAAGCGATCGAACTGGCCGCGGAACCGCGCGTCGCCGTGGAAGGAGACGCGATCGAGCCACTCGGGCAGCGCTCCCGGCGCCCACCAATGCTCGCGCTGCGCCTGGTCCATGACCTCCTGTTTGACCTCGTTGCGGATCTCTTCCTTCACGACTTGCGGCACATACGGTACCCGGATGACGCCCGGCTCGGCGGGCTTCGGCGTGCCCGGTGCCGGTGCGGCCTGGCCAGCGGCTCCCGTCGCAGGACCTGGTGTCGGGGCGGTGCCGGGCGCTCCTGCGGTCGCACCGCCGTTCTTACCGGCCTGCTCGGCCTGGCGGATCAGCTCGTCGGCCTTCTCCCGGGTCAACACGCCTTGCTGAACCAGTGAATTGATCAACGCGATAGTCGTGTCACGCAGGCTACGCAGCTCCTGCAGATCATCCGCCATCGCGGGCGCAACGGCAGTTGCGAGCGCGAGCAGCGTGAGACAGCGCAACCATCTGGTGTTCATATGCAAAAAGTCCTGTCGTTCGTGTAGTTATGGCGGCCACCGCGACACTGCGATGACACGCGCTTGGGATCAGCACCTAGTGCGCGCTGATCTCCAGACCCATGGGCATCGGCATGTCCTGAGGCGGCGCCTCTGGCAGACGCCCTATTTCCGCCATTGCCGTGCGCAACTGGCGCTCTTCGTTGCCGTTGGTTCCACTGATCTCGTAGCGTTGGATGGCGCCGTCGGGTTGGAGCCAGAGGAACACCCGTGCGCTCGGGATCCGTAAGTTGCGCTTGATGAGCGCTTCCTGCAGAAGCTGCGCGATGCGACCGACATAGGCGGCAAAGCGCTCGCTGCCATTGCCGATGTCGCCGCCGATGTACTCGTTCTTCACCTCGCCTGCGGCGAACGGGCTCGGGCCCTCGCCCGCCTCGCCTGCCATCTTCAGGGGCTCCGGTTCCGGCGGTGTCTGTTGTTTCGGCTTGTCGGCCTGCTGCTTGATCTCGTTTTTCGGCTCGAGTTTCGGTTTCTCGGGCGGCGGTGGCGGAGGCGGCGGAGGCGTGTCAGGTAGCAAAGCGATTTTCGCTACCTGGCGCGCAGGAGCGCTGCCACTATGACTCAACCGCGCGCCGAGCCAGGCGATGAGTGCGACCAACGCTAGCAGGATGACTCCCACGAGTGCGCGCCGAGACCAGGTCTGTAGGCGAGTCCGTTCCTGGGAGGCGTCGACGAGTCCCGTCATGGTCAGGTACCGATACGGTTCGTCACCAGGCCCATGTTGACCCTCAGACTGTTGCAGAGGTCGATGACGGCGACGACTTTCTCGTACTGCGTCGTCGGATCGCCCTTGATGGCCACGGTCATCTTGGGATCACGGGCCTGTACGGCCTTGAGCTGCGCTTCCAGCTCCTGGAAGCTCACACCGACGCCGTTCAACAGCACCGCGCCGGTGGTCGTGACCTGGATCACCTTCAGCTCGTGTTGCTCGGTGGAGGGCTTGCTCGAGGGCTTGGGCATCGAAATATTCAGGCCCTGAATGGACGCGGTGGTCATCAAAATGAATACGACGAGCAACACGTAGGCCAGGTCCAACATCGGCGTGACGTTGATCGTGTCGTAAGGCTTGGCGTCGTTGTTGACTTGCATGGCGCGCTCCTGGGGTCCCCTTCAGGGCGTGACCCGCTTGGTGACCAGGCCGATCTCGGTGATGTCCAGGCCCTTGATGAGGTCGAGGACCTCCATCACCTTCTGATACTGCGCGGCCGCGTCTGCCTTCAGCACTACGGGCAGGTTGGGGTTCGCCGCCTTGTATTGCGCGAGCGTCGCGCGCAGCTGGTCGAGAGAGACGGGGTAGGCATCCAGATACACCGCACCGTCCTGGGTGATCGTGACCGCGCGCGTCTGCGGTTTGCCGAGGTTATCGGCGGCCTGGGTGACGGGCGAGTGAACTCTCACTCCCTGGACTGCCGCGGTCGTCAGAATGATGAACGTGACGAGCAGGACGTACGCCAGGTCCAACATCGGCGTGATGTTGATGTCGTCATAGAGCTCGTTTGTGCCCTTGGTCTCGGCCATGACTAGGGCGCTCCGTAAGCCTCCGCGACCCGAGTGATGAACTCGTCCACGAAGATCTGCATATCGGAGGAAATCGTCTTGATGCGCGAGGCGAGATAGTTGTATCCGAACAGGGAGGGAATGGCGACGCTCAGACCGGCGACCGTCGCCAGTAGAGCGGCGGCGATACCGGGAGCGATGGCATTGACGTTGACGTCACCTGCCGCGGCGATGGCGGCGAAGGTGATCATTACTCCGATGACGGTGCCCAGCAGGCCGAGGAAGGGACCGCCGGAGATCGCGATCGTGAGCAACACCATCTGCGCGTTGAGCTTATAACCCTCGCGCACGGAGTCAGCGTCGATGGCGGCCTTCACGGCGTCGAGCGAAGCGCCCGAGAGCAGGCGGCCTTCACGGCCCGCGTCGCGCTTGGTGAGCTCCACCAGGCCAGCCTTGTACAGACGGTACAGCGATGAATCCGCGAAGCCGCTCGAGCCTTGCGCGGGGTCGATCTTCAATATATCCGCGGCGCCACGAAACTGCGTGAGGAAGCGCCGGTTGGCGCTTTCGGTACGATTCACGTACATCGCCTTTGTCACCATGACCGCGGCTGCGATCAGGAACATCACGCCAAGGATGCTGATCACCACCCAGGCGTCGGGTGTCAGGCTCTTGAACAAGATGCCGAAATAGCCGGTGCTCCCGGATGAGGTTTCGGCGTCGTCCGCCGTCTGCGTCTTCGTGGCGACCAGCTTGGCGTCGGCGCTCTGCGCCGCGTACGCGAGTTTGACCCATTCGGCGCTGCGCGCGGTGTTGGCAATCTCGAGCTCATCGACGAGACCCTGGTAGGTATCGCCCACCTGGATCTCTCCTTCGATGGCGGGCGCGGCGCTGCCGAGATCGCCCGTGCCGACTTGCGCTCCGTTGACGTACAGGGTCGCCTTGCCGGCTCCGAGAGTGAGGACAACCTGAGTCCACGCCGCCGCGGGCACCTGGCCTCCAGCGATCTTGAGCGAGCCGACTTGCGCTCCCAACTCGCCACGGGTCAGGGCGATGCTCAGCACTCCCTGGTGATAGAGGGTGCCCGCCGCGGCGTCGGGCTTGATCCACAGGGAGATGCTTGCTGCCGCATTGGCCGCCGTTTTGAGTTTGTCGTTCGCAGGCCAGACGATGGCGGCTCCGCCGGGATGCGCGCTCTGACCGATCAGGCCGTTGAGCTCCAACGGCACGGCCGCGGCGGCCTTGATCGAGCCTGTCTGGTCGGCCGCTATGCCGTCCTTCTCGGCGAAATGAAATGCCGCCACGGTGGCCGGATCGAAGATCGCCGGACTGGTGGCGGCGGCCGCCGCCTTGTCGTTACCGGCATAGACAAACAGGGTGTTCTTGTCGGTTCCCGGCAGTACCGTCGGGACCTGCACCCACAGCACTCCGAGCTCGTTCACGCTGTCATAGCGCTCCACCCAGAATTTCAACTCCGTCTTGTCGTCACCGGCGACCACGCGCAGATCGGAACCGTCAGGCTTCGCGCCGAGAAAGTCGAAATTCCCCGAGTGCAGGCGCACCGGCAGCGTGAGCAGGTTCGCCGGCTGTTGGGTTGTCACGCCCTGCGCGCTGGTGTTCAGCGTGATCTGGGTCCGCTCCTTCCAGTCCTTGTTCCACCACGCCTGGGACACGCCGGGCAACAGCAGCAGCACGAGAGCGAGAATTTTTGCAGTCTTCATGGTCTTCAGTAGGTGTAGCTGACCTGGAACAGGCCGCGATAACGATCGGCCAGTGTCACGTAGCCGTCCTTGAAAGTGCGGGCACCGTCGAGGGACACGGAAAATCCGTTCCAACGGAAGCGCATGCCTACACCGGCGCTCGCCAGTGTGTATTTGTATTCCTGCTCCGGAAGAGGCTCGAGGACGCGCAGGTGCGCGCCTTCGGCGAACAGCAGCAGGTAGGAACGATCTGAGCGCGGCAGGAGGTGCGCCAACAGTTGTGGCGTGCGCAACTCGAACGAGCCACGGATACCCTCATCCGCCAGGCGCTCGGATTCCAGGTAGCCGCGCACGGTGTCGGCACCGCCAGCTGAATACTCTTCGCTGTTCAGCAGCGGCCCGCTGGCAAGCTGTCCTTCGACCCGGGCAACCAGACTCCAGTGCCAGGGCAGCAACTGTTGGCGCTCCAGGCCCGGACGGAAAATGAAGAACGACGGGCCGGCACCCGCACGCCTGTCCGTGAACTCCTGGCGGTTGGTGCCGACTCCGCGGATGACGAAACTGACTCCCGCGTCCAGCACCGTGTTGCTGACGCCGCCGGTGGTCGCGGCCGGCAGTCCGGTGGCATTCGCCTGGCCCAGCCATGTAGCCGTGTATTGCGCGCTGAATACCGGGTACTTCGTCGGAGACGTAATGGCGTCGTCCGAGGCATTCAGCAGGATGTTCTGCTGCAGGTCCTTGTAGTCGATGCCGCCCGTGAAGCTGTGAAAGAAGCTGCGATCGGGGGTCGGCAAGGACAGGATCAGGCGGGCACCGAAGATGTTGCCGCGTCCGATCACGTTCACATCGCCGACGGCCGCGATGTTGCTGTCGTTATGAATGGCGTAGAAGGCACCGACGATGTTGCTGTCGGTGGGAATCACATAGGACAGTGAATAGACCTTGGCATCGGAGGAGCGCTCCGGCGCGACCTGGTATTGGATGTCGAGGCTCTGGTTACTCTGGAAGAGATTGTCGTAGCGCACTTCGCCGGTGGCACGCAGGTGCGTCGTATTGGCGATGTAGCGATTGTCGACCTCGAGGGTCGCATGGACAGGAAGCTTGTCCTGCACCTGCAGGTCGACATCGACGTGGCCCGGCTCCGATGAGGCCTTCAACACCGGCGTGACGCGCATGTCCTGGCTGCGGTTAACGTTGCCGAGCTCTTTCTGCACGGCGTTGAAATCGGGGATGTTGCCCTCGTCGAGCTGCGGCATCTCCTTACGGAGCGCGTCCAAGGAGTGGTAACGGGAGCCGTTGATATGGAGGTTACCCACGGGTGCCTCCGTAACGTGCAGGCGGACGACGCCGTCGGCTATCCGCTGCTGCGGAATGTTGACTATGACGGTCTTGTAACCGCGATCGTGGTAGACCTGCTCGAGCTGCGCGCGCGCGCCCTCGATGTCCTTGATCGTGCGCGTCTCCCCGAGCCAGGGCATTACCGCACGCTCGACGTCCTCCACCGGAAGTAGCGTATTGCCGTCGACCTGGTACTCGAGCACGGGAAACGGCTTCGGGGCGGCGGGCGACGCGCTCGCAGGCGCAGGAGTGGACGATGCAGCCGCGACGTTGGCGGGCGCAGGAGTGCGCGACACGGCCGCGGCGTTGGCGGGCGCAGGAGCGTGCGATGCCGCCGCCGCCTGCTCGGCTCGACCGGCGAGCGGATCCTGCAAGGCCACAAGTCCAACGAGTACCCACAGCTTCCTCGCGATCGGTGCGCGATCTTCCCCTGTCATCAATCGTTCCAGTTCGAGCGGCCGGGAGGAATGTCAAGTCACACGCGCCGGGCCGACCTCCCGCTCGTGCTTAGTAAGCCCGCATGCTGGCGGATTAAGATTTCGCTTGTATGACGATCACACCCACATCTTTCAGTGGGTGTCACATTGCACGCCGAGGCAGAACATCTTCACCACGATGAAGGTCGGCGCGAGCGCCTGCGTCATCTGTTGGAAATTATCGCCGGCCAGGTTCTGGGCCAGTTGTGCGGCGACCGCCTTACCCGAGTCGCCCAGCGCATTGGCGCCTGAGAGCGCACCGGCGAAGGCTCCAACGTCGGACACTGGCAGGCCGGTGGCCGTGCCGCTGACCTTGATGTTGCCGACGTTCAGGACTTGCAGGGCGGCGATGTTCAGGTTGATGGCGCGGATGCCGGCTTCGCCGGCGTTGACGACGCCTCGGGGGGCGATGAGGTTGACCAACCCCGCCTTGATTCCAGGGGTCGTCAGAAGCTGGCCGATGCCGCTGCCACTGACGGCGCCGACCGGATTCACGAACACGTTGCCTTTTGCGTCTGTCTGGATCACAGGCGGTGGTGCGCCTTGGGCCGTGCGCGCGCCCTTACCGGCATCAATGTTGCCGTTTGATGACCAAAGGATGATATCTCCACCCTGGAGGGTGAGGATGCGGGACTGATTGACTTCGAAGTTTTGGTCCGCGAAGCCGTACACGCCGCCCTTGTCGAGAACCAGGAGGCCGAGATTGGCTTCCGCCGGCAAACTCTGGGCCCCGTGCTCACCTCCGAGCTCCTTGCTCTGGGGGAGACTCGGGTCCGGATTCGGGACGCCGACCACGACCGAGCCACCCGGTGCGAGCAGGTTGATGTCACCCCCTTGCTCGGACTTGATCTGGCTATAGAACATGTTGATGTCGCCCTGGTATGCCAGGGAATTGCCATTGGTGTCCTTGGTCGGAAAGAGCTTCGCGATGGCCTGGTAGCCGCTGTCATAGCTCGTGCCATCGGTGCTGTGCGCCAGACCTGTGTCACTGAGTATCGTGGACAGCACTTGGGAGAGCAGAGGGAGTTGTAACTTGCGCGGCAGTGCGAGGAACTCGGTCTGGGCCTGCGACTGCGACAGATTGATCTGGGCGGGATTGAGCTGCTGCATGTAGCTCACCAGCCGGCCAGCGTACGGACTCGGATTCCCTTTGGCATCCGGCAGCAGGTACGCGGCGATGAAGGCATCGTAGTCGGGCATTCGCAAAGTTCCGTCGGCGTTCTTACCGAAGCCCGCGCCGACCACGAGGGTCGCCCCCCCGGAAGGCAGACGCACGTCGCTCAAATTACCCGTGGAGAGCACGCCCAGGCTATTGGCAAGATTGATGTTGCCGCCCGCCAGAACCTCGATGTAGCCGGGGCCACCGACCTGGATGGTGCTCGAGTTGGTCCCAAGCTGATTGTTTGGATTGAGAACGGTCGTATAGACGATATCTCCACCTGCTTCGAATTGCGTAACGTCATCGGGATTCAGGTTCTTACCGACGTAATTCACGTCGCGGATGTCGCCCCCCGCCACGAGCTCGGCCTGCTTGGGTATGACGATGCTGGTGCCACTGGTACCCTGGATGTTGCCGGTATCCGCGATAATCCGTACGGGCTCACTATCAGATTGATGTAGCGGTGTGATCGGCAACGGCACGCGATCTGTCCCGAGTCCGAACAACCCGGAATTGACGGGCGCGACAACGGTGTGGGCGAGGCTCGGATCCACTTCCAACATCGTCAGGTCGCCGCCCAAGGTCACATTTCCTTGCGCAAACAGGCTCAAGTTACCTGTAGCGGAAGGGAACAGCTGTGCAGCCAGCGGTATCGTAATATTCCCGGAGAGCGCCGCAACGTCGAGAGTAGGCGCGTACACCCTGTTCGCGGCCGCGGCACCGGTCCGATCAAAGAGTGCAGCGTTTGCCTTGAGAAAGATACCTTGGTCATCATTGAGGAGACTCACGTCTCCCCCCGCGCTCCCGATATCTACGCCGCTCGAGGATCCGTACGTAAAGAAGTAGCTTGCCGTCTGTGGGTGATAGAGGTTGCTATTCGCCTTCAGCTCGCTCATGGCGGTGCTGTTGTAAATGCCGGCAATCGTCAGGTCGGCGCGTGCCGTCACATCCAGGCTACTGTTGGCAAGTACGAGGATGGGTGCCACTCCCCAATCCGGGTCCGCCTGAACGGCGCCACCGGCGGCAATCGTTCCCTTGCCCAGATCATCCTCGAACAATCCGCTACTGATGTTACCGCCTGCGCGGACAAAAAGATCACCTCCGCCATTGACGACCAGATTGCCGGCGGAAAGGGTGCTATCGGTGGCGCTGACGCTGCCCACGCGACCGTTGCTTGGAACTACAACAGACAGGTCCGTTATATTGCCACCGGCACGGACGCTGACATTACCCCCGCCGAGGGCCCCCACCCCCTCCTGGAACCGGCTGAACTCCACCCACCAGGCCGTATTGAGCTGCTGGACAGTGCTCTGGGTACCCTGACGCCAAAGCCAACTGGACACGAGGTTCGTGGTGGGCGCGCTCAAGATGTCGTCGCCCGCCCTGATGTCAATATTGCCCCCACCGGTGGGGTATTCCGCTTGTGTATCCGTCGTGGCCGTGATCGTTGGACCCGTGAAGTAGGCCGGACCATTATCTGAGTGTTGCCCTGCCGTATAGATGACAGACGCCTGGGCGCTCGCCAGCCCTGAGACCGTTCCGTCACTGTTGCATCCCAGGCAGATGTCGTGGCCTGCGGCAATGCTGATATTTCCGGTGCCCGTGCGTATCAGGTTACCAGGGGCGAGAATCAAGCTTCCGGTGCCCTGGACCGTGGACAACGGATTCGCGGCAGACAGGTCGGCGCCGGCCGCCATGAGGTAATTGCCGGATTCGCCTGTTCCCAAAGTCCACGTGTTCACGGCACTCGTAGTGGTCCTCTTCGAGAAGCCGTCGCTGATGGAGCCGCTGATCAGCAGATTCCCTCCGGCGCGCAAAGTCAGATCTATCGGTATACCGTTATCAGACGTGGAGGCCGTCGATGCCAAGTCCAGCGTCGATTTCACTGTGAGGTCGCCACTCGTCCAGATATCGACGCCCGGCCTCACCTGCACGAAGGAAGCCAGCGCGTCGGGAGTCGAGATGTTGGCCGGAGCGAGAGCGCTGGCAATATTGCCCGCATTCGCGGCGAACGCCGCGATGTCGTTACCAAGTTGCGAATAGGTCAGGTCGACCCCGGTCGTTCCGATGCTGCTCGCCTGATAGGACATGATGCCCTCGACCGTCACGGTCGGGCGCTGTGCGTTGCCCGGCCGACTGGTCACAAGCGTGGCTTCGATCGGTGCGATGTTCACAGTGCCATCAGTGGAATTGTATCGCGCCCTCAGCAGCAACTGGCCGTCGGGGTTCGTGCCTATGTTGTCGCTACCCGCCTGGCCTTTGATGTTGACAGTCGATCCGGCGGCGAGCGTGAGCAGTCCACTGGTGGAGCTGAGCGTGATGTCGCCGGCGCGAGCCGTTGTACCGTCCGAAGACCTTGCAGCCGCCGAAGTCAGAACTCCCCCAAGTGCGAGAGGTCCTTGGGCCCACAGGGAAATCGAACCGCCATTGGGGTTGGTGCTGGTGCCGCTCGTGTCGATGGTTCCCGGCACGTAGATGGCGCCCCTGTCCGCAGAAAGCTCGAAGCTGCTGGCACGCAGGTTACCCGAGACAATCGCGATGCCGTCAGTCCGATCTCGAATGGATATGGCGCCCTCGAATCCCTCCGCACTCAGATTCAGTGAGGCAAGGTCGAAGGACCCACCGCTACCGAGCATGTCGAGGGTGAAATTACCCTGATTCTGACCGGGCGCGGCGCTACCCTTGAGAGTACCTGCCTGGTTGAACAGGCCTTGAGGCACGCTCACCATCAGCGTACCGGCGTCGCTACTGGTGCCGTTCGGCGCTGTCACCCCCGACACGTCGACCAGTGCACCGCTGGCGAGGGTGATGTTACCTTGATCGGAACCCAACAGCACCGTCCCACCTCCTGCGGTCGCATACGTATCGGCGAACGGCACGCTGACTCCATTTGCGATGACCTGTGCTCCGCTGCCCAGCGTGAGGTCTCCACCGTGAGCCTGCAACGCAACGGCACCGGCCGGCGCCGCGATGATTCCGTTGTCGACAATGGCCGCCTGCCCCGGAGCGATCGCGGTTGCATTGATAGTAAGCTTTCCGCCGACTCCCAAGTCGGGTGCGGTCCCAACACGTGTGGTGGCTGTGATCGATACGATGCCGCTCGAATTCACGATATCCTGCTCGGCACCTGCGTCCATGCTGATTCGCGCCGATTGCAGATTGAGCGCACCGGCATTTGCAAGTGTCAATGAACCGGTGCCCGATGTTCCCCTGATATCTCCATTCGCAGATAGCGTTACAGCGCTGAACCCCTCGACGTCCTTGGCACCCATGCTCAGGCTCACCTGTCCCGAACCCTTCGTGCCCGTGTCGAGCGCGACGAGTGTGAATGCACCGGTGCCGTTTGGCACCGTGTTGAAAGGCGGCGTGCTTTGCGTACCGCCCGCATTACTGAGGATAATCGACCCTGCACGAATGGTCTTATCGCCATCGCCGTAACCGGCAATTTTCGCAGCGTCGAGCGTTACGTTGGCAAGAATGGGCTTGCCCGAAGCCGGATCGAGAGTGCCGAGTGACACGGCATCGTAGAAATCGATGGACGAATTGCTGTGGAGCTCGAGATCGGTCAACCCATTGAAGCTTCCAAGCAGCTGGTTAGTAATATTCAGCCCAGCCGCATCCGCGGGGACGGCTCCGAGACTGATTCGGCTCGAAGACGCCTCGACAGCCTGAGCCGTGATCACAGACCCTGAATCCACCTGAGTGTTGCCCGCAGCATCCAGAGCAAGGCTGCTGGCGCTCAAGATGGCGCCCGCGTCGATCGAAAGAAGTCCTTGCGCATTGCTCGGCGCGCTGGTACGGACCACAGTTTCCTGTGGACCGCTGGAGACTCGCAGCAGCGCACCGTCACCTTGCACACCCAAGGTGGGCGGAGCGGCCAATGGGTTTGCCGGCTTGCTGGCTGATCCACTCGCCTCGACGGAACTCCCGGCCGCGAGTTCGATCTGCTGCGTGGCAGCCAATATTATCTCAGGCGCTTGCAACGAATCAGCGGCAGTGTTGGCGATCTTCACCGACGATGCGAGGACCGAGATATTCCGGCCTGTAGCGCTCGCCGAGGCGCTACCTCCCAGGATGAGAGTGGAGGCGCCCAACTGATTCAGCGCACCGGCGCTGATTTGCAGAGAACCATCGGGCGTGGCACCAGCCTCCACAACTTCGATCTGGGGTGCTTCAACACTGGCGATGCCTCCGGCCCCGGTCCGCATGATGCTATTGCCCTTGGCGTCCTTGCCCGACACGAACTGTGCCGGAGAGAAGCCAAACGCACCGTCGAGTTGCATCGTGCCGCTCGAAGCCAGTTGCAGTTGACCTGCGTCGGCCGGGAGGTTTACCGGCGTACCCTTGGCAGCAACGGCCGCCGCGTTGAAAAACGCGTTGGCGTAGGTTTCTCCATACTCCGATTGCGTCCGCACTACCGCGCCCGAGGCAATCTCGAAGGTTGACGTCCGGCTATCGATGACGTCAGTGCCGGCAACCGCAAAGCGTCCGGCCGCCAGATAGGATCCATCCGGTTGCCGCACCGCGGAACCGGGAACAACATCGCTGGAGGGAGTGACCAGCCGAACGGCATAAGCACCCGGCAGCAGCGCATAACGCGCAGGAAGCAAGGCGTAGTAGCCCGCGGCAATTCCAGGAACGCTCTGGAGGTAGATTTCCTGACCAACTGGAATGTTCGACCCTGCGTCGTACTGGTAGTCAATGGGTGCGTACTTCGAACCCAACGTCGGCAATATCGCGTAGGAGTACGTTCCAAGGGTTGGGTTCAGGACGTCCCTGGATCCACCTGTTCCGGCGATCCACTCATACGCATAGAGATCTCCACCACCGGACACGTCGATTTTGGCGTTCGGGTCGACGGAGACGGCGTTGCCATTAAGGGCGACTTGCTTGCCGGGAAGCGCATCGACGAGGGAGATCTTGCCGCTGGTATAATTATCCAGGTAGGTCCATTGCGTGGCGTTTTGAGTGGAGCCGTACGGAATAACCTGACCCTCTGCCGAGACCGATGTCAGGCTTCCTGGATGCAACGTCACGGCGCTTTGTGCGCCGATACCGTTCAAGGCGATCTGACCGAAGGGCGCGCGCAACACGCCCGACTGGTCGATTGTCGGTGCGTTGACCGTCAAGGACCCGAGCGCCGATAGAGGCACGGCGGGCGCAGTGGTCGAGTTGGAGCGGATTGTGACTGAGCCCGGAATGTAGTCGTAGCTGGCTGCCTGCGTTGGATCCGTCGCCCCCGAACCCTGCATCGGATTGATGGTGAACTGGGTCCCCGTGGTCGGGTACAGCTGCCCAGCGATGAAGGTCAGATTTGCGGCGCTCGCGAGAGATCCGGTGAAGTCAGTGTTGGCCTTTCCGTCCGTGGCATAAGTGAAACGGATATCACCCTTGCTATTGAACGTCGCCGTCTGGAAACCATCCAACGCGCTGTGGCCGCGGAAATCGATGAGATCGGCAGACGCAACCAGCAGCGCGTTTCCCGCGACGGGCGCGTAGCTGCGGCCGCTTTCGCCGGTTTCCGGCAAGTCATAGTGGCTGTTGCCCAATCCCAGGTATGCCGCGCCGAGCGAAGCCCTTGTTCCTGATGTAGCGGTGAGTTCCAGAGCGTCGAGAGTCAAACTTCCCTTCGCAGTGAGCGCGACGTTGCCATCCAGTGTGATGACGTCCGAGCTTCTCAGGGTGACATTGTCAAAGTTACCCGCCGCAACGGTGGTGGCACTGACCGTCCCAATGCCGTCGCGGACCACTCCATTGTCGTCCACCGGAAGCGAGTCACTGAACTGCGCCGATCCAGTCAGCGTCAAATTGCGATCGCTGGTAGGGTAATAGGGAAAGTTGGGGATACCATTTTGGGCGGCGGCGTTGTTATAGGCAGTCGTAGCGGTCAAATCGAACAGGTCGAGGCCGATCGTCAGGCTGCCGCCGCTCGCACCGGAAAGTGGCGCTGGCCCTCCCCGGAGTGTGCTGTTGAGAACGAGATTCTCGCGAGCCTCGATGTCGATGCTGCCCGCCGAGCCGGCGACGGTCGTCGGCGTCACACCGGACTTGTTGATGACGTCCACTACTGCGGAGGCACCCGAAACGTCGATGACCGAGCCCGCCTGAGCAACGACGGAACCCTTGTTCGCGGCCAGAGTGATGGTGCCGGCGGGCAAGACCTGACCCAGGCGGTAACCGAGAGGATTGCTGTCCGTATACACGGCGGCATAACCGCTCGCGAGTAGCTGCGCGGTACTGGTCAGCCTCAGCTGTTGCGAAGCCACGTATCCATCGTTGTCGCTGTTTGCGTCGCTCGTCGCTATTCCGCCTGGCGCGATCTGTAGGGTGATGTTTCCTGCAGGTGCATCGATTTTCCCGGCAACAGTCAAGTTTTCGCGCGCTGTGAGCGTGACCTGACCCAGTGGATCCGTGATGATCGAGGCGCCGCTGTTGAGCGTCAGATTTCCGAGCCCGGGAAATGCGGCTCCCCCCGAATTGGTTGAGGCAAACGTCACGCTTGCGGGTGCACGCTGATAGTCCGGCAAAGTTTGCAGAGAGGTGAAGCTGCTCAGACTGGTCCCACTGGGCCGCAGCAGCATGTTGTCGGTGAATACCAAGTTCTGTTGCAATGGTTCGATGATGGTCGTGACGGCTGGGTTTCCCGATCCGACGATCAAACCATTGATACCCGTGATCGCGTAGCTGCTGAAGCCACCCTGGGTGAAGAAGCTGGGAGCGAGCGACAACTCACCCTGTTGATCACTCACGTCACCACCGATGCTGGCCCACGCGGATGTAACGCTGAGAGTGCCTCCGGATCCGGCGCTCAGACTCGCACCACGGAGTGTGCCTCCGAGCTCGACGCCGCCAGTGGCGATTTGTCCGTAGACCGAGCCTGCAGTAAAAGTAATTTTTCCGGCGGCACCGGCAGCCACTTTGTTTTGGGCATTGACGTATCCTCCACCAGAAACGTCGATGACACTACCCTGGCTAAGTACGATGTCGTTATGTACACCGGTGGTGCTGAGAGTCTCCGCAGCCGTCGTCAGTGTGACGCTCCCGCCCTTCGAGAGTATCGGCGTGGTGTCAATTTGTGTCGTCAGCAGTGGCGAGTCGTTGATCCATGTGCCGCTCACATCGATGATCGCGCCGTGGCCGAGGGTGATGTTGTTGTCGACCGGCTGGGGCTCGACTAGATTCGCCTGCGACGCCGAGAGCGCGGTCGAAATGCTGACGGTGGAGCCCGGCGTGTGAATCGCTCCATCGATCTCGACTGAGCTCGCTTTGAGAGCAAGCGACCCGTTCCCTGGCAGGGAGACACTCAGACTTGCAGGCAGTGTAATCGTGCCGTTGCTGGCGAACGAAAGATTACCGAACCCCGCGGCGCCCAAGGTCTGGAGCGGGATCTCGGTGGTGCCAAAGTCCCGAGCCGGAAGGATCGACCCGACGACCGTCGGGTCAAACGATCCGAGGTCATCCGTCACCGATTGCACGAGTTCGATGCTCGGCGCGTTGTAGTTGAGGGTATTGTCGCCACCAGCGGCTGCAGCACTATCACCCAGAATGAGAGTGCCGGCAGTGGGCGGCGTGGTACGCTGGAACAATCCCGACGTCGTGTTGGCCTCCATCGAACCCCGCAGGTACATCTGCGGTGATTCGATCTGGATGGTGCCGGCCCCTATCCCCTGTATGTACGAGGGGATGAGCCCCCCCTTGGTTGAAAAGCTGCTGATGACGCCCCAGCGGCTGTCTGTGTATGAATAGCTGTCAGCAAAGCCAAGATATTGAATGTCGTTCGCGGCGCTACTGATGTCGTAGCTTTTGCCGTCCGCTCCGAGCAGCTTCGTCGTGGATCCGACGCTCTGTTGATAGGCGATGCTCCCACCCGAGACATTCTGGACCGACCCGGCGCGAGTAATGACATCGCCGCCGGCTAGCAGGTTGATGCTACCGCCGCTGGTGAGCTTTTCATTGATGCCGCGCGGAATGGTTGCCGCATAAGCGTTCAAGGTCGCCTGATTCAATAGCGGACTGCCACGGCTGACGTCGATCGTTACCGTGGCGCCATGCAGAAAGCTGTCGCGCAATAGCGGATCGTCCTGCAAGGCATTCGCGTCCAGCTGGATCTGGAGCAGATTGCGCGAGGCGGAAATCTGCACCTCTGTCAACCCGGAGACATCGATGACGCTGCCAGAGTCCAGGTAGATGCGGCCGCTGTCGTCCGTTTCGTACTTGTGAGCGTCGGTCGCGACGTTTTGGACGTAGTGGAACGGATTTGCGGATGCCACCACGTCTACTGTCGCCGAGGGCGCAGTAATGGTGGCGTTGCCCTGCAGAGTCACATTCTGACCGACCAAGCTGATCTGGGAGTTGTAAAAGGTCTGCTGATCGGTGATCGTCGCTGTATCGGTGGAGTCAGGCCGTATTTGCGTGACGCTTCCAGGTGCGAGCGTCAAGGTGCCTCCTTCGTTGGGAAGCATTTGGCCCTTGCCTTGGCCAGCCGCGCTGTCGTTGTAGAACTGGTTGTTGCCGCCATCCGGGCCAACGGCTTGCGCGTTGCCAGCGACGAGATAGATCGAGCCATTCGCATTGACGGACGTCGTCGCGCTCAGCGTCCCCTGCTGGTTCACGATCAATCCAGCCAGAGTGATATTGCCGCGCGGCGCGCTGATCTGGCCTTGATTCGTCACCGTACTGTTGGCGGCGATCTGCTGGCCGTCAACCGCGATCAGCAGGCCACGCATGGACGGGTCGGTCGTCGATGCCAGGTAGACCGTATTGCCGGCTCCCAGAATGGTCTGGCCGCCCGGAGTCGAGATGGTCCCCTTGCTCGTGACAGTCGTGCCGAGGAGCATGATGCGTCCGCCGGCTGCGGTCAGGGAGGCGCCCTGCTCGACTGACACCCCTTTGGCCTGACCGGAGGTGTCCTGGAAGACCGGGTTCAAGTCTCCCGATCCCGTGACGGTGGGTGTGTTACCGGATAACAGCCCATTGAGGAAGGTGCTGTCGGCAATATTCAGGGTTGAAGCGGCGAGGCCACCCACGTTCACTTGCGCGCCATTGGCGAACACGATGCCGCTCTGGTTGACCAGGTACACCTGACCGTTGGCGCTGAGCTGTCCCGCGATGACGCTGGGGGTGCCGCTCCAGATGCGGTTCAGTGCCGCCGCGGTGGACGAGGGTTGCTTGAAATTGACCGAATAGCCACTGGCGATATTGAAGTCCTGCCAATTGAGGATGGCCGTGTTGGTCGCCTGGTTGACCTGGAGGGTCTTTCCCGAGTAACTCGCGCCGGCTGAACCCGACTGCACGAACGGCAGCGAATTGCCGGTCACGTTGCAGGGCGCGCAAGGCGTCGGCAGAGGCGGTGGGGCCGCAACGGCGTACCGCGCGGAGGCCTGCAGGATCGCGCCAACCGCGAGGACCACACCGCTTGGACTCAGTCCCTGCCGGCAAGCGTGTGTAACGTTTACCGGCACGGACTGGCGGTCGGCACCGCTCTTCTGGCGGCGTGTCTTACGTTTGAAAGTCATTTGGAGCCTCAAAGGAGCACATACGTCCGATCGTCCAACACCCAAGGGCGATCAGCGGCTCCGATTTCAAACAAAGAACGTTGTCATGGCTCCATGACAGAAAGGTTAAGGGGCGATCAGAACCATAGCTGCAGCGGCTGGGTGGAATTCCCGTTGCGGGTACCCTTCGTGATACAACGATCGTAATTCTCGCCGGCGAAGCCGCCGACGTCGAACGGGTCGAGCAGCGCACCGGGCAGCGAGACTTGGGTCCTAGGATCCAGAGAGGCGTTGAACATTGCCACGATGAAGGCGCTCTGCGCAGTGCCGTCACCCATGAAAGGGGCGCCCTTGACGGCCTTTATGCGAAATTGCAGCGAGTTCGCGAAGAAGAGGTCGTACGCCCCGCTCACGACGTTCGCGGGCTCAAACCACTTCTCCAGGACATTGCCGCAAGTCGTCATCGTCGTAAGTGAGACCGATACACCGTTCAGAGCAGCGAACTGGTAGTGATCGCTGAAAAGCGGCGGGGAATCCGACATACTGAGAACTCCGATCGCGCGGACACCGCTGGCGTTAGCGTTGTTCAGACCGTCCCTGACGTTGTCGCTACGGCTCTGTGGGCAGACGCTGTAGACAGTAGCGTCATAGGAACGTGAGCCGACAGGCGCGGGCGGGCCACAGTTTCCGAACCCACCAGATGTGGCGACGGGACTCAAAGCACCACCCATGCTGGCGGCACCGGGGCTAGCAAGGAAGTACTCATTGAAAGCAATCTTAGGACCGGATCCCGCGTTACGATCGATGATGGTAATCGGGCCGGCCTTCACGGGTAGGCCGTTGTCACCGGTGAGCTGACCCCAGTTGGTATAGGAGCCACTGAAAATCGCTGTAACTTCGGCCTTCGTGAAATTCGTCTTCTGCGCGGCGAGGACGGAGTTGATGGCCAAGCCATACACGGTCTCGTAAGTTTGAATCTGCTGAATGTTAGCGAGCTCGGCCGCGGTGATCGCAGAAAACCCGGCAACGGGCGGCAAATTCACTCCGGTGAACATCGCAATTTCCACCGGCGCCAACCCGACGACCGGCACGTGAAACTCCTGGATCTGGGGGTTGATTACTGTGTACTGAGTCTGGCTACCCGAGGGGCACGCAGTAGAATTGCCGATGAACGTCTGGAAGGCGATCGGGTTAGCGCGGACCACTGCGTCAATGCCGCTCTTGAATGTGCCGCTGAAGCTGGAGTACTCAACGAGAATCTTCTTGTTGGCGAGGCTGGCGGGTAGCGATGGAACGCCTCGGCCGAAGACAGCGCGAAAATTGAAACCCGCCGTTCCACAAGGCTGGTCCGTATAAACATCATAGGAAGCAGAGAACAGGGCCTTCTCGGTGAACGCTAGAAACGCGTCAGCCTGCTCGGGACCTCCGCTAACGAATATTACGACATCCGGAGCATCGGTCGGGCCGAA
>DAITMW010000138.1:0-5931 GCA_036834945.1 Steroidobacteraceae bacterium
CGCGCCCGAAGAGATAGACGAAGGGCAACGGCGCGATCCGTTGCGGATCCAGTCCGGCGAGCGGGTCGCCACCTGATTCACTCACCCGTTCCAGCAATTCGTCGAAGCCGAAAATTCCACCCTGGTCCGCGATGTGATACCGGATCAGCGGCACTCCATTGTCGCCACTGACCACGAGCGTGCCCTCATGGGTTTCGAAAAAACGGCTGCGGGGGTCGTATTGCACGAGAGTCGGCAGGCGTGACTCCCCGAAAACAGCCCGGGCCGCATCGGGACGCGTGGCGAAGAAGCGGCGGATCGCAATCGAAAGCGGTGTCTCATTACCCAGCACACCGGCATCCGCGGTCCCATACAGCGAGGCGGTCGAGGAGCCCGGATCGGCGGCGCCCAACCGCTCACACACCAGGCTGCGCCACTCCTCGCTGAAGACCTCGCCGGCCATGATCAATTTGACATTGAGCGCCTTCCAACTCGAGCCCTGCGCGATACCGTGATCCACGACGTCCTTGAGAAAAGGAGGATAGCCGGCCAGGACGATTTGTTGGAAGTAGGGGCCCAGCTCCACCACCACGCGCAGTATTTCCGCCGGATTGTTGCCCGGTGTGACCAGCGTGAGCGGATAGCCCTTTTGCGCGAGGTAGCGGCAGCACTGCGCGGTATACATGCCACCAACCCAGCTGCCGAGCGCAAAACAGATCACGACGAGCGTTGACTTCTTGTCCGCTGCAAACGCCTGGGCGAATACCTGTTCGAAGCGCGTCGTAACGTCCAGTTCGTGGGCCAGCGAGCGCGGCCAGGCCAGGGGCTTCCCGGTCGAGCCGGAGGACATCGCGACCATTTCGCAACCCGACAAGGTGCCATCCCGACACCGCTCCGGCAGCGGATAGGCGTTCATGTAGTTCTGCTTGGTGACCAGCGGCAGGCGCGCGAAATCCGCGTACGTATTCACAGCCGCCGGATCGATCTGCTGCTTCGCGAGGAACGCCTCATACGCGGGCACATCCCGCGCCGTGCGTTTGAAAAGGTCCAGTAGCAACTTCTCCGCGTCGAGCTGTTGCTCACGTGCCAGCTTGCGCCCCAGCGGCGTGGAGATGAATTGTGTGTACGCTTCTGAAGTGCTCATGACTGGCCCTGAATATCCGGCACAAACTGCAGCTCATGCTAGAACAAATCGGCCGTCACGTCGCCCCGAGTGTTACAGCTGTAGCATCACGGACCGGGCGGCCACATCTCGTGGCCCGCGGTGTCACGCAGCTTGCTCCACAGTTGCGGCAGCCCATCAACCACCGCCTGCGGTACCGGAGCATAGTCGAGCTCGCGCGCCAGCGACTCACCATGATGCAGTGCCCAGTCGAAGAAACGCAGCACTTGACGGGTGCCGGAGGCGTGCTCGCCCGACGTCGGAATCAGAATGAAACTGGCTCCGGTGACGGGCCAACTCGCAGTGCCAGGCTGATCCGTCGCCAGCTGTTGGTAAGTTGGACTGGAGGTCCAGGTTCCGGCCGCGGCGGCGGCACGGAACGCTTCCCAACCTGCCCGCACGAACTGCCCGTCGTGGTTACGGAGCGCCACGTCGCTCAGGTTATGTCGACGCCCGTAGATATATTCGACATAGCCCAGCGCGAACCTGGTTCGCTGCACATATGCCGCGACCCCTTCATTACCCACGCCGCCCGTTCCGGTCGGCCAGCGCGGTGTGATCGCGGCACCGACCTGGGAGCGCCATTGCGGACTCGATCGCGACAGGAAGTCCGTCCACAACAAGGTACTGCCCGAAGGGTCACTCCGGTGCACCACGGTGATGTTCGTATTAGGCAGCGCCAACCCCGGATTCAGGGCCGCGATGGCCGTGCCGTTCCACTTCCGGACTTTGCCGAGATAGATGTCGGCCAGCACTTCCCCGCTCAACCTCAGCTGGCCCGGCTTGATCCCCCTGATGTTGATGACGGGCACGACGCCGCCGACCACAATGGGAAACTGCATCAATCCAGCGGCGCTCAGCTCATCCGATGTGAGGGGGGCGTCGGAAGCTCCGAAGTCGACCCGGAGGTCCCGGATCTGCTGGATACCCTCCCCCGACCCGACCGGCGCATAAGAAACAGGCCGCCCGCCGGAATGCTCGTAGGCGCAGGCCCACTGCACGTACACCGGTGCAGGGAAAGTCGCGCCAGCACCCTTGATCGCGGCGCCCTCCGCACCAGGCACGGGCACCATCCGGAATGCGATCAGCGAGCCCACCAGGGCGCGAAGAAAGCGGCCACCCCAGGCGGCGCGCGTTGCCACGATAGCTGACGTCATGTGTTCGTATTATTCGCCGCTTACGCTAAAGAATTGTGTCGAGTGAGTGTGGTGCGACCAGCTCGATTCAGTCAGCGTTGGCTCCTCATCGCGGCGGCAGCCGCAATGGCCTGGATAGTCACTTCACGCGCGTTCGCCGGGCACCCCATGCTCAGTGAGGATACGGGCACACAGGGACGTGGCAACGCGGAGCTGGAATTGGGCTACGCATGGAGCCGCCAGGACGCCACCGAGGTCTTCCTCTTCCAGCCGCAACTCTCGGTCGGCGCTTCGCCAGCCTTCGACTTCATCCTCCAGCCCTCCTATACCGTGATCCAGACTCCCGACGGCCGGCGCGAACGGGGGCTGGGCGATACCAACCTGGACTTCAAATGGCGTTTCTATGGCTCGGCTCCGTGGACGGCCGGGATCCGGGCCGGCATGGCAGTGCCGACGGCGCACGAGGATCTGGGCTTGCCGCACCACCAGGTGTCGGGCCACGGGCTGCTGGTGCTGACCGGCGACTTCACCCCCTTCAGCATCGATGTAAACATGGGCTACACGCGCGTTCCGGAGTTCCTGGGAACCCGCGAGAATCTGTGGCATCTGTCGACGGCGGTCTCCTATCAACCCACCGAACGGTTGTTCTTCGTCCTCGACACCGCGATCGATTCGAACTCCGACTCGACCCGGGCCACGCCACCGCTGGTGACCCTCCTGGGTCTCATTTACACGATCCGGCCCGGCCTGGACCTCGATGTTGGTTTGCGCCAGGGACTCAACCCGGACGCGCCCGAACATCAGTACCTCATCGGCATCACTTACCGAGGAGCCCTCTGAAGCCGCGGCGTGGGCTTGCCAAGCAGCAGCACAACGCCCACACTGATTCCACCATCTCACCTCACAGATGGGGAGCCGTCATGCGAGTCACTAGAATCTGGTTTGTGGCAGCCCTGGGGGCCATCTGCGCCGCCCAGGCGGCGGATGCGCCGAAACAGAAACCCGGCCTGTGGGAAATCGTCACCTCGCATAACGGCAATCCTTCACGGACCCTGAAGGTTTGTATCGACGAGAAGACCGCCGACTTCTACCTCGGCACGGCGGACCGCATGCAGAAGGCCTGCTCGAAGCTGGAGACGCATGTCTCAGGCTCGACGGTCACCAAGGATGCGGTATGCAAGCTCGGGGACGCGCAACAGGTGACGACGCACGGCGTCACGACGTTCCACGGTGATGATGCATATGAGGCAAAGTCGCAGTCCCACTGGGATCCGCCGCTGCGCGGCAAGAGTGACACCACGACGACGGTGACGGGGAAGTGGCTGGGTGAGACCTGCGCCACCGGCATGAAACCGGGCGATGTCATGCTGTCCGATGGACGAATCATCTCTCCCAACATTTCGGCGCAAGCTCAATGATCGTATCGGGAATCGACCATGTCGTATTGCGCGTGACGAACATGGAGCGCGCGATTGATTTTTATTCCGACGTGCTCGGCTGTCGCGTCGAGCATCGTCAGGACGCGCTCGGACTCGTCCACCTGCGCGCGGGTACCTCGCTCATCGACCTCATCGATGTAGCAGGAAAGCTGGGGCGCATGGGGGGAAGCGCGCCGGGCTCCGAAGGCCGCAATGTGGACCACATCTGCCTGCGCATCGCCGATTTTGACGTCGACCGCATCACTCGCGAGCTCACCGCAAAAGGCGTCTCGCTGGGCGAGACGGCGCAACGCTTCGGTTCTACCGGCGAGGCAACATCCATTTACCTCACCGATCCGGAGGGGAACGGTCTTGAGCTGCGGGCCTGACGCGAATGATCACTCCGTTGTCATCCGCCTGCGGCGAGGGCTTGTCCGGATCGAGGTTGACGCTGATCGTGTGGACGTTGCGAATCGTCCCGTCAACGAGACGGAACGTGTGCGAATCGGGCATGCCCGTGGTGCTGTTGCCGAAACGGCAAAACACGTTGATCACCCCCTGCTCCTCGTCGACGACGTAGTCACGATTGACGATGTAGAGCACTCCGGGCGGAATACCAACTTCGCACGTGGCGTTCGGGTCCGCGTTGCGGTTGGTGTAGGCGCCACCCTCCAGGCGTGCGCAAGGCCTGCCCCAGGGGGTTTTCACGAGCTTGTCGGAGAACAGGTCGAGATAGCTGTTCGCCGCATTGATGAGCTCTTGCATGGAGGCGTGAGTGCCCGCTCGCGGAGCGGTCCAGTCCTCCTTGCTCGAATACTTCAGATAGGCGTTGGCATTGAACAGCCAGTCCCCCTGGTCCGAAACCAGGCTGTCGATGCCCGTGATCTTGCCGTTGTCCACACTCAGGCGGGTACCGATCACGTACGGGTGGCCGCCCTGGGTCACGATCACCTCGGAGAACGTGCGGCACCGATCCTTGTCGAGGAAGCTGCGCGACAAGGCGATCGGTAAAGCGCTGTTCCACATGCCTTTGTCGGCCGCCACCTCGCTCATGTTCTCGAGATATTTCACCTTTTCCCCGAGTGCCATCTTTGTACGATCGCCGGCTTTCTGCGCGGCGAGGTAACTGTCCACCGCGGACTGCAGCGACTGGCGTGTGCAGGTGGGTCGAGCCTGGGCCAGTGCGACCCCAGCCGGGACGAGGCCCGAAATTGCAACCAGAGTCACGACCAGACGCCTCATGCGTTTCCTCCCTTTGGATTGTTGCCGTTCGCGCTAGACTACAATGGAGATCCCACCTGAAGGAGAAGGACCATGGCCGAGGGCTCCTGTTTCTGTGGCACCGTGCGCTACGCGGTCGACGGGCCTTTCGACTCGATGGTGAGCTGCCACTGCTCCATGTGCCGCAAGCACCACGGATCGGCATTCGCCACTTATATCAGCGCACCCATCGACCGGTTCCGCTGGATCAGCGGCGCGGACCAGCTCCTTGCCTACAAATCCTCCGAGGGCGGGACGCGCAACAGTTGCGCGACCTGTGGGTCGACCGTACCCATGACCGTACCGGCCTACTCGATGGCGTTCGTGCCCGCCGGTCCGCTCGAAGGTGACCTGGGGATCAAACCCAAGGCACACATTTTCGTGGGGTCCAAGGCGCCCTGGTACACCATCACCGATGATTTACCCCAACACGAGGAGTACCCGCCCGAGTATGGCGCGAAGGGGATGCAGCGGCCCAAGACCGAGCCGCGTCGCGGCACCACCGCGGGAAGTTGTCTGTGCGGCGCCGTCGCGTTCGAGCTGACGGGCGACTCGATGCTCATGCAGAGTTGCCACTGCCAGCGCTGCCGCCGGGCGCGGGGGGCGGCTCACGGAACCAACATCTTCCACCCCGCGGCGCAGTTTCGCTGGCTACGCGGAGAGGATCAGATCGTCGAATTCAAATTGCCCGAGGCGCGGTTTTATACGACAGCGTTCTGTCGTTCCTGCGGCAGCGGCGTACCCAAGGTCTCACTGGAACGCAATTTCGCCGTAATCCCCGCGGGTAGCCTCGATACCGAGCCGACCCTGCGGCCGCAACGACACATCTTCACGAACTACAAGGCAGCGTGGTTCGACATTACCGACTCGCTGCCACGGTTTGCCGAGGGACCGCCTCCCTCGGCATGACACTTCAGAACTCGAACTGCCCGTAAACTCCGAAGGTACGCGGCTGGTTGGTCAAATAGCCCACGCG
>DAITMW010000138.1:6031-18210 GCA_036834945.1 Steroidobacteraceae bacterium
GCGCAGATCGCGCCAAAGCCGGGCTCCTCGTTCTCGAACTGGGAGAACGACGAGCCGACATACTGGATGGTGAAATTGGCGAACAGGTTCTTGTCGCCCGTCAGCGGTAGGGTATAGCCGGCGCTGGCCGCGATCTGCTCCTTCGGGGCGGTCGGCAAGCGGTTGCCGTCCTGGAGCCCTCCGACGACCACGGTGTTGCCCTTCCCGTCGTTCGAGGTCACCGATGAAGTCAGCTTGGCGTCGATGTAGGTCGCCGACACGCCGAAATCCCAATTGCGATTGGGCCTGGCAAACAACTCCATCTCGACGCCGGTGCTGCGGGCGGTCGGAACGTTGAACACCACCCGGGAGGAGCAGGTACCGGCGGTCGTGGTCGCCTGCAAATCCGTGATGCGCGTGTAGAACGCCGCGATATTGAACGTTACCCGGTGATCGAGCCATTCCGTCTTGGCATCCAGCTCGTAGTTCCAGGTTTTCTCATCTTTCCAGTCCCCCGCGTTACCGAACACCACCCGGTCGGTCGCGGAGCACAGCGGCAGGTTGATCGGATCGTTGATGCCGCCCAGACGGAATCCACGGGCGGCCTGCGCACTGAGTTGGATGTCGTCGGTCGGTTTGAAGGTGATGATGACCCGTGGCGAGGTGCCGCTCGAGTCGGTCGAGTTCTTGATGGCCCCCGGGATTTTCGTGCCCGGTATGAATGTCTCGTCCGCGAACGCACCGGCGAACAGTACGCTCTTGTCCTCGCTGAAACTGTAGTAGCGCAGTCCTGCCGTCAAGGCCCACTGCGAGGTGGCGTGCCACGTGGCTTCGCCAAAGGCGGCATATTGCTTCAGCCGGTAGCTCAAATCCGAATAGAACGGGGTATCGGGCGGAGCGTTGGTGGCCGACCCGGGTGTGTCGATCAATGCATCATACCCCGGTGTCGGCAGATCCTGGCCGTACCGCCGCAGGACGTGCTGGAAGAAGCCCCCGACCAGCCAGTCCACCTGCTCGGTTCCGTTCGAGCCGAGGCGGATTTCCTCGGACAGGACATTCAGGGCCGTCCGGTCATACAACGGCGAGTTGATCCGCGCCCCCGCTTCGGTCGACGGAATATCACCGAGGATGTCCACGGTCACGCTACCCGTCAATTGTGTTGCATCGCGCAAAACCCGCACGTTGCGGTGGGTGTAGGACGTGATGGACGTCAGCGTCATGGCGCCGAAGTCATAATCCGCCTTGATGTCCGCCAGCGTGAACTGATCCAGGAGGCCTTCGCGCTGCTGGGTGTACTGCTGCAGGGAGCCGATGTTGACCGGATCGACGGACGCGTAGGGATTCGCCAGGATGTTGTACAGATCGACCCGGGGATAGCCGTTCGTGGTCAGATTCTGGTAGACGAGGCGCGGTGTGATGGAGAGATGCTCAATCGGTTTCAACAGCACTGCCAGGCGCACACCCGTGCGATCGCCGTCGTTGACGTCGCTTTTCAGGCCACCACCAGGCTGGATGGCATCGATGAATCCAGGCAGATGATGGTAGTAGACGGCGAGTCGCGCCGCCGCCGCTTCTCCAAGGGGGATATTGATGGCACCGCGTACCGATCCTCCCTGGTCACCATGCTGCACTGTTTCAAACGACGCATCGGCGCTGGACTCGAATTTGCCGATCTGCGGTTGCCTGGTGATATAGCGCACGGTGCCGGACTCGGAGCCGGCGCCGAACAAGGTTCCTTGCGGGCCACGCAACACCTCGAATCGATCGATATCGAACAGCTCCAGGTCAGGCGTGAACAGCGCCACGGAGATCGCTGACTCATCGAGATAAACGCCGACCTGCTCCTTCACGCCAGGTTGGTCACGGATGACCTGGCCCGAGCTGATGCCTCGGATCGCGACCTGACTCTGGCCGGGCCCGAGGTCCGCGACCGCGAAACCGGCGATGTTGCGCGACAGGTCGACGATGTTCTCGCTACCCGAATCGCGGATCTGAGCTTCGCTGCTGGAGGAAACGGAAAACGGGACATCCTGGAGGTTGGCGCTGCGCTTCTGCGCGGTGACGATGACCTCCGCCAACGATCCTCCAGGCTCCTCGTCGGGGGCCTCCGCGGCCAGTCCGACCAGGGGCGTCAGCAGGGCGCATTCCAAAAGGAGAGATATGGATACCCTTACAGTAACGCTCGACCGTACGCTAGCCATCTCGAACCCCCCTCGATAGCTTGCACCTCAGGCCCTGTTGTTGTTTTTCTGCAGACCCCCGATCGCCTATGACAATAATACAAATTGTGGAGAGACGTAAATACCCTACTTCAGTCGCCACCAGAGAAGAAGAGCAACGGCCGCGGGTACGGCAAATACCAACAGGAAGATCGGTGCCTCCTCCGCTAGCGTGTAGCCTGCCTGCCTGACGCCGATCGCGAGGTTTACCGCGGCACCGATGAGCCACAGGGGCAGGAAGACGAGAAATCCTGTTGCAGCGCCAGAGCTGCCGCCGAAGCTATGACCTAACAGCGCACACGCCCCGAGCGTGATGAAGCCGATGCCGATCACGATGAGCGTGTGCATAGGGAACCCGTCCCGTGAATCAGGCCTGCCCGATGTCCAGACGTTTTATTTTACCAGCGGCCGAAAGTTGGAATCGGAAGTACGTACGGAAGTCGCCCCACTTGTCGGAGTGGAAGGCTCCCGTCAGGTCGAGGCCGTGATTCTCCACCTGGTCGATGGATTTGAAGCGCTCGTGACCGAGCGCATCCCGCGTGAATTCCGCGAGGTTGCGCGGGTTGCCGTCATCGTAGAGCTCGGCGTGAGGCTCGAACTGCGCCGACCACGCCTTACGGTCACCTTTTTGCAGGGCCTCGATGGCCGCCCGCACGGTTGGGTTGGTGAGTGTGTCGGTATCCATCTGCGGGAGTAGACGCCCGGACCCCCTCGGGCGCAACCCCCCGATAGTGGGCCCGGCCGCTCAATGACGAGCCGGCACTACGGGCGAGGCAAGCCCGATATTGATGTACCAGTATTGCGTCCCGGCGGTCCGCCGGCGCGAGATGACTTCCTCGTGCAGGTCATAGGTGCCAGGCTGTGGATTTTCCGCCGCGTAAGGCTCGTCGCGGATGTCGAGAAATGCACTGCCGTTGGCGAAGGGCTGCCATGTTGCTTCACCGTGCGCCGTTGGTTTTCCGGAGCGCGCGAAGCTCGTGAAGTAACCCGAGATCGCCGTGGACAGTGCCCGCTCCCGCGCATCATCGGGTGGCTTGGGCCAATGCGGAGGAAGCCTGTCATCGGCCCCGATGAGCCCGAATTCAAACGGCAGCTCGCTGCCGTGAAAAGCCTCGAGATGCAGCGCGACCTGGGCCGGATAGCGATGCTCGAAGAAATACAGGTAGGCAGGCACGCCGAGCTGAGTTTGCTTGCGCACCAGGCGCTGGGCGCTCCAACCATAAAAGGCATCGCGCGCGGCAGCCAACGCGCTGTCTTCCACGTTCGTGGCGGGATAGAGCCGCAGGTAGGCGTCGGCGAGATCGCCATAGATCTTGCGCACCACGGACTCGTATTCCGCGCTGGTTTTGGGCAGCGGCGGGATGAAGATAGCGCGCAACGACCGCACTTCGCCCCCGTTGAATCCGGCGATCATCGGCACGCGTGCCTGCTCACCTCGATCAAACGCGTCGACGATCTGCCGCGGCAACACCCAACCATCGATCGTCGCCTGGGGATCGTAACCCGCGGCATACGATTCCTCCATGAGCTTCGTCGCGTCCATCGCGCGTAGCGCGGCCAGGTTCGCCGCACCCAGTTTCCCTGCAACATACTCGCCGACCCCTTCCGCCGAGGGCAGCCCGAAGCTCGGTCGCTTCAGCTCCATGTTGGAGACCAGGTAGCCGCTCTGGATGATGACTCTGTGAAAGAGCCCCCGTGCAAGGGGGCTCGTCATGAGCTCGATGGTGCTCAAGGCTCCCGCCGACTCACCAAACACCGTGACATTGCCGGGGTCACCACCGAAACGCGCGATGTTGTCATGAACCCAGCGCAGAGCCTCGATCTGGTCCAACAGTCCGTAGTTCCCAGAGGAGCCGTGCAGCGACTCGGCGGTCAGTTGCGGATGCGCCAGGTAACCGAACACGCCGAGTCGATAGTTCACCGTCACGACAATCACGCCCTGGCGTGCCAGCTGGCTGCCGTCATAGAGGCCAGCGGCCAGATTCCCTGCCCGTAGCGAGCCTCCGTGTATCCACACCATGACCGGAGCCCGCGCCGCATGCGTCGGCTTCCAGACATTGAGAAACAGACAGTCCTCGCTCGTTCGAGGCGGATAGTCGGAATAGATGCTTCCCGACGGGGACGTGGGTTGCATACAGGCCGGACCAAAGTCCACGGTGTCGCGCGAACCGCTCCAATCGGTCGCCGGGACCGGAGGTTTCCAGCGCAAGTCTCCCGTCGGCGATTGCGCGTAGCGAATACCCTTGAATACGGTGAGATCCGAGCCGAAAAGCGTGCGTCCGACAACCGTGCCGTGAGTGGTCTGAACAGGGACGGAGCTTGGCTGGGGCTCCGGCGGCGAGGCCATCGCGACGGCCATGAGTAGCATCAGTGCCATGGCATTCCATCTCATGATTGTCACCGCGCTCCCCCTCGAGACGTGCGGGACAACTTCGCGCAATCACGCGCGCGTGTCAATATTCATTCACACATGAGTTAACGAAATCGGATCAGCGCGCCGACTTCGTCCTGGTCGCCGCCGGCTTGCGGGATTTTCCACACAGGGCCATGAAACCGGCGGCCATGAAGCTCGCCAGGCGCTCCTTGACCGCGGCGAAATCCTCCGATTTGCACAGCCCGCCCGAGAGCCTGTCGATGCGCCCTGTCCTGCCGAGGGTATGCATGAGTGCCCCGGTGACGAAGTCGTAACCCCAGAAAATGTCGGCCTCGGCACAATCCGGCAAGGCCTTCTTCAGGATGACGATCAGCTTTAGGACGACCGGATCGAAGTGCAGATCCATCATGGCCGCACCCTCGGTGGAGTTGCTCACCTGGGCGGCGAAGGCGGCGAAATTCTTCCAACCTTCCCCGCCACCGATGTACAGATCGAGGTCGGTATCCAGAAACGCCCGCAATGCCCCTTCGACCGTGGGCGAGCCCCCCGCCTCGCGCTCATAGCGATCCAGGGCTTCCATGCGGCGGCTGCTCGTGGTGCCCGCACGGCGCGCGAAAACGGCCTCGAACAGCCGGCGCTTGTCGACGAAGTAGTAGTGCATCAGCGAGGTGTGCACGCCGACCTTCAATGCCACGTCGCGCAGCGTCACACCGTTCAAGCCATGCTTCGAAAACAGGTATTCGGCGGCATCGAGGATCTGTTCGAGGGTTTCGGCACGCCGCTCCGCCTTGGTACGAGATTTTTGCTTTTTCGCCGGACGTATCGACATCAGCGCTACCTGCGAGCAGCGGCACTTCGGGAGCGGGAAGACTACCAGAAGTCCTCGTGCATGCGGGGGCGCGGGACAGCGCGTCATGCAAAGTTCATTAACACACGAATTAATAACTTTTCAGCCGCGCCGCCAGCCGCTAAAATGAAACGCCACCCGTGTCCCGCCAGGAAAGCACCACCCTTGAGCGCCCTACTCGCCAATCGCGTTGCCATCGTCACCGGTGCCGGCAGGGGGTTGGGCCGGACACATGCCCTGGCACTCGCGCGCAGCGGCGCACGGGTGGTCGTCAATGACCTCGATGCCGAGGCCGCCGATGAGGTGTGCGATGAGATCGGCAGGCTTGGCGGCCAGGCCAGCGGTAACAGCGCCAACGTCCAGGATCTGCAGGCGGTCGAGGACATGGTGGCACAGGCTCTCGCCCGCTGGGGCCAGGTCGACATACTCGTCAACAACGCCGGCATTCTCCGGGACAAAACCTTCGCGAAGATCGACCTGGAGGACTTCCGGCTGGTGCTGGATGTCCATGTCATGGGTTCGGTGAACTGCACGCACGCCGTGTGGTCACACATGAAAGAGCGGGCCTACGGTCGCGTGATCCTCACGACTTCGTCCTCGGGTCTCTATGGAAACTTCGGTCAATCCGCCTATTCGGCGGCGAAAATGGCACTCGTGGGACTCATGCAGACCCTGGCGCTCGAGGGCTCGCGGTATGGGATCCATGTCAACTGCCTGGCACCGAGCGCCGCCACCCAGATGACCAACACCCTCCTGTTGAAGGAGGATCTCCTTGCGCTGGAAGCGGAGCGTGTGAGCCCGGCAGTCGTCGCGCTCGCCAGTGAAAGAGCGCCGAGCAAGCGCATCGTGTTGGCCGGCGCCGGCAGTTTCGAGCAAGCTCACATCACCATGACGCAAGGCACCTATCTTCCCGACCCCGAGCTGCGCCCGGAGCGAATCCTGGAACTGTGGGAGCGCATAGACGATCGCACGGACGAGGTTGTTCCATCCAGGGGCTCCGAGCAATACCAGTACGAAGTCGCTCGCGCACGAGAAAACACGCCGCGGCAGGTGAAATGATGTCTGAGATATTTGTCGTCGCCGCGGTCCGCACCGCCATTGGCACTTTCGGGGGCGCGTTACGTAGCTTCGAGCCGGGCGACCTCGCCGCGCGTGTGACCCGTGAAGTAATCCATCGTTCAGGGACCGAAACGGGGTCCATTGGTCATGTCGTTTTCGGTCAGGTGATCCCAACGGCGCCGCGTGACGCCTACCTGGCGAGGATTGCTACTCTGGGCGCGGGGCTGCCAACCTCGGTTCCCGCTTTCACGGTCAACCGCCTGTGTGGCTCAGGACTCCAGGCGATCATTTCCGCTGCGCAAGCGATTTCCCTCGGAGACTGCGGCACCGCGATCGGAGGCGGTGCCGAAGTGATGAGCCGGGCGCCCTATCTTGCGTCTTGCGTACGATGGGGAAACAAACTCGGTGATGCGACGCTCGTCGACGGACTCAACGGCGCCCTGACAGACCCCTTCGAGAAGATTCTCATGGGCGTAACGGCTGAGAACGTCGCGGAGCGACACGGCATCACACGCGCGCAACAGGATGCCCTCGCGCTCGAGAGCCAGCGCCGGGCGGCCGCGGCCACCGCACAAGGATATTTTGCTGGACAGATCCTGCCTGTCCCGGTCGAGAACAAGACGGGAGTCGTGGAATTCAAGGTCGACGAGCACGTCAGGACCAACACGAGCGCTCAGGACCTGGCGAAGCTGCGCCCGATCTTCAGATCCGAGGGAGGCACGGTCACCGCCGGCAACGCGTCGGGCATCAACGATGGCGCTGCCGCGGTGTTACTCGCCAGCTCTGCCGCTGTGAACCGACACAATCTCAAACCCATGGCGCGGTTGGTCTCTTACGCGCACGCGGGTGTCGAGCCCGCATACATGGGAATGGGCCCCGTACCCGCTACTCGTAAGGCGCTCGAGCGCGCGGGATTGACGGTAAGAGACCTCGACGTCGTGGAGTCGAATGAGGCGTTCGCCGCACAAGCCTGCGCCGTAGCCGCCGAGCTCGGCTTTGATCCGGACAGAACCAACCCCAACGGCAGCGGCATTTCCCTCGGTCACCCGATCGGCGCCACGGGCGCGATTCTGGTTACCAAACTGGTTCACGAGCTCCAGCGTCGCGGCGGGAGCCGCTATGGCCTGGCGACGATGTGCATCGGCGGCGGACAGGGTATCGCGGCGATTTTCGAACGCGTTTGATCGCGCGGTGCCGGGCACCGTGTCGCAACCCTACTCAAGTCATCGCATCCTCGCGGTGCATGATGATGACTTTGCCCGGCACGCCCGGCACTGCTGGCACCGGCGGTGCCATTGCCGGCCCACCCTCGCGGAAAAAAACATCCTTGCGAGGGCCATGCGGTGGTGGCTGATCAGGTACCGTCGTCTCCAGGTCGATGTTCTTGTGTTGGCGCACGATCCGGAGCGAGACCTTTTCACCTGGCTGATAGGAGCCCAGGATACGGGTAGCGTGCGACCCACTCGTCGGCTCGCGACCGTCGATGGCCAGAATCACATCACCGTCCTCCAACTTCAAGACTCCGTCCGGCGGTGCACGCACCACCAACACACCTTTCTCCGTTCCGAAATACTTCCCGAGCTGCGGAGTCAGGGTCGCCAGCTCCATGTCGGACAAGGGACCTCGTACCATGAAAAACGGCTTCATTGCCGGCATCTCAGGCATGTCATGCATCGGCGGCACTTCCGGCATGCCTCGCTCGAGGCCGAAGAAGACAGGTCCTGGCCGGGCCGTCACGGTGAAGTCCTGCGTCTTGCCGTCGCGTGAGACGCGTATATTCACCTTGCCGTCCGGTTTTACGTCGTGAATGAACTTGACGACCTGACGCGAGGCGTCATCGCCCTTCACTTCCTTCCCATTCACGGCAACGATCCGATCACCAGGGCGGATACCGGCGTCTGCCGCCGGCCCACCCGGGCTCACACTGAGCACACGAGCTCCGTCCTTTCCACCCGCCACGTCCAACTGAACGCCGATGATGACGCGGCCGAATGTTCCGTGAGCTGTGGAGAAATTCCGCACGATCGGACCGCCCAGTTGGCCGGAGATCTCCGCGACTTCGCGCGCCGCCTCATCCAGCTTCCGCTGCGCCGCATCGAGCTGCGCTTCGAGGTTTTGGTCCTGCGCCTGCGCCTGGGCCTGGCCGGACGCCGGAGCGCTCTCCTGACCGAGCACGCAGCCTGGCACCAGAAGGGCGGCCAGGAACAATTTCGGATTCATTGATTACTCCTCAGCGTGAAGCGGAGACGAGCGTCTCCGCGTAGCGAACCCGCACGAGCGAGCTGACCAGGCGCGCGCGCTGTTGCTCGATGGCAGCCAGTTTTGCAGGCTGCGTCCCCTCCGCTCGTGCCGCGGAGAGCAAGTCATCGATCTGCGCGATGCGATCCTCCAGCCCCGCCACCGCCGCACGCGTACCAACACGCACGACTACAGGCTCATCAGGAAGGCTGGCGAGCCAGCGCTCTTCGACATCGGCACGCTCGTCCTCGGCATCGGCATCGGCGAGAGTCGGCCGGCCGCCTCCCAGCAGGTCGTCGTTTTCGACGGACACCAACGTGAGCGGTCGTACGCCGCGAACCCAGGTGGCAGCTCCAACGATTACGAGCAGGAGGACTGCCGCGATCGCCGCGTATCTCCTGCTATTCAAACCCGCACGAGCGCCCGCGTTGACTCGCTCCCGCGCGCGACGCCGGAACTCCGTCCAATCGTAGGGTTGCCGGGTCTCCTGCGGCAGATTCCGCAAAACCCGTACGATGCTCTCCTGTTGCTCCACGGGGTGCCGCTCTACAAAACCTTGCCGTTGCTCTGGATCGATGTGCATGTTTGTCTGCCCCCACTGGGCTCGAACCATTCACGCAGCTTCAGGTGCGCACGCGAAAGCTGCGATTTGGAAAAACTGACGGAGCGCCCGAAGGAGCGTCCGATCTCCTCGTGCGAATAGCCCTCGACTTCGTATAACCACACGATGGCGCGCGCTGTCGGCGACAGGGTGGCGAGGGCCTTCTCCACATCGAGGCCCTCCGCCGCCGGCGCCGGTGAAATGAGGGTGCCCAGGCCATAAGCCATCGTGGTCTCGCCGTCACCCTCGAGATGAAGCCGCGCCCGATGCCACGGCGAGCGCAAGAACATCAGGCACTTCGAAACCGCGATCTGCCGCAGCCAGGCTCCCAGGGGTGCCTCACCGCGGAATTCGGACAGGCGTTGGAATAACGCCATCATCGTCTCCTGGAACAGGTCTTCGGCCATCGCACGGTTGGCGATGAGGCGGCGGATCAAGGCGAAAGTCGCCGGAGCGGTCGCCGTGTAGATGACCACCTGCGCGGCCTCATCACCGCCGCACGCCTGCCGGAGCACCTCCGGCGGAATTTCGATTTCGACCAGTCTGACCACGGGAACTTAGATGCGGGAGCTGGGCAAAAGGTCGCAAGATTCAGCGAGAGCGCGACAGGGTGCGCCTGGGCGGACGAGCGGCTGCGGGTTTTCGCTCTCCGAGGGCTCCGGAAGCAGCCGCCCGCATGAGCCGACGGAAGGTGGGGCACTCCATGTGGCTCGGGGCCGGGCAGGTCACCGCGTGTCGCAAACCATTGCGCATGGCGGTCAATTTGCTGATCGTCCGGTCCAGCTCATCCGCTTTCGCCGCCAGCATCCGCCGGTCGATCCGCACGCACCCGTCGGGTGCGAACATCCGCCCGATCTCCTCGAGGGAGAAACCGGAGGCGCGCCCCAGGGCAATGAAAGCAAGCCGGTCGAGGACACTCGGATCGAACCGGCGCCGCAAGCCGTGCCGGCCGATGGAGGCGATCAGCCCTTTTTCCTCGTAGAACCGGAGTGTTGAAGCCGGGACCCCGGACCGCTCCGCGACCACCGCGATGTCCATGCAATTTCCCCTTGACCTCAAGTGCACTTGAATTCGTACAGTGCGTCATCCGCTTCGCGCAGGCAAGAGAACGAGGACGACCATGGCAACCAACGACGAGCAGGCCAAGTTGTGGAACGGCACCAGTGGGCAGGCGTGGGTGGAGGCGCAGCCGGTGCTCGATGGAATGTTCAAGCCGCTCACGGACCGGCTCATCGGAGAGTTTCCGGCGCGGTGGGCGGGGCAGGTCCTGGATATCGGCTGCGGCACCGGCGGCACGACTCTCGCCATCGCGCGGGCGCTCGGGCCGGGCAGCCGCTGTGTTGGCATCGACATTTCGGAGCCGCTCATCGCGGCGGCTCAGGACCGCGCCCGGCGCGAAGGTATTGCCGCCAACTATATCCGCGCCGATGCGCAGACCCATGAGTTCGAGCCGGCTTCTGTCGACGCGCTCGTGTCCCGGTTTGGTGTCATGTTTTTTGGCGACCCGGTGGGTGCGTTCACCAACTTGAGGCGTGCCGCACGACGGCAGGCGTTGCTCCGACTCATCGCCTGGCGCGGTCCCGAGGAGAACCCGTTCATGACGACCGCCGAGCGTGCCGCCGCCCCGTTTCTGCCCAACATTCCGGCCCGCCAACCGAACGAGCCCGGGCAATTCGCTTTCGCGGATCGCGGCCGGGTCACCTCGATGCTGGAGCTCTCGGGTTGGTCGAACATCGATATCCAGCCTGTCGATGTGACCTGCACGTTGGCCGAGGAGCAGTTGGTCCGTTACATCTCGCGATTCGGCCCGCTCGGCCGGGTGTTACCGGGTACGGACGAGGCGACTCGCGCGCGAATCATTGCGACCGTGCGGGCCGCTTTCGATCCCTACGTGCAGGGCACGGAGGTTCGCTTTACCGCGGCCTGCTGGATGGTGCGCGCCCAGGCTTAGTGCTGCGTTCGAATCATACCTTGTCGATGTCGACGATCGCCTGCGCGAAAGCTTGTGGCGCCTCCTGCGGAAGGTTGTGTCCGATGCCTCCAGTGATCGTCCGGTGCTCGTACTTACCGGAGAACTTCTTCGCGTAGGCGGAGGGCTCCGGATGCGGCGCGCCATTGGCATCGCCTTCCATGGTGATGGTCGGCACCGATATCTGCGGAGCGCTGGCGAGCCGTTTCTCGAACTCGTCGAATTGCGCTTCGCCCCGGCTGAGCCCGAGGCGCCAACGATAGTTGTCGATCACAATCGCCACGTGGTCGGGATTCTGGAACGCAGCGGCGGATCGCTCGAAGGTCGCGTCGTCGAATGCCCACTTCGGGGAGGCTGTTTGCCAGATGAGCCTCGCGAACTCATTCCGGTTGGCCTCGTAGCCTGCCCTGCCCCGCTCGGTGGCGAAGTAGAATTGATACCACCAGGCCAGTTCCGCCTTCGGGGGCAGAGGCGCCTTGTTGGCGGCCTGGCTGCCGATCAGGTAGCCGCTCACCGACACCAGGGCCTTGCACCGCTCGGGCCACAATGCGGCAACAATGTTGGCGGTGCGCGCGCCCCAATCGAATCCACCGATCACGGCCCGCTGGATCCTCAGGGCGTCCATCAAGGCGATGACATCGACGCCGAGCGCAGCCTGTTGGCCATTTCGGGGAGTGTCGGCTGAGAGGAACCGCGTGGTCCCATAACCGCGCAGATGAGGAACGATCACGCGATATCCCGCGGAGACGAGAATCGGCGCCACGTCGGCGAAGCTATGGATGTCATAGGGCCATCCATGCAACAGGATGACGACCGGACCATTGGCCGGACCGATGTCCACGTAACCGATGCTGAGCGAGCCGGCATTGACCTGTTTGAGCGATGCGAAGGCA
>DAITMW010000139.1:0-18194 GCA_036834945.1 Steroidobacteraceae bacterium
GAGATCGTGTTGGCGCGGTCGTCGCCGGGGCGTCCTCCGAATGCAGGATCATTCCGCCGCGCGCGCGCCAGGCGGGAGTCCTTCCAGTGTTGTCCGCCCTGCTGGAGATGCAACCCAGGGCGCCTGGCACCGCGTCCGACAGCCTGGGCGCCGGACTGCGGGCACTGACACCTCTCATCCACCCGGGCAGCCTGGTTCTGACCCTGAGCGATTACGCCAGCCTCGATGCGGGCAGCGACGCCCAGTGGGTCGGCGGACTGGCGGTGCACAACGAGTTCCGCTTGTTCTGGGTCACTGATCCGTTGGAGCGCCAGGCGCTGCCCAACGGGCGTTTCCGGATCGGAATTCCGGGGCGCTCGGTCTCGGTGGACGGCGGAGCCATCCGTGATGCGTGGGTCGAGAAGTGGCGCGCACGTGAGACGCGAATCGAACAGCTTGCCCGGAATATCAACGCCTCCGTAACGCAGCTCGATACGAGTGAGCCCGTGGAAGACGTCCTGCGCACGTTGCTTTCCGGTCGGCGGACAGCGGCATGAATCCGGATTGGCTGACGCAACTGGCTCCCTCGCATGCGCCCGCGGCGGTGGGGTGGTGGCCACCGGCGCCGGGTTGGTGGATTGTCGGCTCGTTGTGCATTCTGTTGACGGTCTTTTTCATTTGGAAACTGCGTGATCCGCGACGCGCACTGCGCCAGGCGGCGCTGCGGCAGCTGCGGGTCATACGCTCCAGTGATGCCGATGGCGCGGCAGTGGCCCGTGCAACCGAAAATCTGATTCGACGTTATGCGTTGGAGGTTTTTGGACGGGAGCGCGTCGCGCGGCTGACCGGCGAGGCCTGGCTGAATTTTGTGATGAATGCGGGGGGGCACGCGCTGGCCGGCGCGCCGGGGCGATCGATGCTCGCGGCCGCCTTTGGCAACAGTGGCGCGGACGACCGGGAGCAATGGTTCGCGGCGGCCGAGGGATTCATCAGGAAGGCTGGCCGCAGACGCGGCGCAATGGGCGGTGCACCGGGGACAATGAGCGCACCGCGCACGATGGGCGTACCGGGCGCAATGAGCGCAACGGGCGCAATAACCGCACCGGGCCCAACAGCCGCAGGCATCAAACCATCGCCGGCGCGCCCGAACGGCTCGGGCGCGATACGCGCCGGGGGCGGTCGATGATCCATCTCGCCTGGCCGTGGATGGCGCTGTTGCTGCCCCTTCCCTGGCTCCGCTATGTCCTGAGCTCGCCGGCGCAGCCGCGCGGCGCTGCCCTCTTTGTACCGATCGCCGCGAGTCTCGCCGATGGGAGCGGCGCACGCGCGACCAGCCGTTCCAACTATGGGCGTTATATTTTCGCGGCCATCTGGGTGATGCTCGTCATCGCGGCCATGCGACCGCAGTGGCTCGGGGATCCGGTGCCGCTTCCCACATCGGGCCGCCGCCTGATGTTGGCTGTCGATGTCTCCGGCTCGATGGCGACCGAGGACATGGAGGGAGGCGAGACTCGTCTGCGGGTCGTGCAGAGCGTCGCCGGCCGCTTCATCGATAGCCGTAAAGGGGACCGCGTCGGGTTGATTCTGTTTGGCACTCAACCCTATCTGCAGGCCCCGCTGACTTCCGATCTGACCACCGTGCATCGCTTTCTGAACGAGGCCGTCATCGGTGTTGCCGGCACCGAGACCGCTATCGGCGATGCCATCGGACTGGCGATCAAGCGCCTGCGCGCCGAGGCCGCTGCGGGACAGGGAGCCGCTCCGGGCCAGACGGTGCTGGTACTACTCACCGACGGCGAAAACGACGCGGGAGCGATGCCTCCCCTCGAGGCCGCGCATCTCGCCGCGCAATCCGGCTTGCGCATCTACACCATCGGCGTGGGAGCTGCTGAGCAGAGCGGCTTCTTTGGCATGGGCGCCGGCAACACTGACCTCGATGAGGATACGCTGAAGAAGATCGCGCAAGCCACGGGCGGCCAGTACTTCCGTGCTACAGATGCAGCGGCGCTCCAGGGAGTCTACCGAGAGATCAACCGCCTCGAGCCCGCCGTGGGCAACCAACAGTGGTTGCGCCCCACAGACGAATGGTTCACATGGCCGCTGACCGCGGCGTTGCTGCTGAGTATCCCGGCAGCGGTGGGTGGAGGCCGGCGCGCATGGGCCTGAGCCATCTGCATTTTCTCCATCCCGCGTGGTTGCTCGCGCTGCCACCGCTGTGGTTGCTGACCGCCTGGCTGGCTCGCTCCCATTCCAACGACGGCAACTGGTCGCGCATCGTGGATTCGGAGCTGCTGCCGTTGTTGCGTGTCAGCGAGGGCCGCCGTGCACGCTCCGCCTGGCCCCTGTTGGTGGGCGCGGTCTGGACGTTGGCTGTGCTGGCTCTTGCGGGGCCTGCCTGGAATCGCGTCAAGAGCCCTGCTTTCCGTGCCCCGGGCTCCTGGGTGCTGGTACTCGACCTGTCACCCTCGATGGCCGCCACCGATGTCAGCCCGAGTCGCATAGGCCGCGCCCGGTATGCGGCCGCGGATATCCTGGCCGCGGCACATGACGCGCATGTCGGCTTGGTCGTGTTCGCCGGAGAGGCGCACACTGTCGCCCCACTGACGTCGGATGTCGCGACGGCCCAGGTATTGTTGAAACCTCTGGCGCCGAGTTTGATGCCCGAATCGGGCGACCGCCTGGCGCCGGCTCTCGAGGAATCCGAGCGCCTCCTGCGCGCGGGCGGTTACACGCGGCATGGACAGATCGTGGTGCTGTCCGACGGGGTCTCCGATCCGGTCGAAGCGCTTCGAGTCGCGCAAGAGCTGCGCAAGCAAGGCTCGACGGTCAACGTCATTGGCGTAGGCACCGCAACAGGCGCGCCAGAGCCGAATGGCAAGGGTGACTTTGTACATACCGCGGAAGGTCAGCCGCAGATCACGCGGCTCCAGGCCGAACAACTGAGGCACATTGCCTCGGCCGGTGGTGGTGATTACGTCCAGGCGGCGGGTGTGTCGGGTCTGGTATCGGCGCTCGAGACGCAACAGTCCCACAACCTGGACGCCGAGAAGTCATCCTCACCACAGACACGACTGGCGACCTGGCAGAATGAGGGCGTGTGGTTGTTGCCTCCACTGTTACTGTTGGCCGCGTGGTTGGCACGGAGGGGTTGGGTATGAGAGCCCGACTCGCACTCCTGATTTCGCTCTGCCTCGCCGGCGGTGCCGGCGTTGCGCAGGCCGACACCTGGACTGACCTGTGGTCGACGCGCGAGCAACAGGCCCAGAAGCTGCTCGACTCGAAGCACCCGGAAGCTGCCGCCCCACTCTTCAACGACGCACGGCGTCGTGCATATGCGGAGTTCGAGGCTGGACAGTTCGCGCAGGCGGCCAAGTCGCTCACACCGTTCAAAGACGCGGACTCACAATACAACCGCGGTAACGCTTTGGCCCATGCGGGGCAGCTTCGTGAGGCACTCAACGCCTACGATGCGGCGCTGGCGGCAGCGCCTGGGGACAAGGATATTGTTCGCAATCGCGACCTGGTGAAGCGCGCGCTGGAGCAGCAACAGAATCAGAGCGGGCAACAGGGCGATTCCAAAGGTGACCCCGGGTCGCAGGGATCCAAGGGCGGGCAGTCGCAGGGCGGGAATAACAGCCCGGACGGTGGACAGCCGCGGCCGGGTGGGCAGTCGCAGGCGGGTAACCAGACGCCTGGAGGCCAGTCGCAAGCGGATCGATCGCAGAGCAATCAATCGCAATCGGGTAGCCAGCAAAGCGCGAATCAGTCGCAGTCCGCCAGCCGGCAAGGCAGCAATCAGGCGCAGTCGGGCAACCAGCAAGGCGGCGGGCAAGCGGGCAACCAGGCCGGCCAGCAACCGGGCAGCTCATCGCAAGCGGCCAATCAGTCCCAGGGCGGCAATCAACCTCAGGCGGGCCAGACTCAATCGCGCGATCAAAACGGCGGTCAGTCATCGCAGTCGGGCGGACAATCGCAGGCCGCCAACCCCTCGCAAAGCGCCAACCCATCCCAAAGCGCCAACCCCTCACAAGCCGCGAATCCCTCACAGAGCTCCGCGCCAAACCAGGCGACCGCAGCCCGTCCCGGAGATAACACCGGCGGCGAAGGCGCGCTCGCCCCCAACGGCCAACCCAACAACAGCTCGACCGCAGCCAACGGCCTAAACGCCGAAAACGCACAACAGGACGCCAATGCCGCCCTCCGCTACCGGCAGAGCCAACAGGCCAGATCCGGCACCGAGCCCAATCCCCGCGGCACAGCCAATGTGCTCGGCCCCGATGGTAAGTCCCGCTCCAGCGCGGACGTGCCCACTGCCAAGCCCCCATCGGAGCAATCGATGGCCCTCGACCAATGGCTCCGTGGAATTCCCGACGATTCCGCCGAGCTCCTGCGCCGTAAATTCCTGATCGAGCACATGCTGAAACAACAGAGGAACGAGCCATGATGCGCCGTTTCCTATTTTTATTGTCGTTATCCCTGGCCGCGAGCTTACCGGCGCACGCCGCGCTACGCGCCACGGTGGACAACCAACAGGTTGCCCCTGGCGATACCGTGCAACTGACACTCACTCACGACGGCCAGTCGAGCTCGCGACCCAATCTCGCGCCCCTGAAGCAGGATTTCGACATCGTCGGCACCAGCACCAGCAGCCAGGTCCAGATCATCAACGGCAAGGTCAACTCCGTCACGGCGCTGGAAATCTCGCTCGCACCCAAACACGCGGGAAAGGTGACGATCCCGGCCATCACCTGGGACTCCGACACCAGCCAGCCTTTGACTCTCAATGTCACTGCGGGTGCCGGGAGTGGCACCAATAGCGGCGGCGCGAATGCCGCGGCTCCCAGCAAGGTGTTCGTCGAAACCGACGTGGATACCAGGTCCCCGTATGTGCAAGCGGCCGTGCACGTGACAGTGCGCGTGTACGCAGCAGTTCCGCTATCTCACGCTGACCTGCAATTCGAGGATACCAACGCCGCCCTCGTGCGCGATGTCGGTACGGACGCCGTCAACAACGTCGAGAAGAATGGCCTCTCCTATCAGGTGGTGACTCGCCAATACCTGGTCTTCCCGCAGCACAGCGGCCAGGTATCGATCCCCGGCCCGACTCTCAGTGGCAACATCCCGGACCGCAGCCGCGGAATGGGCCTTTCCGATCCTTTCGCGGGTGTCTTCGGCAACTCGCCTTTCGCAGGAATGATGGGCACGTTGAAGCCCATACGCGTCCACGGCGATCCCATCGTCCTGAACGTACAGCCGCGGCCGGCCGCGGCCCACTCGAGCTACTGGCTTCCGGCCCGCAATGTCAGCCTGCAGGCCCGTTGGAATCCCACATCGCTCGAGGCACACGTCGGGGATCCGGTTACCCTGGACCTGAAGCTCACGGCCGAGGGGCTCACCGCCGCGCAACTACCCGACCTGTCGACACTGCTGCGTCAGCCTTCCAGTCTGAAGGCGTACCCCGATCAGCCGAACCTCAAGGACCTGACTCAAGGGTCCGAAATCGTCGGTACCCGCGACCAGAGCATTGCGCTCATCGCCGATCGGGCCGGACAGTTCACCATTCCCGAGTTGCACTTGAACTGGTGGGACACGCACGCCAACCAGGCACGGGAAGTGACATTGCCGGCGCAAACGTTGACCATCCAACCGGCACCGGGCTCCGCGCCGGTACAAACGCAGGCACAACAACCCGCCAGCAGCGGCGCGACTTCGGGGAACACCCAGACGCCGCCCCCTCGCAACGATACAACACGACCACCGCCGGCTGGCCCTGCCGGATTCCCCTGGAAATGGGTCAGCGCGGGACTTGGATTACTGTGGCTGGCCACTGTCGGCGCATGGCTACTCACGCGCAATCGCAGGCGCTCCATGCCTGAGGCTCCGGAGGCAGCAGGTGATGACTCAGCTTCCGCCGCCAATTCTTCTCAGGCGCGCTCGGCTTTTCTCGTGGCCTGCCGTGCAAACGACGCCGCAGCCGCGCGCCGCAACCTGTTACTTTGGGCGAACGCGAAGTGGTCGGGGCCGCGCATCCAAGGTCTGAATGCACTCGCCAAGCTCCTCGGGAACCCGGGAATCACACCGCTACTGCAGGCACTGGATCGCGCTTGCTACGCACAGGACAGCTGGAATGGCAGCGAGCTGGCGAACGCCCTGCCCGACCTGAAACTGCCGCAGCGCGCCAGTCCCGCCAGAGCGCGGCAGCTGGCGCCTCTGTATCGCTAGAACCTGAGGACCTTCACGTACCGTACTTGCGGTAACGCGCGCAGCCTCTGCTGAATCGGCTCGGGAACGACCTGGTCGACACCGACGATCGCGATCGCATCTCCGCCCTGCGCCTGGCGCCCGAGGTGGAAGGTCGCGATGTTGATGTTGGCCTCACCCAACATCGTGCCCAGCGCACCGATGAAGCCCGGCTTGTCGGAGTTGTTGATGAACAGCATCACCGGGTGGAAGTCGGCTTCGAGGGGCATTCCCTTGACTTCGACGATCTTGGCGGTGCCGCCGATCACGACCCCGGCGATGGTGCGCCAGTGACCTCCCGTGAGCACCTTGATGCGGATCAGGGAGCCGTAAACGGGGGAGGTTTCCCGCTTGGACTCGGTCAGCGGTGTGCCCTTCTGCTTGAGCACCGCCGGAGCGGAGACCATGTTCACATCAGGGATCAGGGGCCGCATGATGGCGGCCAGGGCGGTCGCCGTCAGAGGCTGCGTGTTGAGATTCGCGACCTCGCCTTCGTACTCGATCTCGACAGCCTCGAGCCCATCATCGGCCACCTGTCCCGCGAAGGTGCCCAGCTTGTCGATGAGCGCGGCGAACGGTCGCAGGCGCGGAGCTTCCTCGGCACTGATCGATGCCATGTTGAGGGCGTTGGTCACGGCCCCCGCCAACAGATAGTCGGACATCTGCTCCGCAACCTGCAGAGCAACGTTCTCCTGCGCCTCGTTCGTGCTCGCGCCCAGATGCGGCGTGGCGACGAAATTGGGCGCGCCAAACAGCACGTTCTCCCTGGCAGGCTCCGTCACGAACACATCGAATCCGGCGGCCGCGACGTGCCCGCTTTCGAGCGCGGCGCGCAGCGCTCTCTCGTCGACCAGGCCACCGCGGGCCGCATTGACGATGATCACGCCTTTACGGGTCTTGGCGATGGCTTCCGCCGACAGGATGTCGCGGGTCTTGTCGGTCAGGGGCGTGTGCAGAGAGATGGCTTCGGCGCGAGCCAACAGGTCGTCCAGCTCGACCTTCTCCACTCCGAGCTTTACCGCGCGTTCGGCCGAAAGGAAGGGATCGTAAGCGATCACTTTCATCTTGAGTGCGAGTGCGCGCTCGGCGACCAACGCTCCGATGTTGCCGCAACCGATGATGCCGAGTGTCTTGGCATACAGCTCCACCCCCATGAAGCGGTTCTTCTCCCACTTTCCGGCCTGGGTGGAGACGTCCGCCGCACCGATCTGACGGGCGGCGGCGAACAACAGGGCAATGGCGTGCTCGGCGGTGGTGATTGAATTGCCGAACGGCGTGTTCATTACCACGATGCCGCGCGCCGTCGCCGCCGGGATGTCGATGTTGTCGACACCAATGCCGGCACGACCGATCACCTTGAGGCTCTTCGCGGCCGCAATGACATCCTTGTCCGCTTTCGTGGCGGATCGTACGGCCAACCCGTCGTAACCGGCAATGATCCTCACCAGGTCGGGCTTCTTCAGCCCGACGTTGACATCGACTTCCAGACCGCGGGTGCGGAAGATTTCCAGCGCCCGCGGACTCAACTCGTCCGCGATGAGAATTCTGGCCATGGTGGGCTGTCCTTATGCGGCGATTGCGAACTTCTCGAGGCTGGCGGCGAAGGCCCATTCCAACCACGGGACCAGGGCGACGAGGTCGCTCTGCTCGATCGTCGCACCACACCAGATCCGCAGACCCGGCGGCGCGGAACGGTACGAGGCCGCATCGAGGGCGACGCCCTCTTTCTCCAGCACTCCCGCCAGGTGTTTGGCGAACTCCGCCTGGGCGGCCTCCGGCAGCGCGCTCACCCGTTGATCGACTACTTTCAAGCAAACGCCGGTGTTGCTGCGGGTCGTCACATCCGGCGCAAGGAAGTCGATCCATGGCGTCTTCGCGACCCAGTCCGCCAGGACCTTGGCGTTCGCATTCGCACGGGCATGCAGAGCCGGCAGACCACCGATGCTCTCGGCCCAACTCAGTGCGTCGAGATAGTCCTCGGTGGCGAGCAGCGAGGGTGTATTGATCGTCGAGCCCTCGAAGAGCTCCTCGTCGAGCTTGCCCTTCTTCTTCGTCATGCGGAAGATCTTCGGCAGCGGCCGCTCCGGCGTGTAGCTTTCCAACCGGGCTACCGCGCGGGGCGACAGAATCAACATGCCATGCGCGGCCTCGCCGCCCAATACCTTCTGCCACGAGTACGTCACGACGTCGCACTTCGTCCAGTCGATGGGCTGGGCGAACGCGGCGCTGGTGGCGTCGTTGATCGCGAGCCCCTCGCGATCCGCGGGAATCCACTCGAAGTTGGGAATCTTCGCGCCGGAGGTCGTACCGTTCTGCGTGAAAATGATGTCCGCGTTCTTGCGCGCCAGTGCGAAGTCCGGCAGCGCGCCATACGGACGGCCGACATGAATGCGGCAATCCGCGAGCTTGAGTTGCTCCGCGGCGTCGGTCACCCACTCCTCGCCGAAACTTTCCCAGGCGAAGACATCGACGGGGCGTACGCCCAACATCGACCACATGACCATCTCGACGGCGCCGGTGTCGGATGCCGGCACGATCGCAATCTTGAAATCAGCCGGAACGCCCAACACCGCGCGGGTGCGGTCGATGGCTTCTTTGAGCTTGGCTTTTCCGGGCTTGGAACGGTGCGAGCGGCCCAGCAAGGCGTTGTTCAGCGCCTGCAGATTCCAGCCTGGACGTTTCTTGGTCGGACCCGAAGAGAACCGGGGATCAGCCGGACGGACGCCCGGCGGCGATAAGCGTGTCATTGAGTTGTACTCCCATCCTTACAGATGGGCGTCCGCCGTTGGGAGCGGATGGCCCGCTGGAGAGCATATGGATCTCAGCGGATCTGTCAAGCCGACTTGCGGACGTAACGCTCCCCGACCGGCAGCAGGACACCGTTCGCCGCTGCGACCCCCATCTCCAGGCTCCGGCCTATGGTGCGTGCGCGCTGCAGGAACTCCTCCGCCACCGGCGCGGAGCACAACTCCCGGGTCGTCGTCTCGAACAACTCGAGCCAACGATCGAAGTGGGTCGCATCGATGGGCAACGGCAAATGCAACCGCATCGGCTGCCCCTGGTAACGCCCGCTTCTCAACATAACGGCCGACCAGAAATCCTCGATGCGCACCAGGTGCGGCTCCCAGTCCTGGATGCGGCTGTTGAAAATGGGACCAATCAGGGGATCGACGCGGACTCGCGCGTAAAACGCCCGGATCACCTGCCGTATCAGATGCTCGTCGATCTCGGTCTCAGGCTCGGTCATCGCTTGCATGCTCCGAGCGGCAAGGCCGTTATGCGCTGGTAAAATGTCATGTTCTTGCCGCCCAATTTGACATTCAGGGTACCGCGGATCCGGTGCCCGTCAATCTGCCAGATTGCCTCACCGGTCGTCCCATGTCCGCTCGGACAGACGAGCGCGTACGAGAGCGTGTCGTTATGCCGGGTCTCGTTTTGCAGGCTGCAGCCCTGCAGCGCGGGGTGGCTCAGAACCGGAAAAGCCGCGGCAAGCTCCCGATGCGCCAGGCAGTGCTTTTCGTGCGTGACGGTATAGCGAAGATTCTCCTCCAGGTGCGGCATCCCGGTCTCGGTGGTGACCTCGTACAACTGTGCCGGGAAGGTCTCCGAGGCTGGAATGGGAGCGGTCATCAGCCCAAGCAGCACGACTGCCACGGATATTCTGGTCATGAGCAACTCCTGCGTTACCCGGCGACGCTAGCCACTCGCCCTCGCGGGCAGCAATCCGAATCTTGCGCTTTCCCCTGAGATGGCTGAATGTCGTGGCGTGAGCGTGGGGAGGGTCCGGCCTTGTTGGTAGAGCTGCGAAAAGCCTTGCGGCGGGTTGCCGATCCTGCCAGGGCGCCCGCGATGCAGGCCTACATGAAATCCACCATGGCGTATCACGGCGTGCCAACGCCGCTGCTACGTCGTGTCTGTAAGGAACTGTTTGCCGATGTCCAGTTCGAGAGCGCAGCCGACTGGCAGTCGCAAGTGCTGGACTTATGGAGGAATGCGCGGTTTCGCGAGGAGCGCTATGCGGCGATGAACCTGGCTGGTCACAAACAGGCGCGGCCCTTTCAGACGCCCCCGGCGATGAAGATGTACGAAGAGCTCATCGTGACCGGTGCATGGTGGGACTACGTGGATGACATTGCCTCCCATCGCGTCGGACCGATCCTGCGCACTCACCCTGCACCCATGCGGCGCAAGATGCTTTCCTGGAGTACGTCAAAGGACCTGTGGAAGCGGCGTACCGCCATCATCTGCCAGCTCGGGCTCAAGCAAGCGACGGACTTGGAGCTCCTCTACGCTTGCATCGAGCCCTCGCTCGGCTCGGGTGAATTCTTCCTGCAGAAAGCCATTGGCTGGGCACTGCGGCAGTACGCGTGGATTGATGCTGGCGAAGTGAGGCGCTACGTGCGGCTCAACAGTGCGCGCCTGAGTGCGCTGAGCCGCCGGGAAGCTTTGAAAAACGAGCCCCTGCCCGCCCACCTTTAACTGGGGCGGACAGGAGGCTCATGCGCTCACTGGACGACGAGGGCCGCCACCGACGTACGCGCACTCTCCATGCCGACCGCGTTGTAAGCGGTCATGGAGAAATACCAGGTCTGAGCGGCCAGCCCGCTGAGGACATAGCGAGTCAGGCCAGGGTTGGCGACCGTGAGACTCTGCGTCAGGTTGCTCGGGTTCGTGCCGTAGTAGATGTGATAGCCAGCCAGGTTCATCAACACGGAACCGTCGGAGTTCTCCATGGGCGGAACCCACGAAAGACTCGCGGTGCCCGACGACGCCGGCGGCGAGGTGACAGGCGGCGGTGTTGTGACAGGCGGCGGTGGCGTCGTTGAAGTAGTGCTGGTGGCCTGCTGCACGACGATCGAGAACGCCGGCAGGACGGCCTTCATGTACCCGTCATACACCGTGATGACGATGTTGGGATAGGTTCCAACGTTGGCCGCGGCGGGAGTTCCCGCGAGGCGGCCCGTCTTGGTATCGAAAGCGGCCCATGAGGGCTTGCCGCTGATGACGAAGGCCATCTGCAGACCGTTCGGGTCGCTCGCCGCAGGCTGGAAGGAGTAAGCCTTACCCGCTACCACCGTAGTGGCAGGACTGCCACTGATCTTCGGAGGAGTATTCGGCAACGGCTTGACGGTGATCGAAAACGGCGCGAGGCGGGCCGTCGCTGCGCCGTCGCTCGCCGAAATCACGATGTTGGAGAAGGTGCCGACAGCGGCAGGGATCGGCGTACCCGCGATGCGCCCGGTAGTGGAATCGAACGCGGCCCAGTACGGCTTGTTCAGGATCGAGAACGTGACCTTCTTACCCGGGTCCACGGCGCTCGGCTGGAACGCATAGTAATGCGCCGCCACAACCGAGGTTGCCGGGACTCCGGAAATGACCGGCGCCGCATTGGCGACCCAAGGGGAAGACAGAAGAGCGAAGACCGCGAGTGTGCGAAATGCCGTGCGCCGCGAGCGTCCCACCGTGGCGTTATTGAAACCGTGCATTGATAGACCTGCCCCGTAAGTGATTGAAATTTCACCAGGGCAGGCAAACGTGACGCGACGCTCCGGGGTGCGACCCGGAACCATCGACCATCACATGACGGCGCACGAGCTGCTCTTCTCGCAGCTACGAGACCGGCAACCCCGCTATCTGCGCGCACCGCTGAGAATTATGTCAACGGCGTCTACAGACCGGAGGCTTTGCGTCCCCGCCTCGCGGCGGGTTTGCCCTTGCGTGAGTGCAGTACACCGACGTGCGAATGCACAAACAATAGGTACACCTCTCAAGGGCGGTTCGGGAAACCACCGTATTTCGTAAAACGTGACGTTGGTTTCAAATCGCCCGGAGCACGGCGCCACGGCGCCTGTGACGCAGATGACCCTTCATCGCCGGTTGTCGCTACTCGAATACAGCTTCACCCGCATAACCCAATGTCCGCGCCGGACAGCTCATGGGGTTGACACGTCGTGGCCGGTATTGTATTTAACCATTAGGTTCTCAACCAAATGGTTAATCACACGTGGCGACCACCGATCATCTGAGCCTCACCTTCGCGGCACTGGCACATCCGGCGAGGCGCGGCATGCTGGCGAGGCTGGCGAATGGAGATGCCTCAGTCACGGAACTCGCGGAGCCGTACGAGATGAGCATGGCGGCCGTGTCCAAGCACCTGAAGGTGCTGCAAGGAGCCGGGCTGGTCTCGCGGGGCAAGGACGCGCAGTGGCGGCCATGCCATCTCGAGGCAAAGCCGCTGGCGGCGGCGCAGAGCTGGATCGAGGAGTACCGGCGGTTCTGGGAGCTGAACCTCGATAGCCTCGGGGACTATCTGAAGACGATGCAGACGAAGACCCGCAAGAAAACCGGCAGACAGAGCTCGACGAGGAGAAAACGACGATGAGCAGCACGGCAACGGCAATACCCGCAGGCGAATCGGTCATCACCCTGACTCGCGTCTACGACGCGCCACGCGAGCTCGTCTGGGAGGCCATTACCGAGCCGAAGCACGTATCGCGTTGGTGGGGCGGGCCCGGAGCCACGAACCCCGTGTGCGAAATGGACGTGCGACCAGGCGGCACATGGCGTCATGTCATGCGATTTCCCGACGGCCGAGAGCTCCCCATGAGCTTCGTTTTCGTCGCAGTGAGCAGGCCGCACAAGCTCGCCTGGCGGACCGCCAGCAACCCAAGCAGTCGCGACGCTACCTCTCAAAGCCACGGCCCCGGCGAGATCCTCTTCACCGTCACGCTGGATACGCTGGGCGCGAAGCAGACTGCGTGGAAACTGGTAGCGCTATTCCGCTCGCCCGAAGACCGGGAGATCGCCCTCTCCATGGGCTTTACCAAGCCCATCGAGGCCAGCAACGACCGCTTCGCGGAGTATCTGAGGACTCTATGAGCAACTTCATGCACACCATGGCCGTCGACACGTTCGTGCCGATGTTGGAAAGTCTGTCGGAAATCCTGGCCAAGGGCGCTGCTCACGCGGCGCAGCGCAACATTGACCTGGTGAACGCCAAGCTCGCACCCGATATGTACACCCTCGCCAGGCAGGTCGAGTTAGCGTGTCACTATGCAGCCGACACGACGTCACGGTTGATGGGTAACCCGGCCAGGCAGATTGCGGAAATCGACGGCAAAACGAGCGACGATTTGAGGAAGCTCATCGCGAGCTCTATCGAGGGGGTGAAAGCTGCTCGAGAAGAGGCATTCGCGGGCGCGGAGGACCGTGACTGCACTATACCGATCCCGAACGGGATGGTCATTGAGATGAACGGTCTACAGTTCCTGCGATCCTGGGCCCTACCTCACTTCTACTTCCACGTCGTCACGGCCTACGACATTCTCCGTCACAACGGAGTGACTATCGGCAAGCAGGACTATCTCAGCCAGGTCGGGCGCTTCATCCGTCAGACCCAGTAGTGGGTCGATCGTGGTGGAACGGCAGGATGCGACCTTGTTCCGACTTGCCGTGCGCGAAAGCCGCGGGCTGCCAGGTCTTTTCCAACCTGGCGTAGGCATCCGCATCCAACGGCTGCGAGAAATGGAACCCCTGCAGGAAGTCACAACGATGGGCGGCGAGAAACCTGGCCTGCCCTTCGTTCTCCACGCCTTCGGCCACCACTTTCAGGCCGAGATTGTGCGCCAGGCTGATGACGGCGAGCGCAATCGCCGCGTCATCGGAGTCGTGAGTAATGTTGCTTATGAAATTGCGCGCGATTTTCAGTGAATCCACCGGCAATTGCTTCAGATAGGACAAGCCGGAATAGCCGGTGCCGAAATCATCCACCGCCACCGACACGCCGGCCTGCTTGAGGCGGGTCAGGATCTGAATCGCCTGCGCCGGGTCGTGCATCAGCACGGACTCGGTGATCTCCAGCTCGATCTTGCCAGGGGCCAGGCCGGAGGCTTCGATGACTCGCCGCACGTGGGCGTCGAAGTGGGGTTGCTCGAACTGCCTGGGTGAGAGGTTGATACCGACCGATTCAACATGGATGCCGGCACGCTGCCAGCGCCGCAACTGTTGACAGGCCGTCTCCAGAACCCACAGGCCCACCGGCACGATCAAGCCTGTCTCTTCGAGAATGGGGATGATTTCCCCTGGAGACACGAGGCCCCGCTCGGGATGTCGCCAGCGCAGTACCGCCTCAGCGCCCCGCAGCTTTCCTGTCGCGGCAGACACCTTAGGTTGATAATGCAGCAGGAACTCGCCCCTCTCCAATGCACGCCGCAGACCGCGCTCCAGATGTACGCGCTCCAGGCCGCGCTCATTCATCTCAGGCGTGAAGAACTCGTACAGATTACGGCCCTTCTCGCGCGCCCGGTGCATCGCCAGCTCGGCATTCTTGATCAGGGTATGCGCGTCGCCGCCATCAGCGTCGAAGACCGACACGCCGGCGGTGGCCGAAATGAACACCTCGCCGTCCGGGAGATCGAATGGCTGCGCCAGGCTGTGCAACACCCGCTGCAACACCGGCACGACTTCCTCGATCCGCTCGATGTTCGAGAGAACGATGGCGAACTCGTCGGCCCCCAGGCGACTGACGCTGTCATACGCGGTGACACAGGCAATCATCCGCTCGGCGACCTGCCCGAGCACCTGGTCCCCCGCGGCATGGCCATGCGCATTGTTGACGAGCTTGAAGCCGTCGAGGTTGAGAACCACCACGGCCACCGGCCGGGCCTTACGCTGGGCACGAGCGATCGACTGCGTGATCCGCTCCCGGAACAACTGCCGGTTGGGAAGGCCTGTCAGGGTGTCGAACTGCGCGGCATACGCGAGCTGCTCGTCCGCACGGCGCCGCGCGAGGGCTGTGCCGATGATGTTGGCGACGCTCTGTACGAAGTTGGTCACCTCTCCCGTGACCCGCCCTGGTGCCGCGCTACGAACCTCGAGGAGGCCGAACGGCCCCTGTGGGCCTGAAATCAAAGCCGCGAGACGACTACCCGACTCCGGCGCATCCGCGGGCGCGCCGACCGTGGCCCGCGACAGCAAGCTCAATCCGCCCTGGGCGAGCTCCAATACGCGGCAATACTCGAAGCCTGTCGTCTCGCTTACCAGGCGCACGGCGTTCGACATCAGCGCGTCGGCATCCGGGTCCGCGAGCGCGCGCTGCCCGAGGTCCGCGATCAGCTTTTGCCGCTGCTCGCGATCCAACACCTGCTGCTCGGATTCGCGGCGGGTCGTAACGTCGACCATGCAGCCGACCATCCGCAGTGCCCTGCCCTGGGCATCGCGCAGAATATAACCGCGGTCATACACGTACAGGTATCTACCGCCCCGGGCGCGAAGACGATACTCGTCACTCCAGAATTGGCCGCTGCCGGTGATGGCACCGCGGATCCCGGCCAGAACCCGTTCCTTCTCCTCAGGATGAATACGGCTCATCCAGTGCTCGAACGGCCCGGTACTCAACTCGGCTCCCAGGATCTGCGCGTAGTTTTCGCTGCGCCAGACCACGTCCGTGGCCAGATCCCAATCCCAGATCACATCGTTGGTGGCCTTGGCAGCCGCCTGAAAGCGCTCCTCGCTTTCGCGCAACTTGCGCTCGCCGCGACGTTGCTCGAGCAGGGAGACCGCGAGCCGCGCCAGGCTCTCGAGAGCCTGTCGTTGCGACGGCGTGAGGTGGCGGGGCGTGAAGTCCTTCACGCACAGGGCGCCGAATGCGAGTCCACGCGCATCGCGCAGGGGAACGCCGGCGTAGAAGCGGATCTTCGGATCGTCGACAACCAGCGGATTATCGGACACGCGGGCATCGCGCGTCGTATCGGGGATCTCCAACAGTCCCTCGCCAAGAATGGCATGCGCGCAGAACGCAATGTCGCGCGAGGTCTGACGGGTACCGGGGAGACCGTGATTCGCCTTGAACCACTGCCGCTGGCGGTCGATGAGGCTGACGAGTGCGATCGGCGTCTCGCAAACCTGGGCCGCGAGCGCCGTGATGCTGTCAAAAAGCGGATCGGCCGAGGTGTCCAGAACATCGCACTCGTAGAGTGCGAGCAATCGCTCTTGCTCGTTGTCAGGCAGGGACGCGCTCGACATCGATGTCCTCAACAGAAACGTTGAACGGCCCTTCAATAGGGGGCACAGCGGAGGCGCATCCTAGGCGGATGACACCGCTGGCAATGCCAGGAAAACGGGACTTGTGATGTAGGGAATTCTTGTCCCGCTCAAGCGCCGGGGCGGATGGGCATCAGGCTGGCGATGACCGGGACCAGGGTGCGCGAGTTACGTCCCTTGCCGACGAAGGCCGACGCACCCGCGGCGAGGGATGCGGCCTGGTAGACCGGCTGGTCGCTGCTGGAATGCATGACGATGACGGTCCGCGGACACAACTCCTTGATCCGCCGTGTCGCCTCGAATCCGTCCATCCCGGGGAGGGTGATATCGAGCACCACCAGGTCGAGCTGCTCAGTGCGGCATAGGACCAGCGCGTCCTCGGCGCTCTCGGCCTGCAAAATCCGGCAGTGTGGATACTGCGCGCCAACCAGTGTGATGACCATCTCCCGAATCGCGGCGTGGTCGTCGACGACCAGCAGTGTGAAGGCTGCCGAATGCGGCCCTTCGGGCAGGACGGAGTCGGAGCTGCTCATGACGAGGCCATCGCCTTGGGATCAGACGTGCCGACTCTAGCCGCACCCAGGCAGCCACGCCTGTAGGGAGTTCTAAACGGCGGCGCTATTCGAGAGTCGTCACACCGTGCTGGATGGCCAGCTTGATGACGCCCGCAAGATCCGATACGTGCAGTTTCTGCATCATACGGCTGCGGTAGGTGTCGACGGTCTTCGGTGATAAATGCAACATGGCGCCGATCCGGGCGCTCGAGTGCCCGTCGGCCACCAACTTGAAGATCTCGCGTTCCCGTTGACTCAGGCTGCTCAACGGACTGACACCGCTGCGGTCACTGACACCCTGCGCCACGATCTCCGCAACCCTCGGGCTCAGATAACGCCGGCCGGATTGCACGACCCGCACGGCGTCGATCACCTCGCGGCTCGCCGACTCCTTCAGCAGATAGCCGCGCACGCCGGCTTCCAGGGCGTGAAAGACGTGTTGTGATCCGGCATGCATCGACAGGATCATGACCTGCACGTCCGGGCTGGTCGCAAGGATCTGGCGCGCGGCCTCGATTCCATCGAGCTCGGGCATGGAGATGTCGAGTATGGCGACTCGCGGCGCGAGGCGGCGGATCTCGGCAATCGCTTCGCGGCCGTTGCCCGCGGTACCGATCACTTCGATGTCCGCCTGTGCATCCAACAAGGTCGCGAGACCATCGCGCACGATCGCATGATCATCGGCCAGGAAGACGGTGATGATGGCGGGCATGGTCCGCCCTAACCCAACTCAACTGTGATCCGCGTTCCCCCTCCCGGGGCCGAATCGAGCACCAGCCGCGCGCCGATGGCTTCCGCCCGCTCGCGCATGGTCGTCGTACCCATGCCATAGCCGCCCATGATCGGTTTGCGCGCGGTATCGAAACCGATGCCGTTGTCGGTAATGCTCAGCACGATGGTGTCGCCGCGCTGTTGCAATGAAATCGCGACCTCGCTCGCCTGTGCGTGCTTCACGACGTTGTTCAAGGCTTCTTGAACGATTCTAAACAGGGCGATCTCCTCGGTCGGCCCCGGACGTGGCTCCGGCTCGACACCGCTGACAGTCACCGCCACTTCGGCGCGCCGCGCCACCTGCGCGGCATGCTCCTTCAACGCGGCGAGCAATCCTAACTCATCCAGCCCCGGAGGCCGCAACTCCGTCATGATATTTCGCAGGTGACGGGTCGTGCCCTCCAGGATCTCCTGCGAATCCTCGAGACGGTCGTGGATTTTGCGCGGCGTCGCCTCCGGCAAGGCATCATCGATGATGGTCAGATTGAGACTCAGCGCGGTGAGCTCCTGGCCAACCGTGTCATGGAGCTCGCGGGCCAGCGCACGGCGCTCCGCCTCCTGCACCGTCAGCAGGCGGTGTGATGTGGCCCGCAGCCAGCGTGCATACTG
>DAITMW010000140.1:0-18162 GCA_036834945.1 Steroidobacteraceae bacterium
CCGCGCAGTCGCGGATCTGATTCTTCAGGGCGACGACCGGCTCGGGCTTGTGCTCCCCGTCGTGATCCGCGTTGTACATTGGGATGCTCGCGAGCGGAAAAACCTCGATGCGGGCGCGAGTGCCAACGGCCTCCTGCAGGCCGCGCAACACGGCACCGGAATGCGATTCCCGGCGCAAACTACCCACGATAGCCAGAACACGCGGCGCGTCACTCGTCACTCAACTCTCCCCCAAAACATTTCAGGCACGATGGCTGACGTTGCGTCGCGGCGCATCGGCCATCAACTTCAGAAAATCCCGGCCGCTCACATGGACGAGCGATTCGTGATCGCCGCCCTCGAAGTACGCGTCCGGCGTATCGCCGAAGCTCTGATCGAGCACCATCTCGATCCCATACGCGCATCCCAGCGGCGGAACAGCCCCCGGCTCGCAATCCTTGAACAGCTCCATGATCTCACGTTCGGTCGCGAGGCCGAGGTCCCGGTTGAGCTCGTTCCGCACAGCGGTGAGATCCAGGCGATGGCTCGAGGGAATGACGGCCATCAGGTAGCCGTTATCGTCTCCGAGCATCACACATTTCGCCAGCCGGTCGCCCGGCACATGCGCCGCCTGGGCGCTATGCGAGCTGTCTCGTGTGCGGGAGTGTGTGATCGTGCTGTATTCAACACCTTCCCGGGCAAGATACTGTCGGACGGAAGCTGCGATCGTCATGGTGATCTCCTCAAGGTTCTGCGCGCCACGCGCATTGCAACCCAGCAAAATGCCACGATCAGGACGACTGCCAGCAAGGGCGCGATCAAGGCGAGCAACGCAAGAAGCAGAGCGCCGGCGAGCTCGAGTGTAGCGAGCACCGGGTTGCCGAGGCCGCCGGTCACGACGGTCGATTTGGCTCGCAGGAGCGCTGTCATCGCTTGGGTGATGCCGGCAACGCCGCCGCCGGCGATGATGGCGGTCGCCCATTTCACGACTGGCGGTAAGTTGGTGATCGTCGCCGCCGCAATCACTGTGCCGGCGACGAGTGCGGCCGGTGTCGTGAGGGTATCGAGCAGATTGTCGACGGCCGGAATGTAATAGGCCAACACCTCGACGCAGGCGGCCACGGCGAGCATCGTCATCGCGGGAAGCGACCCGAGCCAGGTGAAGTTGTCGCTGAGCTGCAGGTGTCCGGTGTAAGCGGCAACGCTGGCGACCAGCAGAGGCAGAAACACACGGAATCCGGTGGCCGCCGCCAGCCCGATGCCGAGCGCAATCGAGACCGCGATGTCGAGGTCGGACATGGCCCTAGTGTAGCGGGTAGCGGCCGGGATCAGGCAGGTCCGGTGACGCAGCCCGGGTGGCGCAGGTCGGGCGACGCAGGCCTGGGCGACGTTTACCGTCATCCGAGCCGTAAGGCTCCCGCCGCGCCCGTGCTCAAGGACGAGCCGAGCCCTCCCGGCGTTTCCTCACCGGCCCCTAACGCCCCCGAACCTAAGATCGATCACATCTGTTCACGACTTCATAACGGATCATGAGTGACTCGATCGTAGATGTGGCGCTGCTCGGCATCCTGGTCACGTTTTTCATGGTGGTGGCCGTGGCCATCTGCCGCGAGCCGGGTCCCAGGAAGAGCCGCACGTATAACGCCTGGCGCCTGTTGATCGCCCGACTGCGTCGGTCGGCTCATCGCGATGAGCGATGGCTCACCCTGCGCGAACTGGAGGCCCGCCGCCTGCGCGGGGATCGTTGAGCTATCAAGCGACCAAAGGTATCGAAGGCGCGAAGACTCCGTCCGGGTCGTACTGGCGCTTGATCTCCTGCAACCTCCGCAGGTTGTTGCCGAAAGCGAGCCGGGCCCGGTCGCCTTCCCGCGGCCCGACGATGTTGGGATACGCGCCCGGGAGCGCGAATGGCGTCAGCGCCTGGGTGAGATTCCATCCCCACTGACGGTGCACATCCCCTTTCTCGAAGGATGACGGCTCCCACCCGGCAATCATCTCCAGCATGAAATGCTTCCGGCGCTGTGCGAAGGCGGCGGAGTCCGGATGAGCCCGGGTAGCCGCGCCATGCAGGTGATGTAGGTTGATGATGGAGAACGGCGAAGTCATGTGCCGCCCGGCACGGACCAGCAGCTCTATGGCCTCGGGGGTGAGGTCGGACATCCAGCGTGTCTGGATGTCGTAGTGGCGTCCATTCACCGTGTAATTGTCGTACATGCGGAGGAGGTCGCCATAGGACATGACACCGACCTGCTCCAGCAAAGGTTTCCCCAGAGTCCGCAATTCGCGGATGAGCTCCTCACCACGGGCTAAACCGCCGTTCCAAACGGGCGCCAGGAAAGCCGCCGGGGTACCGTCAGGTCCGCATAACATGCCCGCGCCGATCGTGAGCTCATCCCCCGCCTGCGCCATCAACGTCGCATAACCACGCAGAACCGTCCCAGCATCAGACAAAGGAAACAACATGATGCCTGCGAGTAGCGGCGCGGCGGGTTGGAGGCGCACGGACAAGGAGGTTACGACGCCAAAATTGCCACCGCCGCCGCGCAGGGCCCACAGCAGCTCCGGGTTCTCCGAGTTCGACACCCGGAGGGTACGCCCATCGGCGAGCACGAGATCGGCACCTAACAGGTTGTCGCTTGCCAGACCGTACTTCGCACTGAGAGGACCGTAGCCCCCACCGAGATACAATCCGGCCAGCCCCACCGGGCCGCAGTTGCTCGTCATTCCTACCAGGCTGTGAGGCGCGGCAGCATCGCACAAATCGATTCCGCGAGTCCCTCCCTGACAGGAGGCCACACGGTTCCCGGAGTCAACCTCGATTCCGCGCATCCCGGTGAGATCGATGACGAGAGCATCATCGCGCAGCGCCCGACCCGCCCAATCGTGACCGCCGGAGCGCACCGAGATCGGAAGTCCATGATCCCGTGCCGTGCGGATCGCAGCCGCGACATCCTGCGTTTTCTGGCACACGGCGAAGAGCGCCGGACGCGCTTTCACCGCGCCGTTCCAGATTTTCAGACAATTCTGGTAGGGCGTGCCATCCTCGGGTAGCACGACGCTCCCTGTCATGACCTGGCGAAGGGTGCGCGCGGCCGCAATCGCGGCGGACCGGGAACTTGCATACTCGGGGATGGAGGCTGGCACGGCGATCGTCTCTTCAGATGAAAGTGCGATCGAGCCTGAATTCGCAGCGCTACGGAAACATTTCCGCGCGCGCCAACACGTTACATTGGTAACAACCGGCTATTTCACCGCGAGTACAGTGTCCTCCTCCGACGTTCCCCAACCGCCTCCCAGTGCCTTGACGAGTGCTGCGTAGTCCTCCAGAGCCTCCTGTGCCGCACTGACGCGGGCCCGGGCGGCCACTGCGTAGGTCGATTCCGCCTCAAACACATCGACCCGGTCGCCATCCCCTTTCTGAAACCGCTCGCGGGTCAGCTCGAGAGCAGCAGCGCTACGCGCGCGAGCAGCCTCGCGCTCATCGAGTGCCGTGCGGGCCGCGGCATAGCGATTGGCGGCTGTTTCACTGTCGGCCAGTGCACCGAGAACTGCCTTTTCATAACGGGCCGCGGCGGCGGCGGCCCGAGCATCGGCTCCGCGGATCTGTGCACGGATACTGCCGCCTGAAAACACAGGCCAGTGCAACGAGGGGCCTATGTTGAAATAGGTGCTGGATCCTTGACCGAGATCGTGTGGATGCTGTGCCTGTTGTCCCAGTGACCCTACGAGCGAGACGGTCGGGAACAGGTTGGCGGTCTCGACACCAATATCACTGGTCGCCGCCGCGAGATCCGCCTCCGCCGCACGGACATCCGGCCGGCGCTTCAGCACGTCAGAGCGTAACCCCATTGCAACGGAGGCGGGTGGCAAAGGTAGCGAACCCTCACTCGTCGCCAGATCAGCCAACGATTCCGGTGCGCGGCCGGTGAGCAGAGCCAACTCATTTGCAGCCGCATGCACCGAAGCGTCGATGCCGGCGACCGCGGCGCTGGCATTATGTGCCTGGGACTGCGCGCGAGCATCGTCAAGGTTCGACGCCTCGCCGGCAGCGAGCCGTTCATGAACCAACCGCGCAATCCCGTTTTGCGCTTCCACATCCTTGCGTGCGGCAGCGAGGCTGGCCTGGCTGCCCCGCAACTCGGCATAGGTCCTGACTACCTCCGCCACGACTTGCAGGAGCGTGTCATGTTGGCGTGCCGCCGCGGCCTCCGCGCGATGCTGAGCCGCTTCAACCGTGCGCCGCGTGCCGCCCCATAAGTCGATCTCCCAGGAGGCGTCGAATCCGACATCGTAGAGCGAGAAGCGGCGATTGAACTGCGGGATGTGATTGACAGGCAGCTCGCCGTTGGCGGAAACCTGCTGTTCTCCGGCCGATCCCGATACGCTGAGCTCCGGCAGCGCATGTCCGGCCGCGGCATCCCGCTGCGCGCGCGCCGCCCGCAGGTTGGCCTCGGCCTCGCGGAGGTCCAGGTTGTGCGCGACCGCTGCTTCGATCAGTTCTGTGAGAACCGGATCATGCAGTGAGTGCCAGGGCGTTACGTCCACCGGTGCGGCCGCGGAAGCGGACGCCGTCCTGGTCCAGCCCGCGTCGGCTCCCACGACGGCCGGCCGATGATAGTCAGGACCGACGGTGCAACCTTGCAGGATGACGGTCAGGGTGAGAGTCAACACAGGCGTGTTCTTCATACTCACTCCATGCGTGAGCGGAACAGAAGGGCAGAAGCCGATAACGTCCCGACAGAGATGAGCGCGAGCGGCCAGCAATTGTCGACCACGTCGCCCACGGGCATCGCCTTGAGAAAGATTCCCTCGGTCACCTTGAGGAAGTAGGTGGCCGGGTCCAGGTGGGCGATGACCTGCAACCAGTCTGGCATGTTGTCCACGGGGCTCGCATACCCGGACAACAGGATGACCGGAATGGCGACGACGAACATACCCAGGAAGGCCTGCTGCTGGGTGGCCGAGAGCACCGATACCAACATCCCGACCCCCGTGAGGGCGAGGAGATAGATGAACAGGGCACCGTAAAGCCAGACGAGCGACCCCGTCAAAGGGACGCCAAAAGCCAGGGGGATCAAGAGGACGTAGACCGTCGTGATGAACGTGCCGATCAACACCGGAGGCACCATCTTCCCGATGAGGATTTCCCCGACGCGCAGCGGTGACACCATCAACTGGTCGTATGTACCCAGCTCCCGTTCGCGCGCCACAGACTGCGCGACGACGGACATGGCCGAGATAGCGGACATGATCGCGATGAGCGCCGGCATGGTGAACCACAGGTAGTCGAGATTGCGATTGAACCAATGGGTGACGATGGCGCCGAGGGAGGCGTCCACAGGCTGGCGCCTCACGTTGGAAACAGCAGCTCCCACGCTAGCTGCGATCTGGTCCAGATAGCTCGACACGATTTGCGCCGCATTGGAGCGTCGTCCATCCGACACGAGTCCGATGGTACCGCCACGCCCGCTGGCCACGTCGGCTGAAAAATGCGAGTCGAACCGCATGGCGGCGATGACATACTGCCGATCGATCGCCTTGCGCAAATCCCGCTCGTCCGCGAGCGAAATGATACGGCTCACATTGGGGCTGCCCGCGACGCGTTGAATGACTTCCTGGCTCCACGCGCCGTGATCGCGATCGAGCACGCCGAGTGTCATGTTCTTCACCTCGAGCGTGGTCGCGAGCCCGAAGATCAACAGCTGCAGGATCGGGGGCACCAGGAGCACGATGCGTGTACGCGGATCGCGCAGAATGGCCCACAGCTCCTTGATGATGATCGACTTGAGCCGTGTGACCGTCATGCGACCCTCCGCCGGGTGACCCGGATGGCGATAGCGAAGAACAGCGCGCCGAAACCCAACAGCGCCGCCATGTCGGGCAGATAGAGGCCCCAGTCATCGCCCGCGAGAAATACGGTCTGCAGCTGCGGAATCAGGTACCGGGCCGGCACCAGGTAGGTGAGCAGCCGGATCGCCTTCGGCATCGAGGCGATCTCGAACAGAAAACCCGACAACAGCATGGTCGGCAGAAAGGCCGTCAGGAGCGCGATCTGGCTGGCCACGAACTGATTCTTCGTGGCGGCGGAGATCAGCAGTCCCTGGCCCAGGGCCGGCAGCAGAAACACGGCCGAGATCGCCAGCAAGGCCAGCGGCGAGCCACGGAACGGCACACCGAAGAGCGTGATGGCGAGCAGGGTACACAGAGCCATCGAGCACAAGGCCAACACGAAGTACGGCACGACCTTCGTCAGGATGAACTCACCCATTCCGATCGGTGTCGCCATCAGGCCTTCCAGCGTGCCGCGCTCCCACTCCCGCGCCACGACGAGAGCCGTCAGCAATGTCCCGATCATGGTCATGACCACCGCGATGGAGCCCGGCACCAGGAAAAAGCGACTGGTCAGCTCCGGGTTGAACCAGTATCGATGCTCTATCCCGATCGGAGGCGGGCGTGCGATTCCTGGCGACGCGCGTCCTTGTTCGATCGCATGCCTCGCGACCCAGCTGGCCCTGACTCCTTCGGCGTACGCGGCGACAAAACCCGCTGTATTGGGCAGAGACCCGTCGGTGATGACCTGGATCGAGCCACCGCCCGTAGCCACGTTCCTCCCGAAGCCATCGGGAATGACAATGATCCCGCGGATCGTGCCCGCCACGAGCTCGCTACTGAGCCTGCTGATGGGCTGGCTGTCCACGACATCGAACCAACGTGAGCCGACGAAGTCCTGGGCGAGGCTGACGGCGGCCTGGCTCCCATCGCGTCGGTCGATGCCGATGCGGGTACGCGCGGTGTCCAGGTTCACGCCAAAGCCGAAGATGAATAGCAGCAAGAGCGGCAGCACGAAGGCGATCAGAGCCGTCGAAGGGTCCCGCACGATCTGCCGTGTCTCCTTGATGAGGAGGGCGCCGAACCGCCGCGGGTCAATGCTCCGCGCAAGGAAGCTCAAGCAGCCTCCTTGCCGCGGTCGGCGTCGCTCGCCTTGATCAAGGCAATGAAGGCATCCTCCATGGTGGCGTCCTCACGCCCGACACGCGCTTTGAGCTCTTCTGGTGTTCCTGTGGCGATCTGCCGCGCCCTGTAGATCAAAGTGGCCTGATCGCAATACTCCGCCTCATCCATGAAGTGCGTGGTCACGAGGACGGTCACGCCCTTTTCGACGAGACCGTTGATGTGCCCCCAGAACTCGCGACGCACGATGGGGTCGACGCCGGAGGTCGGCTCATCCAGGAACAGCACCGGTGGTTGATGTAACACCGCGCACGCCAGAGCCATCCTCTGTTTGAAACCCAAAGGCATCGAGCCGCTGTTTTCCTTGAGATACCGCTCCAGGTGAAACACCGTGACCGCGCGGTCGATGGCCTCGCGTGCTGCCGCGCCCGTCAACCCATAAGCACCGGCGAAGAAATCGAGGTTCTGCCGCACCGACAGATCGCCGTATAACGAGAACTTCTGGGCCATGTAACCGAGCGACTGCCGGGCGTCGTCCTTGGCCTTGCGCAAGTCGAAGCCCGCGACCGCACCGGTGCCTTCCGTGGGCGTCAGCAGGCCACACAGCATCTTGAAGGTCGTCGACTTCCCGGCACCGTTGGGTCCGAGCAGACCAAAGATCTGACCCCGAGGCACCGTGAACTCAATGTGATCCGCCGCCGTGAAGTCCCCGAATCGCCTCGTGAGACCCCTGGCCTCGATCACCGGCCGATCGGTCGCGGGAATGGTCCGATAGTGTTGGGCCAGGGCCGAAGTCCCCGGCGGCCCGCCGCCGAGAAGGTCCACGAACGCGTCCTCGAAGCGCGGCCGCGCGGACCGGATTTCAGCATCCGCCGGCGCACTTAGCTCGACTGCTGCCGGACGACTCGCTCCCTCTTTCAACATGAGCCGCAACGAGGCACCCTGAATCGTGCCATCGGCAATCGCTGGAGCATCCAGCGCACGTCGCAACAGCGCACGCCGCCCTTCATGAGGTAGAAAGATCCGGAATACCCGACCCTTCAGTCCGTCAGTGAGTGCGGACGGCGGCCCGGAATGCAGACAGTGTCCCTCGTTGAGCAGAGTCACGCTGTCACACTTCTCCGCTTCATCCAGGTAGGCCGTCGACCACAGAACGCCAATGCCCTGCGCGGCCAGGTCCTTCACCATGCTCCACAGCTCACGCCGCGACACCGGGTCGACTCCAACACCGGGCTCGTCGAGCAACAGCAGGGTAGGGGTGCGGATCATGGCGCAAGCCAGCCCCAGCTTCTGCTTCATCCCACCCGAAAGCTTGCCGGCCAGCCGCCCGGTGAAGCGCTTCAGATCCGTGAAGCCGAGCAGCCTCGCAAAGCTCGACTCCCGCTCGCTTGCGGGTAAGCCGCGTAGATCGGCATACAACCGCAGATTCTCCATGACGGTCAGGTCCTCGTAGAGGCCAAACCGCTGCGGCATATACCCGATCCGGCTGCGATCCGTCTGGGTGGCCGGTCGCCCCAACACCTCGACCTTCCCGGCGTCCGGATCGATCAACCCGGCGAGGACGCGGATGAGGGTCGTCTTGCCGGCCCCGTCGGGCCCCACCAGTCCCGTCATCTTGCCGGCGGCGACAGTGATGGAAACGCCGTCGAGCGCGGCCTTGGGCGCCTTTGCGAACCGTTTGACGACCGCATCGGCCCTGGCGATGGTGCCGGGCGAGGCTGCGCCATTGCCGCTCGAGCCTTCGATGTTGGCCATCTGCCCGGTCATGCTACCGCCCCGCCGGCCGCGCGCCCTCAACCGTCACACTCACCGGCGCCCCTTGCCGCAACCCACCATCAGGATCGTCAACGATCACCCGCAGTCGATAGACGAGGTCCGTCCGCAAAGCCACCGTCTCAACAGTCTTAGGGGTGAATTCCGCGGTAGGCGCGATATACCCGATCGTCCCGTGATACGTCCTCGGATTTCCATCAGCCGTCACCAGGACTCGCATCCCAGGAGCGATCCGATGCAGGTCCGGCTCGTCGATATACGCACGCACACGCATCGGCCGATCGATGGTCAACGTCATCACCGTCTCGCCCGGCTGCACAATCGCCCCCGGCTCGCGCACCCGCGTCAGAATCGTCCCGTCATTGGGGGCACGCAACACGGTGTCGCCAAGATCAATGTTCGCTTTGTTGTTCTGCGCCACCGCCTCACGCTGCTGGGCCACAGCCGCGTCGATATCCTCCCGCCGCGCCCCTTCGCGCTGCAGCGAAAGCGCTTGCTCCGCCACCGCAACCTGCGCTTGCGCGTTGTGGTACTGCTCCAACGTCGCATCAAACACCGCCTGGCTGACGGCCCCCGACTTCAGCAGGGGAGTGCGCCGATCAAGATCCGCCTTGGTACGAACGAGCGTCGCCTGACTCTCATCCAACCGCGCCAGCGCCTGCGCGACGTCCTGTTTCCGATTCCCATTACGCTGCTTCGCGAGCGCGGCATCGGCCACCCCAACCTGCGACAGAGTGGTCGCGACAGCCGCCTCATAGGGGGACGCGTCGAGTCGCGCGAGCACCGCGTTCGCTGCAACATGCGCGCCTTCCTCATAAGGAATAGCCGCAATCCGACCCATCACCCTGAATCCCAGATCCACCTGCCGGATATCCACATTCCCGCTCAGCACGAGCCGGTCGTCCTGCCGATGACCCCACAGCCCGAATCCCCGGGTCAGCAGAGCAGCCACGACCAACGCCGCAACCGCGGCAATTCCAATGACTTTGGGGCGACTCGAGTTCATGTCATGCACCCTTTCTCCTGGCGAGCCCATCGAGAACAGCGTCGAGGTGATCCGCCAGCACGCGCTGCACGGCCTCGAGCTCCTTGTGGCCGATATCCTTCCACCCACCAGCGCGCAACGCGGCTTCGCGCGCAACACGGAATACCAACACCTGACCCATCAGAGTAACGGCGCGCAGGCGCGCCTCACTTTCTCCGAGAGTACCTCCCGCGATGATTCCCAACAGGAAGGCCAGCCGACTCAACATCGGACCCATCAGGGCGTCATAAATGCGATTGAAAGCCTCAGTCGGACTCGCCTGCTCGCGCACGATGAACCGCGCGTACGGCGCGGTCTCCGCACTGACCAACACCTTCGCCGCATGCGAATAGATGGAATGCAGCGCCTGCCGCGCTTGCTCCCGTGTACATCCCGGCTGACAAGCGGCCGCAGCCTTCGCGACGGCGGGGGAGAGCAGCCGTCCCAGGCTCTCGGCGATGTACGAAGCCGTCGCGAGATAGAGGCCTTCCTTTCCGCCGAAGTGATAGGTAATCGAAGACATGGGCGTATCCGCATCCTTGGCGATAGCCCGGGTACTGGCGCCTTCCAGCCCGAGGCGCCCGAAATGATCGACGGCCACGTCCAGCAGCCGCGAATGAGTGGCATTGGTCGTCATGATCTCAGAATCGTTCATTCGAACGAATTAGTCAAGCGCTCAAAAAAAACGGCAACCCGCGCCGCTCGCGCCTCAACCGCCAAAGCAGTGGGGCGCCAACCCTCTCACGCCACCCGGATCCACCTCGAAGAGTGACCCGGCCAGCGCCTCATCGTCCTTCCCGGTCGCCGCCGACGTCACGAACATGCGATCGAGCGCAGCACCCGCGAACACACAATTCGTGATCTGCGCGACCGGCAACGGAATCACGCGCTCCACCTTCCCGTCAGGACTGAAGCGGCTCACCCGCGCGCCGCCCCAATGAGCAACCCACAAACACCCTGCGGCATCGACCGTCATTCCGTCAGGCAACCCCCAGTCCCGAGGAAATTTCAAGAACTCACGCCGGTCCCCGATCTCCCCATCCGCGCTCACAGCGAAGCGATACACGACACCCCGCCCCGTATCGTTGTGATAGAGCCACTCGTTCCCTGGCGACAGTACCGGCCCGTTGGTCACGATATAGCCGGTGTCGTGGCAGGTGAGCTTGCGATCCACATCCAGGCGGTACAGCGACCCCGTCTCGAGCGAGGCTCCGCAATCCATGGTGCCCGCCCAGATGCGCCCCAGGTGATCCACCGTCGCATCATTCAGCCGGTTGTTGGGATACTGCGGCTCGGGATCGGCCAGCGGCCGGCACTCGAGGGGATCGAGCGTGAGCTCGGCGAAGCCGCTCTGGAATCCTGCGATGAATCCAGGCCGGTCGCGACGCTCCACCACCCACCCGATCTTTTCGGGCATCGGCCACGAGCTCACCTGCCCATCGGTGAGCGCCAGCCGATGTAACGCCGGCGCCAGGATATCGACCCAATAGACAGCGTTCTCGCGTGCCGACCACCACAAGCCTTCGCCGAGCTGATCGCGCACAGGACGCTGAATGATCCGATAGCTCTGCATACACCGGCCTCCGCAGTGAAAAAAGACTCAGTGGTTGTGGCGCGGCACACCCACTGTCTGCGCCAGGCGTTGATATTTGACCGCAGGCTCCAACACGGCCCCGGTTTCGAGCTGTCCGACCGTAGCCCGCTGCATCTCCTGCCACGGAGTCTGACTCGGCGGAATAGGATAGCCCCCGCGTGCCTCCAACTCCTTACGCCGCGCCGCGAGCTCCTCATCACTCACCAGCATGTTGGCTTCACCACGACGCAGGTCGATACGAACCCGATCGCCGGTACGCAGCAGTGCGAGTCCACCACCGGCGGCCGCTTCCGGAGAAGCATTCAGGATCGAAGGTGACGCGGAGGTCCCCGACTGCCGCCCATCACCCACGCACGGCAGATTATGGATCCCTTCGCGGATCAGGTAAGCCGGCGCCCGCATGTTGACGACCTCGGCCGCGCCGGGGTAGCCGATCGGCCCCGCGCCCCGCATGAACAGAATGGTCCGGTCGTCGATCTGCAAGGCCGGGTCATCGATCCGCGCGTGGTAGTCCTCGGGACCGTCAAACACCACGGCGCGGCCTTCAAACGCGTCAGGGTCCGCCGGATCGGAGAGGTAACGAGCACGGAAGTCATCACTGATGACGCTGGTTTTCATGATGGCGGAGTCGAACAGGTTGCCGCGCAACACCGAGAAGCCGGCCGTTTCCTTGAGTGGCCGGTTGAACGGCCGGATGACACGCTCATCCTCGATCCGGACCGCGCCGCAGTTCTCGCCAATGGTCTTGCCGTTCACCGTGAGGGCGGAGTCCTCGATGAGCCCGGCGCGCATGAGCTCCGAAACGACGGCGGGTACACCGCCGGCCCTGTAGTAGTCCTCACCGAGATACTCCCCCGCGGGCTGGAGATTTACCAACAGCGGAATGTCGCGGCCAAACTCCTGCCAATCATCCAGGGTCAGCTCCACGCCGACGTGACGTGCCAGCGCATTCAAATGGATCGGCGCGTTGGTCGAGCCACCAATCGCCGTGTTGACTCGAATGGCGTTGATGAAGGCCTTGCGCGTGAGAATGTCCGAGGGCTTGCGGTCCGCGGCCACCATCTCGACGATCTGTTTCCCGGTGAGGTAGGCGCACTCCTGCCGGTCGCGGTAGGGCGCCGGGATCGCTGCCGAATGGGGTAGGGACATGCCGAGGGCTTCCGCCAGGCTGTTCATCGTGGTCGCCGTGCCCATGGTGTTGCAGTAGCCCGTGGAGGGCGCCGACGAGGCCACGAGCTTGATGAACCCCTGCCGGTCGATTTCGCCTTTCGCCAGCATCTCGCGGGCACGCCAGACGATGGTCCCCGACCCCGTGCGCTCGCCTTTGAACCAACCGTTGAGCATCGGACCCACCGACAGGGCGATGGCCGGAATGTTGACGGTGGCGGCGGCCATGAGGCACGCGGGCGTGGTTTTGTCGCACCCGATCGTCAGCACGACGCCGTCGAGCGGATACCCGAACAGCAATTCCACGAGCCCGAGATACGACAGGTTGCGGTCGAGTCCCGCCGTGGGCCGCTTGCCGGTCTCCTGGATCGGATGGACCGGAAACTCGAGCACCAGCCCGCCGGCTTCCCGGATGCCTTCCCGCACCCGCTCGGCCAGGACCAGATGATGGCGGTTGCAGGGAGCGAGATCGCTGCCGGTCTGCGCGATCCCGATGACAGGCTTGCCCGACTGCAGCTCGGCCAGGGAGAGGCCAAAGTTCATATACCGCTCCAGGTACAGGGCGGTCATGTCCGTGTTGGCGGGGTCGTCGAACCAGGCGCGCGAGCGGAGGCGGGGAGGTTGGCCGGGGGGTACGGTCATGCGAGGCTTCCGTAAGGACAATTAATCAGACAAATACCAAAATGGCACCAAGCCGCAGGCCGTGCAAGCGGTATTTGGGTACTCAGACGCCTGACGATCGCCGCTTTGACGCCGTGCGGGGCGGCGGCTCATTTCGCGGCGCCAACCCTCGCCGCCACCGGTGAAACGCTGCGTCTGCCACGACGGAGTTCCCGCGCCTGCGTCGTATCGCGCAGAGCGAGATCGATGAGACGCGCCATGGCCTGCTCCGCACGCTTGGGCTTACGATCCCTGACGGCCTCGAACACGCTGATGTGGTCCGGGATGGGGTCACGCATCAGTGGCTGATGCCGCTGTTTGAACAGCGTCGTCCGGGCGACCGCGGCCGAAATACTGCTCGTGAGGGACTCGAGAAAGGGGTTCGCGCTCGCACTCAGCAGCGCGGCGTGGAATTCCTGGTCCCCCGCGCGGCCGGCATCGTGGGCGAGCGAGTGCTTCGACATCGACTCCAGCGCCCGCTCCATCACCTTCAGATCCGCCGTCGTCCGCCGCGTCGCAGCAAGCCCGGCCGCCGCCGGCTCGACGATCCGCCGCAGCTCGAACAGCCCGGCGATGAGCTGCGGGTCCGGCTCCCCCGCGAAAATCCAGCCGAGCACGTCCGGATCGAGCAGGTGCCAGCGATGCAGGTCACTCACGCGGGTACCGACCTTGGGTCGTGCCTCCACCAGCCCCTTCGCCGCCAGGATTCGCACCGCCTCGCGGTATGCGGTGCGCGATACCTTCAGCCGCTCGCTGGCCTCGACCTCGTTGTCCAGCACCGTCCCGGGTTTGAGCTGCCCGGTAACGATCTGACTGCCGAGGTCCTGCGCGATCGTCCCGTGCAGCCGCAGGCGTTTGTTGGGAAGAGGGCGGGACATAACTTGCTGTTCGCTCCGGCGCGGCTAGTCCACAAAGGACTCTACCGGAATCTGCCTGGCGACGAGAAATATGTCGGACACCAGTTGCAGCGGCCGCGTGTCGACATCCGACTCGCCGCCCGTGATGAGCTCGTGGAAGCGCCGGTAAATAGCGGCGTATTCCGCATCCAGAGAGCCCGGATCGTCCGGCACAGGCTGATCACCGAGGGTGAGGTGACCCCCGCCGGCCGAGAGGTGCATCGCCCCCTCGTCGGTGTCGATATCGATGTTCCAGCGCTGCGGCCCGGTCTCCCGGAAATCGAAGCTCGCGTGAACGTCGATACCGCTATCGGTGCGGAGTTCGACCTCCGCCGCGATCGGTGCCCCGCAATTGGCAGGCACGAACAGTTGCGCGGCCTCGGGATAGATCGGCTCCGGGATGAGCTTCGTCAGAATCGACAGCGCGTTCATCCCCGGATCGAATACGCCGAACCCGCCCGGCTCCCACAGCCACCCTTGGCCAGGGTGCCACCGGCGCACGTCCTCTTTCCATGTGATCTGGATGCAGCGGACCTTACGCTGCGCCAACAGGCGTGCCGCAGGCTCGACCGCGCGCGCATGCTGCGAGTGCCATGTCTGGTACAAAGTGCGCTGCGCGGTCTTCGCGAGCCTGATCAGGCCGTCGAGTTGCCCGAGTGAGGCGCAGGGGGGCTTTTCCATCAACACGTGCCGCCCTGAGTCGAGCGCTGCTTTCGCGACCTGGTAGTGCGCCTGCGGAGGAGTGCAGATCGCCACCGCATCCACCTCCGGAGATCCCGCGAGCATCTGCTCGAAGCCTGTGTAGGAGGGCAGGCCTTCGACCCCGTTGTGGCGGCTCGCGACGGCGAGAAGTTTGAATCCGGGGTGGGCGGCGATACACGGAATGTGCTGATCGCGCGCGATTTTTCCGACCCCCACGATCCCCATCCGGATCGGCGGGCCCATTGATCTTTCGGGCGGCTGCATGTTGCTTCGGTTCCGGCCCCTCGCCGCACTGCTCTTGATTAGTCAGACAATACATGGTGAGCTTGCCCCCGGCAATTGCGGGTTCATGCGCATAGCGGGGGATCATGGCAGCACCGCCCATCGGAACGATCGTTACCGACCGTCCACAGTCCAGCGAGCGCTACGGCGCCGCGCTGACCGTCCTGGCGACCGTGTTCTTCATGTGGGGCTTCGCCACCGTCCTCAACGACATCCTGGTCCCGCACCTGAAGGCCGTGTTCTCGCTCAACTACGGCCAATCCCTGCTCATCCAGTTCGTCTTCTACCTCGGCTACCTGTTGATGTCGCTGCCGGCCGCGAAGCTGCTCGAGCGCATCGGCTATAAAGCCTCGATCATCTTCGGCCTCTTCGGCATGGCCGTGAGCGCGCTGCTGTTCGTACCGGCGGCCGCGTTTGCCTCGTTCGGCGTTTTCCTGATCGCACTGTTCTTTCTCGCGAGCGCCATAACGCTGCTGCAGGTCGCCGCGAATCCCTACGTCGCCGTCATCGGCCCGGCGGCCACGGCCTCGAGCCGCCTCAACCTCGTGCAGGCTTTCAACTCCGCGGGCACCACTGTCGCCCCGATCTTCGGTGGAATCCTGATATTGGGCCGCAGCGCAGGCGGGACAGCAGGGCCGGGCGATGTTGCATTGACGAGCGCGCAGCGTGCCGCGGACGCCCAGGCGGTGGAGCTGCCGTACGTGTTGATTGCAGGCGTCCTGGTCGCGCTCGCGCTCCTCGTATGGCGGGTGAGGATGCCGGACCTGGCGGCCGAAAACCGTCGCGCCGCGCGTGAGGAGCGTAAACGGCAGAGCCTCTGGCACCATCCCAACCTGGTGTTCGGCGTGCCGGCGATTTTCATCTACCTGATCGCGGAAATCGGCATCGGCTCAACCCTGGTGAACTTCATCTCCCTGCCGCAGATCGGTGCCATGAGCCACGCGGAGGCCGCGAACTACCTGACCCTGTTCTGGGGCGGCGCCATGGCCGGCCGCTTCCTGGGTGCGTTCGCGATGCGCAAAGTGAGCGGCGAGCGTGTGCTGACGCTGGTCAGCATCGGCGCCCTCGTGTTGACTCTGACCGCGGTGGCCACGAAAGGGCCGCTGGCCATGTGGTGCCTCATTGCCGTCGGCCTGTGCCACTCGATCATGTTCCCGACCATCTTCACGCTGGGAATCCGCGGTCTGGGTCCGTTGACGGAAGAGGGCTCAGGCCTCCTCATCATGGCGATTGCCGGCGGCGCGCTGTCAGCTTTGCAAGGCGTAATCGCCGATCACGTCGGCCTGCAGTTGTCGTACCTGTTGCCGGCCGCGTGTTATGTGTACGTACTCTTCTACGCGCTGTGGGGAAGCAGGGTGCGGGAATCGCTGCCGAAGGAAGAGCTGACGACCTGATCCGTCAGCGCTTCAACCCGCGCTGCTTCTTGCGCATCGAGTCGATCCGCCGCACCCCGATATCGATCACCTTCAACATGGCGGCTGCGGCGGCGTGCTCATCCCGCGCCTCGATCGCATCGACGATCGCGGCGTGACTGTTGACCGTCACCTCGTGATCACTGGCATCATCGATTGGCGAGCTATGCGAAAAGGGCGCCGCGAGCGCCGCCTCGATCACACTCGCCATGGACCGCAGCAGGGGATTGCCTGAAGCGATCGCGATCGCCAGGTGAAAGTCCAGATCCGTTTCCGCGAAACTCTGCCGCGAATGCCCCGACTGCGCCATCTCGCGCACACAGTCGCGCAACCGAGCGAGATCGATCGAGGTACGCCGTTGCGCGGCCAGGGCGGCAGAGGCGGGCTCCAGTGCACGCCGGATCTCCGTCAGACTGCGCATGAAATCGTCGTCCAACCCGATCCGGACGCGCCATACGAGCACGTCGACGTCGAAGTAGTTCCAATGCACCGGATCGCGCACGCGCGTGCCGATGCGCGTTTTGGAGACCACCAGCCCTTTGGCGGCTAGTGTCTTCATCACTTCGCGCATCACCGTACGGGAGACCTGAAATCGCGCGATGAGATCCGGCTCCGAGGGCATATTGTCCCCGGGCTTGTGAATCCCGCGCAGAATCTCAGTGCCGAGAATCGCGGCAATCTGATCATGACTCGACAACGCCCGGTCGACAGCAAGTCGGCTCAGACGCGGCACGGGCCGCGGATTGGCTTCCCGCTGCGCGGGCGCTGTAACGCGCTGACCTGCGTCCGCCATATGACCCCCTCAGGTGTCCGGCAATCGAAGGTCGCGGATATTATAATAGTATTAATCCAGCGTCGACTGCCCCAAAAAAGAGCGCGCAGCGCCAGTTTCCCAGCACCGCGCACCCCACCCCTCGCTCCTGCCCTTCAGAACTCTGTCCATTCACTGTCGCTACCCGAGGCCTTGGCCACAGCGGGCAGGTCAGGGGCCTGATTCGCAGCCGCCCGCGCGCCGCGGGCCCGCTGATTCCACGGCCTCGAGGCCTTACGCCTGTCCGCCGCCGCGGTCACGGTGCCCGCCCTGTCATGCCCCACGATCTGATAGTTCGCCATCAAGCGATCCAGCGTCTGAGCTTCCTCGCTGAGCGACTCCGCTGCCGATGCGGCTTCCTCCACCAGCGCGGCATTCTGCTGCGTCACCTGGTCCAAGGAGGAGACCGCCTTGTTGACCTGGTCGATGCCACTGGCCTGTTCCTGACAGGCCGCGGCGATCTCCGCCACGATGTCAGTGGCCTTTTTCACAGCCGTCACGATGTCCGACAAGGACTGCCCCGACTGACCCACGAGCTTCGAGCCATGCTCGACGCGCGCGACACTGTCCTCGATGAGCGCTTTGATTTCCTTCGCGGCGGTGGCACTGCGGGAGGCGAGGGTACGGACCTCCGCCGCCACGACCGCAAATCCACGGCCTTGCTCGCCCGCGCGTGCGGCCTCGACCGCGGCGTTCAACGCCAGCAGGTTGGTCTGGAAGGCGATCTCGTCAATGACCCCGATGATGTCCGCGATCCGATTGCTCGCTTCGTTGATGCCTGCCATCGCTGTGACCGCTTCCGCTACGATTTCGCCTCCCTTCTCGGCCTGCGCGCGCGCCGCGGCGGCGAGTTGATTCGCCTGGGCGGCGTTGTCCGCGTTCTGTTTGACGGTGGAGGTCATTTCCTCCAT